>NZ_KV799281.1:54994-275828 GCF_001809885.1 Corynebacterium sp. HMSC058E07
GCCGCTGAAATCGAAGCCCGACGGGAGAAGGAGGAGCAAAAAGCGTTCGAATCAACCGGTGACGAGGATAATACTGAGGCTGGATCCCGGCCGTCGCGACGCGGTCTCCGCTTCCGCCGAGACGAGAAAGGGGTGTGGGCACCTAGGCTGGGCGGCATGAACGACATGACCATAGCGCCCGGCCCGGGGATCCCCGACGGTGCGGTCATCGCCGCCGATCTCGCGGAGCGTTTCGCGAGATCGTCGACTCCGGGCGGCCAGGGCGTCAACACGACGGACGGCAAAGTCCAGCTTTCCATCGATGTCGCCGAATGCGCATCGCTTACCGACGCCCAGCGTCACCGTATCTCGCGCAACCTCGAGCACCGCCTAGACGGCTCCGTCTTTACCGTGACTGCGTCGACTCAGCGGTCTGTGTTTCGCTAGTGGTCCTCTCGCTTGCACCTGCGACACAGCCTCGTGCCCCCGGGCCGTAGCGTTCGGGGGAGCACAATAGCCCCAGTCCTCATCACGTCCCGGGATCAAAGAGTTCATCGCAGAGGTTAAGCACTACACGTTGAACTTGAATTCCACCACGTCGCCGTCGACCATCACATAGTCTTTGCCTTCCTGGCGCACCTTGCCGTGGGCGCGAGCCTCCGCCATGGAACCGAGCTCGTCCAGGTCCTCAAAGGCCACGATCTCGGCCTTAATGAAGCCCTTCTCGAAGTCCGTGTGGATCACGCCGGCCGCCTGCGGGGCGGTATCACCCTGGTGAATCGTCCATGCGCGGGCTTCCTTCGGCCCAGCAGTCAGATAGGTCTGCAGGCCCAGCGTTGCGAAACCAGCCTTAGCCAGCGTCTGCAGCCCCGGCTCGGTCTGACCAACGGATTCCAGCAGCTCAGCCGCCTCCTCGTCGTCCAGCTCCAGCAGATCCGCCTCCGTCGCGGCGTCCAGGAACACACAATCTGCCGGGGCTACCAGCTCGCGCAGCTCCGCCTTCTTATCCTCGTCGGTCAGCACAGACTCGTCGGAGTTAAACACGTACAGGAACGGCTTGGCCGTCAGGAAGTGCAGATCGCGCACCGTAGCCAGGTCGATCTCCCCCTGCGCTGCGGCGCTCGACAGAGTGCGGCTATCCTCCAGAATTTCCTGCGCCTTCTTCGCCCCCTCGACCTGCTCGGCTAGATCCTTGTTCTTGCGCGCTTCCTTTTCCAGGCGCGGCAGGGCCTTCTCCACCGTCTGCAGGTCGGCCAGGATCAGCTCCGTCTCAATGACGGAAATGTCGCTGGCGGGGTCCACTCGACCGTCAACGTGGATCACATTGTCGTCGGAGAACGCACGCACCACCTGGCAGATCGCGTCCGCCTCACGGATGTTCGCCAGGAAGGCATTACCCATGCCCTCACCGTCGGAAGCACCCTTCACGATGCCGGCGATGTCTACGAAGGAGACAGTCGCAGGCAGGATGCGCTCGGATTCAAAGATCTCGGCCAGGCGCGTCAGGCGTGGGTCCGGCAGCTCCACCAGCCCCACGTTGGGCTCGATGGTCGCGAACGGGTAGTTCGCAGCCAGAACATCGTTGCGGGTCAGGGCGTTAAACAGCGTGGACTTGCCCACGTTGGGCAGGCCGACGATTCCAAGAGTAAGAGTCACGTGCCCCATCCTATCGCCCGGCCGTCTCGCCCTCCAACGCGCCCTTATCGTTGTTGCTCTATTTATGCCTTTTTATTGATCTTTTTATGGACGCCCACCGCTGCCCACCGCCGCCCATTCCAGCACTCCCGCCTAGTCCCCTACCCATTTCCCTCACTCCGGGTAGTAAATCTGAACGAAAAATTGTGAAAACCCACTATTAGCACCCCCGCTGAGTCGTATAGTAATTGCACCTTAGAAAACCTTGAGGTTTCACCACCCCCGAAGCCTTGAAACCCCATCCTCTTCGCCCTCTTGAGCTGCCCGCGGGTTGCCTGCGAGAAAGATGCACCTCTTATGACTACCTCCGAAGCTAATCCCCGTCAGAGACGGGAAACTTTCAATACCCGCCTTGTATTCCTGATGGCCGCGATTGGTTCTGCGGTCGGCTTGGGCAATATCTGGCGTTTCCCCTATGCCGCATACGATAACGGTGGCGGCGCCTTCCTGATTCCCTACATGGTCGCTCTTCTCAGCGCGGGTATTCCGCTGCTCTGGTTCGACCTAGCTATGGGGCACCGCTTCCGTGGCTCCACTCCCCTAACCTTCCGCCGCACTGGCAAGTTTGCTGAGTCTATCGGCTGGCTCAAGGGTGGCGTCAACTTCTTCATCGCGGGGTATTACGCCGCCATCATCGCCTGGGCCGGCATCTACACCTGGAACTCCATCCCCAAGACCTGGGGCGACAACGCGGAAACATATTTCCTGGAGGAGTTCCTCAAGGTTGATTCCTCCTCCGCCTGGACCGGCGACGTCGTCCTCCCGATTCTACTGGTCATGATCGCCGTGTGGGTGGCATGCATCTTCATCCTCGCCCGCGGCATTAACGAAGGCATCGGGCGAATCACGATGTTCTTCGTCCCTGTACTCATCGTGTTGTTCCTAGTGATGGTAGTGCGCGCACTGTTCCTCGAAGGCTCCGCGGATGGTCTCAACGCGTTCTTCACTCCGGACTGGAGCGTTTTGACCGATACCTCGGTGTGGATCGCCGCTTATGGCCAGATCTTCTTCTCCCTGTCCATCGGCTTCGGCATCATGATCACCTACGCCTCCTACCTGAAGCCACGCACCAACCTGACCGGCACCGGTATGGTTACTGCCTTCGCTAACTCTTCTTTCGAGGTGCTGGCCGGCATCGGCGTGTTCGCCACCCTGGGATTCATGGCTGCCCAGTCCGGCACCTCCGTCGAAGAATCGGTCTCCGGCGGCATTGGCTTGGCGTTCATCGCTTTCCCGACCATCATCAACGAAATGCCGATGGGGTCCCTGTTCGGTGTGCTCTTCTTCGGCTCCTTGTTCCTGGCAGGTATCACCTCTCTGATCTCCATCATGGAGGTTGTGATCTCTGCGGTACGCGATAAGTTGAACCTTTCTCGCGAGGTTGCCTCCATCAGCGTCGGCGGCCTCATGGCTGTCGTGTCCTGCCTGCTCTTTTCCACCACGTCCGGAATGATCACCCTGGACATCATGGATAAGTTCACCAACAACCTGGGCATCGTTATCTGTGCGATCGCCGCGGTGCTGACCATTGGCTGGATCCAGGGGCGCCGCAACGAGATCGCGCAGCACATCAACGCCGTATCGGAGCTGCGTCTGGGTATCGTCTGGCAGGCTTGCGTGTTCGCAATCACCCCTGCGGTGCTGCTCTACTTCCTGGTCGAGGAGGTCCGCACCCTCATCAGCGAAGGCTACGAGGGCTATGAATCAGGAACGATCTTCGCCTTCGGCTGGTTGGTGCTGATCATCATCGGTGTCGGCGCAGTTCTGTGGAGCCTCCTGCCCTTCCGCGGTAACCAGATCCTCGATGGTCTGCCGAGCTCGGACTACGGCGTACCTCCGAAGGGCCGCCCGAGTGGTGTGCCAAACCCTTTATCGACGCCCACCTCAGCCCCCACCGCTGACGAAGGAAAGGAACTGTCATGACCGGCCCCGCTATCCTCCTGATGGCTTTGTTCATTCTTGTGATCTGGGGCGGGCTTGTAGCCGCGGTCCTCATGCTCGCTAAAACTGATGACAACACCACTGGCGAGTTGGGTTCTGCACCCGGCACGGACAACGAATCGCTATTGGCGGAAAGCGCGTCCACCATCGCCCGATAACATGCCCCGGGAGGGCATAATTAACTCCCGTTTTGGACCTGCGTGAGGCAGAATGGGGAGAATGAACTCCCAGAACCCCCACGACAGGTCCTTTCCTGACAAGGATGGCCGTGATTTCGCAGACTTTATCGCGGGTTCCCACCGTATGGATACCGAAAACATCCCTATCCCGGGTGACGATAAAGATGAAGAGCGACTAGGTCATGGCCAGTTCGCCAACGAGCCCGAAGCTGCCAGGCATCCGACGGTCAGCCCCGATTCTCCCGAAGCCAAGCTGGTCGAAGCCAAGCGGGCAGAGACCGCACCTACTGTGGAGGAAAAGGGCGATTCCTTCGTCCAGGATCGCAACAGCGCCCGCGCGACGACCGGCATGGAAAAGCCCCTCGCAAAGGATCACGAACCGGACGGCGAGACTGAAACCGACGATTACCCGGGTCTGAGCTCTCGCGCGGCGAAGGCCAAGAAGAAGGCCAATAAATCCTCCAAAAAGTCGGCCATCGACGAGGAACTGAACCCCGAGTTGCGTGACCGCGCCGAGGTTATTGGCACCACAGGTCGCTGGCTTGCGGGCTGGTGCCTGCGCTTCATCATCATTGCCGCCGCGCTCTACCTGGGATTCCAGGTGTTCGGCAAGCTGTGGGCGGGCATCCTGCCGGTCTGCCTGTCGGTGATTGTGTGTACCGTTCTGTGGCCGGTCGTTCGCCTGCTCCGCAAGGCAAAGGTTCCCAACAGCCTGGCAGTGCTCATCACAATTTTGGGCTTCTTCGCCCTCATCATCGGCACCTTTGCCGCTATCGCGCCGAGCGCCGTGGATCAGGGCAAGACGATCGTCAACCAGGCCAGCGACGGTATCGGCCGTATCCAGGACTGGCTGCAGGGCCCACCTGTGAACTTGCAGGAAAGCCAGTTCAACGACGGAGTTCAGCAGATCACCGATTGGCTGCAGAATAAGTCCGGCGATATTGCGACAAGCATCGCTGCCTTCGGTACAGAGACCGCTTCCCTGCTGGTCACCATGTTCGTCATGTTGGTGCTGACCTTCTTCTTCCTGAAGGACGGCGAGAACTTCCTGCCGATGCTGCGCCGCGTCACCGGTCGCCGTGTCGGCTGGCACCTCACTGAGGTTCTGACCCGCTGCTGGAACACCCTGGGCGGCTTCATCCGCACCCAGGCCATCGTCTCCGCCATCGATGCCGTCTTCATCGGCCTTGGCCTGGTACTGCTAAACGTGCCCCTGGCCGGCCCTCTGGCCATCCTGACCTTCTTCGGCGGATTCATCCCCATGGTCGGCGCGTTCGTCGCGGGCGCCCTGTCCGTCTTGATCGCACTGGTGGCAGTGGACTTCAACACCGCCGTCATGGCGCTGCTGCTGGTCATCGCTGTCCAGCAGTTGGAAGGCAATATTCTGCAGCCGGTGCTGCAGTCCCGCGCCATGAACGTCCACCCGGTCATCATCCTGCTATCCGTCACCCTGGGTTCCACCCTGTTCGGCATCATCGGCGCCTTCCTTGCTGTGCCTTGCGCAGCGATGATCGCAGTTATCCTGCGCTACATGGGCGATCTGACGGATCTGGCCACTGGCGAAAAGACGTCGCGAGATATCGAATTCGCCACCACAGCCGGTTCCCTAACCGGCGAGCAGTCGGAACGTGCAGCTCAGCGTTGGCAGGAACTGCGCAAGGCCATGATGCTAAACAACTCCCAGTCGGAAAGCCATACCGCCGAGGGAGCGAAAGAAAACACCACCAAGGCCACGTCCAGCGCCCCCGCTGAAGAGGTTGCCGACGGGGACGAAGGGGCGTCATTCCCCCGCGAAGCGGCGACGAACATCCGCGGTAAGATGCAGTCGATCCTCAAGTCCTTCCGTGGCAATAACGAGTAACTCACAGCAACGAAGTAGCATTACCCCGTGACCGAAAGCAGTCGAACGAGAAGCAGTAGCCGCACCAGAGCCTCGCTGCGGGGCGATAGTCGCTCCGCGCGACGTGTCGGCGGGAGCCGTGGGGGCGCCGATCTGATCTCCGGCGAAACTCCATCCCATTGGTTCCCCGTCTGGGCGCCCGTGCTTGTCATGCTCGCGGTGATTTTCACCGGCCTGGTTTTGGCGAAGGGCGATACGACTATCCCCACCAGTTTCTTTGCGCTGTTCGCGGTGGCGATGATTGTCTCGACGATCTTCGTGGAGCCGCGCGGATTGTTCCTTTCGGTAGCTTCTTACCCGCTGTACTTCCTGTTTGGATCGCTGCTCATTGGCTGGTTCAGCTCCGGTGCTGCAACAATAGCGAGCCGGAAAACGAAGGTCATTACCTCGATCTACCCCGCCATCGAACACTTTTTGTGGCTGCTGTTCCCCTTCCTCATTGCGGTGATCATTGCTGTGTTCCGCTGGTGGAATTACCGCGAATCCCTCACGCGCCAGGCCGTGCGACTGGAGATGCAGCGCCGCCGCCGTAGCGAATCCGACCGCAGCAACGTGGAGGCTTATGGTCGTGCGAAGCAGCGTTCGCAGGCGCGCAGCCAGGTGTACAGGGATTCTCGCGATGATACTGACGCCTACCGCGGTGAACCGTCCCGCGGTTCAACAAGCCGTGCTTCTGAGTCCCGTGGCGATACGGCGCGCCATAGTGAAAGCCGTGGCGCTGAAACTCGCCGCACTGACACTCGCCGCACTGAGCCTCGGAGCACTGAGCCTCGGAGCACTGAATCTCGGAGCCCCGTGACGCGAAGCTCCGAGCAGCTTCGCAACAGTGCGCAGCGGCGCCGCGTGCCTTTCCCTGAGCGTCGGGTATCCCCCAGGCACTTCCTCGACGACGAGCGGGACTAGCGAAACATCCCTCCACGCTGCTTACTACAAATTAAATGCAGCTTTTTGGGATGTATTTTCTGCGTTATTTCTGCGTGCGGTTATTTCTGCGTGCGCGCCGGGCGCAGCTCACGCGGCAGGGAGAAGATCAGGTCTTCCGTCGCCGTGGTGACTTCCTCGACCTCGCCGAATCCCTTTTCCGCCAGTAGCTCCAGAACACCGCGGACGAGGATCTCCGGCACAGAAGCGCCCGAGGTCACACCGACGCTGTTCACGCCCTCGAGCCAGGCAGGGTCGACCTGCTCGGCATAATCAACCAGGTGAGCATCCTGCGCGCCGTGCTGCAAAGCAACCTCGACCAACCGCTTGGAGTTAGAGGAGTTCTGGGAACCCACCACGATCATCTGCTCCACCTTCGGCGCAATCGCCTTCACCGCTACCTGGCGATTCTGGGTGGCGTAGCAAATATCGTCAGACGGCGGATCCTGGATGTGGGGGAACTTCTCGCGCAGCAGCTTGACGGTCGACATCGTCTCATCAACGCTCAGCGTGGTCTGGGATAGCCAGACAAGCTTCGTGTCCTCTGGGAACTCCAGCGCGTTTACATCTGCCTCGCCATCGACCAGGTGGACAATATCCGGAGCTTCGCCGGCGGTGCCTTCGACCTCTTCGTGGCCGTGGTGGCCGATCAAAACGATCTGGTACCCCTGCTTGGCGAAACGCTTCACCTCGTGGTGAACCTTGGTGACCAGCGGACACGTGGCGTCGAAAGTCTTCAGCTCCAGTTGGCGAGCTTCCTCGTGCACAGCGGGCGATACACCGTGAGCAGAGAACACAACGTTGGAACCGTGAGGGATCTCCGTGGTCTCGTCGACGAAGATCACACCGCGATCCTCGAAAGTCTTCACCACGTGCTTGTTGTGCACGATCTCCTTGCGCACGTACAGCGGCGCACCGTGCTTCTCTAGAGCCTTCTCGACCGTTTCGACGGCGCGGTCGACACCCGCGCAATAACCACGCGGAGCAGCAAGGTAGACCTTTTTTGCTGCGCTGGCGATTGCGGTGGCATCAGCACCGGAATGTGCGTCGGTGGCTGGCTGAACGGTTGTCTCAGTAGTAGAGGCAGTCATGTGCCCCATCGTAATGGAAGTACCTTGCACTTCCCATCCCCGGTGTCCGAGCCGTCTTTTAGAATGCAGAACTATGAGCGTTGCTAATTCTGCAGAGGCCCCTTGGGCGGTCGGGCAGCTGAACGACCAGGTTAAAAACTGGATCCAGAAACTGGGGTTCATTTGGGTCGAAGGTCAGGTCACCCAGGTCAATATGAAAAGTTCCTGGCGGTTTTCCTACATCACGCTGCGGGATGTGAACATTGAGGCGTCGGTCTCCCTGACAGTGGAAACCAGTGCGCTCACGAACCTGCCCTCCCCGGTCAAGGACGGCGATCGGATCGTTGTCCACGGCAAGCCGTCGTTCTATTCCAAGCGGGGCAGCTTTTCCCTGTGGGTCACCGAGATTCGCCAGGTGGGCATCGGGCAGTTGCTGGCCCAGATTGAGCAGCTGAAAAAGGCAATGTTCGCCGAGGGCATCTTCGATCCACGGCTGAAAACCCCGCTGCCGTTCCTTCCGACTACCGTCGGGCTGATTACGGGGCGCGCGTCGGCAGCTGAGCGCGACGTCATGGAGGTTGCCAAGCGGCGCTGGCCCGCGGTGCGCTTCCGCACCATCAACACGGCAGTGCAGGGGCCGAAAACCGTGCCACAAGTGGTTGCCGCGTTGCAGGAGTTGGAGAATGACCCCACGGTGGACGTCATCATCGTTGCCCGTGGTGGCGGTTCGGTGGAGGACCTACTGCCGTTCTCCGAGGAATCTCTGGTGCGCGAGGTCTCCCGCATGCGCACACCTGTGGTCTCCGCTATCGGCCACGAGCCGGACAATCCGCTGCTGGATTACGTGGCCGATGTGCGCGCAGCCACCCCCACCGACGCGGCGAAGACGGTGGTGCCGGATGTCGTGCAAGAGCTGCGGATAGTCAGCGAGGCTCGCCAGCGAAGTGCCGGCGCGCTGCGCAACTGGGTGGCTCACGAGCGCAAAGGGCTCGCTCAGCTCCGCACCCGCCCCGTCATGGCTGATCCGAGTCTGCCGGTCACGCACCAGAAAGACATCATTGCGGAGGCATTGCAGCGCAAGGATCGTGCACTAGGGGTTCACGTGCGCTCGCTGCGCTCCTCCATTGAATCCCTGAAAGCTCAGGTCAACGCCCTGGGGCCTTCGCAGACGCTTGCCCGCGGATACTCTATCGTGCAGGTAATTCCGCGGGATAAGTCCGGGGCGCAGGTGGTGACAACCGTGGATCAAGTCAATCCCGGTTCGCAGCTGCGGATCCGTGTCCCCGACGGGTCCATCACGGCCGCGGCGATGGGTGTGCAGGCTGCGCCTGGGGGCGTCATGAATAAAAACGGCACAGACAACAACACAAACAACAGCAATACAGATACAGAAAAGGCATAGAACAATGGCACAGAACGGCACCGCAGCAAACGGCACAGAACAGCAGAAGTTCCGCCCGCTAGAGCAGCTCAGCTACGAGCAGGCACGGGACGAGCTCATCGAAGTGGTGAAGATCCTCGAGCTCGGTCAGATGAGCCTCGACGAGTCGCTGAACTACTGGGAACGCGGTGAGGAACTGGCCGCGTACTGCGAGGACTATCTCAACGGCGCATCCAAGCGCATCGAGCAGGCGCTACAGCAGCGCGAGGCGCGTAACGCTGAAACCGACGGCGAGGGCTAGTTCACCGTCGAGCCAGTTGTTCGCCTATTTCTTGACGCCACCGTCTGCGGCCTGGCTAGCCGTCGCGCCAACATCGATCGGGTCGGTCTGGGCGACCCTCTCCGCAGCCGTGCGAGTCTGCTCAGGCGTGGCCATCGCCTCGAGGATCAGGCGCACGTCACCCAGATCGGCCACCCACAGAGGGCGGGCATCGTCGCCGGTGAAGACGTGCCACTCGACGTCCCCGGTGGTTTCGGTTCCCGTTTCCTCTCGCACCTCATCATCGGGCTGGGTCGCGGCCTTGTAGTCCGCGCCCGTCTGAGTTAGGGAAATGTAGTTCTCCCCGTCGATCACCCAGCCGACCAGGCTCGACGGCTCCTTGCCGACCGACACACGACGGACGGAGTTCGCTACCCAGTTATCCGGCATGTCTGGGTTGCGGATGGGGAAGCTGAGGCTGCGGGCGTCCATCTGCAGCACCGAGTCCGCATCGACCTCCTGCACCGGGCCGGAGCGATCCGCCTCACCCGGTTTAAAAGAGCACAGTCCCGTGAACCCAACCGTCAGGAACGTAGCAAACAACAACACCACCAAGGACAACACGATGTCCTTGGTGGATTGAAACGCGCGGGGCTTTTGAATCTGCACGCCCGCCATTATCGCATTGCCCCCGCTTACACGGCCAAATTAACCCTGGGTAGGGCTAGCCAACACCACACAAAGCGCAGGCTAAAGCAACGCTCGGAGGAAATAGGGCACAATAGAAGAGGAATAGAAACGATTACCTATCAGCAATAGAAAAGAGCTGGAAGATCATGTCGACTGAAGCGCACACCCCTGCTGTTTCCCCCAATCCGGATGCCCCAGACCGCAACCTGGCCATGGAACTGGTTCGCGTGACCGAAGCCGCCGCACTGGCCTCCGGAAAGTGGGTCGGACGTGGCCAGAAGGAGTCCGGCGACGGCGCCGCTGTGGATGCAATGCGCCAGATGATCAACTCCGTGGAGATGGACGGCGTTGTTGTGATCGGCGAGGGCGAAAAGGACGAAGCCCCCATGCTGTTCAACGGTGAGCACGTCGGCACGGGCAACGGCCCGGCTGTGGACATCGCCGTCGACCCGGTGGACGGCACCACCCTGATGGCAGAGGGTCGTCCGAACGCGATCTCCGTCATCGCCGCGGCCGAGCGCGGATCCATGTACGATCCGTCCGCCGTGTTCTACATGAAGAAGATCGCAGTTGGCCCGGAGGCCGTGGGCAAGGTCGATATCGACGCTCCTGTCGCCGACAACATCAAGGCCGTAGCCAAGGCCAAGGGCACCGTGCCGGGCGACATCACCGTAGTCGTGCTGGACCGTCCGCGCCACGAAGACCTGATCCGCGAGATCCGCGAGGCCGGCGCGAAGGTCCGCCTGATCGGCGACGGCGACGTGGCCGGCGCAGTGGCCACCGCGCAGGATAACGCCACCAACTCCGTGGACATCATGATGGGCATCGGTGGCACTCCGGAGGGCGTTATCGCCGCCGCCGCCATGAAGTGCATGGGCGGCGAAATCCAGGGCAAGCTGTGGCCGAAGGACGAGGCCGAGCGCCAGAAAGCTCTGGACGCTGGCCACGACCTGGACCGTGTGCTGACCACCAACGATCTGGTGAACTCCGAGCACTGCTACTTCGTCGCCACCGGCGTGACCAACGGCGACATGGTGCGTGGTGTGTCCTACCACCAGAACTCCGCTACCACCCGCTCCCTGGTCATGCGCTCTCGCTCCGGCACGATCCGCTTCATCGAGTCGCAGCACCAGCTGGCGAAGCTGCAGTCCTACTCCGTGCTGGATTACACCCGTAACTAGCTCTTTTATGGACGCCCCCACGCCCCCACCGCGCAGCAGGCCTTTTAGGTAGATTGGGCGGTGTCCGTGCGGGGCACGAAGACCAATCCGCTTCTGTGCGTTTCCGCTGTTGAGCCTGGACGGGTTCGATGCGGGAGGCGTCAAAAAGCAATCAAGATAAAGGTGATGAAAGAATGACCGAGCAAGAATTCCGCATTGAACACGACACGATGGGCGAGGTTAAGGTTCCCGCCAAGGCTCTGTGGCGTGCACAGACGCAGCGTGCCGTGGAGAACTTCCCGATCTCCGACCGTCCGCTGGAGTCCGCACAGATCCGCGCGATGGGCCTGCTGAAGGCGGCCTGCGCGCAGGTGAACAAGGACCGTGGCCTGCTGACCGACGAGCAGGCGGACGCGATCATCGCCGCTGCAAAGGAGATCGGTGAGGGCAAGCACGACGCTGAGTTCCCGATCGACGTCTTCCAGACCGGCTCTGGTACTTCCTCCAACATGAACACCAACGAGGTCATCGCCTCCATCGCCAAGCAGAACGGCGTGGAGATCCACCCGAACGACCACGTGAACATGGGCCAGTCCTCCAACGACACCTTCCCGACCGCAACCCATGTGGCCGCTACCGAGGCTGCTGTGAACGACCTGATCCCGGGTCTGAAGGTGCTGCACGACTCCCTGGCTAAGAAGGCCAAGGAGTGGGAGACCGTTGTGAAGTCCGGCCGCACCCACCTGATGGATGCCGTTCCGGTGACCCTGGGCCAGGAGTTCTCCGGCTACACCCGCCAGATCGCCGCAGGCATCGAGCGCGTTGAGGCCACCCTGCCCCGCCTGGGCGAGCTGCCGATCGGTGGCACTGCAGTCGGCACCGGCCTGAACACCCCGGCTGACTTCGGCGCAAACGTTACCGCCGAGCTGGTGAAGCTGACCGGCGTGGAGCAGCTGCGCGAGGCCGAGAACCACTTCGAGGCACAGGCTAACCGCGATGGCCTGGTGGAGTTCTCCGGCGCTATGCGCACCATCGCGATCTCCCTGAACAAGATCGCCAACGATATCCGCTGGATGGGCTCCGGCCCGCTGACTGGTCTGGGCGAGATCCACCTGCCGGACCTGCAGCCGGGCTCCTCCATCATGCCGGGCAAGGTCAACCCGGTTCTGTGTGAGACCGCAACCCAGGTTGCTGCGCAGGTCATCGGTAACGACGCTGCCGTTGCCTTCGGCGGTTCCCAGGGCGCGTTCGAGCTGAACGTGTTCATCCCGATGATGGCCCGCAACGTACTGGAGTCTGCGAAGCTGCTGGCCAACACCGCCCGCGTGTTCGCAGAGAAGCTGGTCGACGGCATCGAGCCGAACGAGGAGCGCATGCGCACTCTGGCTGAGTCCTCCCCGTCCATCGTGACCCCGCTGAACTCTGCCATTGGCTACGAGAATGCGGCTAAGGTTGCTAAGACTGCGCTGAAGGAAGGCAAGACCATCCGCCAGACGGTCATTGACCTGGGCTTTGTCGACGGCGAGAAGCTGACGGAAGAGGAGCTGGACAAGCGCCTCGACGTCCTGGCTATGGCCAACACCGACCGCGACAAGTAGGCGCTGGCACGGCTGGCGGCTGGCGGCTGGCGCCCATCACCGTGGTCCAGCTGGCGCTGCTGGCGGCTGGCGCAACTGACGCCCATCACCGTGGTCCAGCAGCCCCGCTTGCTAACTTCACCGTTGATGTTTTCCTGTTGAGACTGGCTTCCCGCTAGATCGGGCTTCTGTCTCCCTGGGAACACCAGCGGTTTTTCTATGCCCAGATCGAGGATTTCACACCCTCCCCGCCTTGACCTTGCCTTCTGCAGCCTTCCGCCACCCTCGCTAGCCTGCCGCACCCCTCGCTAGCCCTCCGCACCCCTCGCTAACCTTCCGCGACACCGAAATGTCGCTAGAACGGGAATATGGAAACGCGTGCGCCTGGAACCGAAGAATCAAAACGCTCTGACCTGGCATTTTACATTAATAGCATTCGCTTCCATTAACCCATTCTCGTTCTAACGACATTCAGTCCCTCTGCACCCAAATCGCGGGCCGCTGCCAACCACATCAGCACCACACATTTCATAAATGTCGGAAAAGTTGCAAAACTCCCCCTCACCTAATTCGACACCTTTGGTAGAAACCCTGTGACCTGCGCTTTTACATTATTGGAAACGTGCCCCAACAAGACTTTGCAGCATTTCCGACATTTGGCCTGCCGGAGTGCCATTTTCCGGCGTCTCGCCGCCACGCGAGTCTTAGCACACTCGCAACAACGCCCCCGCCGGCCCAATAGTTAGCCACAACACACCCAGAAATCCTGTATGAAAAACTACACAAACATTGCACTGGTTAAAACTTTGCACTGAGTGTAAGTTTGACCAAGTGATGCAATCAATCTGTTCTGATCCCACGGAGCCCTCGGTTTCCACGGAACCCACGGAACCCACGAATCCCACGGAGCCCACGGAGCCCACGGAGCCCGCAACCATGGGGCTGCGCGAGCGCAAACGCCTGGAAACCAGGCTGCGAATCGAGGACGAGGCCACCCGCCTCTTCCTCGATCGTTCCTTTGATGGAGTCACACTGGAGGAAATCTGCGAATCAGCCGACATCAGCCGTCGCACCTTCTTCAACTACTTCTCCTCGAAGGAACACGTTGCGGTCGGTAAGCAACCTCCCCTGCTCACCGAGGACGACTTCGACAAGCTCGAGAACTTCTCCCCCACCCAAGGCAGCCTGCCGCAGTACCTCTACGACATGTTGACCAAGAAGCGTCTCGAGGAAGCTCGGAAGTCGGACAATGCCAACCTTGATCCGGAATTGGCGGAGTCGATACGGTGGCGTCGATCCCAAATAATAAAGCGATTCCCCAGCCTGGCACTGGCGAAGCTCGCTAGCTACGAAAAGCTGCGCAGCGACCTCGCCGAAGCAGTGTGCCGGAACCTAGAAAACCACCCCGGCAACCGCTGCACCCAGCTCGAAGTGATGGAGGAAGCACACCTCATTGTCACCGCGGCAACGACGGTGCAGTGGGCCGCGGCAACATCGGCAACACGCAGCGGCAGAATCCTGACCAGCACAAAGGACTTCGACATTGCTCTTGCAGGACTGCAGCAGATCTTCACGGCCATAGAGCCAACCAACGAACACATCGCAGATATAACATCGCAGAATCAGAACCAGGAGGACCGTCAGTGAGCGACACTCGCACCCAAGCCGCAGCGGCCAAGGCACGTCTTGAAGCGGCGGAAAAGCAACGCCAGGAAAACCACAACAACGTCCCACTAGTCTTCGGCTGCCTAATGCTCGGCATGCTGATGTCTTCGCTGGGGCAGATGATTTTCTCCACCGCCCTGCCTACCCTCGTCGGTGAACTCGGCGGCGCGAACAAGATGAGCTGGGTCATCACCAGCTTCCTGTTGACTATGACTATCGCCATGCCTGTGTACGGCAAGCTGGGCGACCAGATGGGTCGCAAGCCTCTGTACCTGGTCGCGGTCACTCTGTTCCTTGCGGGTTCGGTGATCGGTGCCCTCGCCCAGAGCATGAACATGATGATCGTCGCCCGTGGCGTGCAGGGCTTCGGCGCCGGTGGCCTAATGATCGGCGCGCAGGCCATCATCGCCGACGTCGTCCCCGCCCGCGACCGCGGACGCTACATGGGCATCATGGGCGGCGTGTTCGGCTTAAGTTCCGTGCTAGGTCCGCTGCTGGGTGGCTTCTTCACCGACGGCCCGGGTTGGCGTTGGGCCTTGTGGTTCAATGTGCCGCTGGCTGTCATTACGCTGCTGATGGTCGGCTTCAACCTCCAACTGCCGAAGCGCGGGAAGGGCGCGAACCTGGATGTTCCCGGCACCGTGTTGATGGCCGGCGCTACGAGCTCACTGATCCTACTACTTACATGGGGCGGCCGCGATTACGCCTGGTCCAGCCCTGTCATCATCGGCCTGGGCATCGCCGCTGTCACGCTGGCCACCCTGTTTGTTCTGGTCGAGCGCAAGGCCAAGGAACCGCTGATCCCGATGCAGCTGTTCACCGTCCGCAACTTCGTGGTCACGACGGTAGCGGGCACGATCACGGGTGTGGTGATGTTCGGCGTACTGGCGTATATGCCAACGTACATCCAGATGGTTCACGGCATGACCCCCACCAAGGCTGGTCTGATGATGATCCCGATGATGGCGGGCATGATCGTCACGGCCACCGCGTCTGGCCAGTACGTCTCCCGCACCGGCCGTTACAAGTGGTTCCCCGTCGCGGGTCTGCTCGTCGCCGCCGCTGCGGTTGCTCTAATGGGGCTTTTTGACGCCCACGATTCCCTACTGCACCTCGGCCTCGTCTTGGCTCTTATGGGTGTTGGCCTGGGGCTTTCGATGCAGATCCTGGTGCTTATTGTGCAGAACTCTTTCCCGATTTCGATGGTGGGAACTGCGACGGCTTCGAATAACTTCTTCCGCCAGATTGGTGGCACGGCGGGCTCTGCGATTATCGGTTCGCTGTTCACCCACCGCGTGGCGGATCTCATGGGCCAGCGAGTGCCCGGCGCGTTGCAGGAATTGGGTCCACAGGGGGCGCCGCTTGCGGAGAAGCTCCAGGGTGGAGGCAGCGCCCGCCTGACCCCGGAGATCGTAGACACGCTTCCTGTCCCGCTGCACGAGGCCATTACGACCTCGTACAACGATGCATTGGTTCCGGTGCTTGGCGCGATGGCGCCGGTGGCTGTGTTGGCCGCGCTGATCCTGACCTTGGTCCGCCAGGACAACCTTAAGGAGACCGTCGAGTAGCCCCGAGCTACCTATTCGGTGGCTACTTATCCGGGGCTACTTACTCGCCAGCGGCATCGTCCTTGGAGTGCTCCAGGTTCTGCTGGTAGTACTCCCAGGCGGGGCCGCCTTCCAGGATCTTCTCCATAACCATGTTGTGGCGCCACTTGCCCTTCTTCGGGCCGTAGTTCATGTGGGACATGCAGTGGAAGATTCCCACCTGCTCGAAGCCACGGGACAGGTGCAATCGCACGGAGCCTTCGTTCTCCGGGAAGATGCTGGAGTGCATCGCCCAGTGGCCCTGGTCGGCGGCATCCTTGAGCAAGCGATCTAGAAGGTTCCCCGCTACGCCCTTTCCGGCAGCGTCCTTGTGGACGTAGATCGAGTCTTCCAACACTCCGTCGAAGACGTCGCGGTGACTGGCGGAAGTGGCGGTGATCCACCCCAGGATCTTCTCCCCGTCGTCACCCAGCCCCGCTGCCTGAGCCGCTGCGGGGTCAGTGTCGATGGCAACGAAGGAGAGTTCGGGCAGGCGGTGGCGCATGAAGTCTTCCCACGCTTCCGGCGCGTTTTCTTCAAAAGTCGCCTCACCAGTATCCATTCCGGTCTGCAGAATGGCCTGCACCTGTGGGTAGTCCTTTTCCTCCATCAGTCGGATGGAGATTGCTTGCTTGGCACCTTTGTCCGTGCCATTACCGGCGCTATCCTGCGCAGAGTTGCCTGCGGTATTCGCGGAAGTCATGGAAGAAATTGTGCCTCACAAGCTACGGTTTGCGCCACCTGACCGGTGGTAGCTCTCAGCGAACTAGCCCTTTCTAGACCTTTCTAGCCCTTTTCCAGCAGGTTCGTAACCAGCTCCGCGATCGCCGAACGCTCGGAACGGGTCAGAGTGATATGCGCGAACAGAGGGTTGTTCTTGAGCTTCTCAATCACCGCCTGGATGCCGTCGTGACGGCCAACGCGCAGGTTGTCGCGCTGCGCTACGTCGTGGGTCAACACCACCCGGGAATTGCGCCCCAGGCGGGACAGCACGGTCAGCAGTACGTTGCGCTCCAGCGACTGTGCCTCGTCCACGATCACAAAGCTGTCGTTCAGGCTGCGGCCGCGAATGTGCGTCAGCGGAAGCACTTCCAGCAGTCCTCGCGCGTCGATCTCCTCCAGAACGTTGTCGCTTACCACGCCCTCCAGGGTGTCGTACACCGCCTGCGCCCAGGGGTTCATCTTCTCGGACTCGCTGCCCGGCAGGTAGCCCAGGTCTTGGCCACCAACTGCATAGAGGGGGCGGAAAACGACAATGCGCTTGTGTTCTCCGCGCTCCAGCACAGCTTCCAGACCCGCGCACAGCGCCAGGGCGGACTTACCCGTGCCGGCCGAACCGCCGAGGCTCACAATGCCCACCTCGTTATCTAGAAGCAGATCCAGGGCAATTCGCTGCTGGGCGCTGCGGCCGCGGATTCCAAAGGCCTCCAGGTCAGTGGGAACCTGGCGCACCATGCCGTCTCCCATGGAGCGTGCCAGCACGGATTGGCTGCCTGCAGTGAGCTGCAAGCCGCAGTGGATCGGCAGTTCGTCGACTTCTTCCCCGTCGACGGTCAGGGCGCCCGAGATATCGGCCTCTCCCACGTCGTAGAGCTCGTCGATAATGCCGGAGGGCACCTCCGCCCGCGCCATACCGTTGTAACCGGTCAGCACCACGTCCTGCGCGTGGTACTCGTCGGCGTCCAGACCAACCGCACCAGCCTTCACGCGCAGCGGCACATCCTTCGTCACCAGGGTGACGTTGTGCCCTTCCGCGCGCAGGTTCAGCGCACACGCCAGGATGCGGTGATCGTTTTGTTCGCCCCGCAGCCCCGTGGGCAGTACGGATTGGTCAACGTGGTTCAGTTCTACCTGGACGGTGCCACCCATGTCGTTGACGATGCTGGGCATGTCCAGCCGGCCGTGCTCCTGGCGGAAGTCCTCGAGCATGCGCAGAGCCTGACGGGCGAACCATCCTAGTTCCGGGTGGTGGCGCTTGCCCTCCAGCTCACTGATAACGACGACGGGGAGGATGATGCGGTGTTCCGCAAACTTGATCAATGCCCAGGGATCGGACAGCAACACCGAGGTGTCGAGGACGTAAGTGCGTAGGCCAAGCTCTGCGTCGGAATGAGCGTTCATTGCCTCTTCAGCCTGGAAGTTCTGATGTGCCTGATCGGTGGGCGCAGCGGAAGTCATGGAGGTGGTGCTCCTTGTAGGGATTAAGAGTTAGTTAACCCGGACGTTCCACGCCGCAAAAGCTACGCTTTACATCCGGGGAATGCGGATGAGGTGGGTAGGTGTGACTTGCTTCGGACACCCTCGACGCTAGGGGCGCTGCATGGAAATTACATTGTTGTTAGATGAACTCTGGGTAAACATGAAAAAGCCCCAGGATCGGAGGCATTTACTGCCCCTCACCTGGGGTTGTCAAGTTCTACTTGAAGGTTAGAACTTCCGGCGTTCGCCGCGCTTTTTCTTAGCGCTTCTCGATCGTGTCGGTGAACTTGCCGGACTCATCCTTAGCCCACTTGATGGTGCCGTTCTCGAAGGACTGGGTCCAGCCGTTGGCTGCGTCGCCCTTCTCCGGGCCGGTCGGCAGGCCGATCTCGTTATCCAGGCCACCACCGTTGACCCAGGTCTCGCCAATCTTGCCGATAACCGGAACTGCACCGTGGCCCTTAGAGTTGGCGATCCAGCCCTTCTCGAAGGTAGCCAGGGAGCCGTTCTTGCCCTCGGTGTACTCGGTCAGCTTGCCGAAAGCGCCGGACTCGCCGCCCTCGTTATCCCAGGCGGTCTTTACGTCCTTTGGCAGTTCAACCTCTTCACCATTGGCGGTCTTGACCTTCTCGCCCTCACCTTCAGCGCCACCCTCGGAACCTGCGCCCTCAGCGTCGGCACCCTCGGAGCCCTTAGCGTCAGCACCCTCAGACTCGGAGCCCTTTTCGCCAGTCATGGAGTCCTTAGCCTCGCCGGCCTTCTCGGAAGCAGAAGCTGCTGCATCGCCAGCCTTTTCGGAAGCGGAGTTGGCAGCGTCGCCAGCCTTGTCCTTAGCATCGTCGGAGCATGCAGAAACGCCGAATACCAGGGATGCACCAGCGGCCAGTGCTACTGCGGAACGACGGAAACGCTTGTTGGAGTTCATTAATTTAAACCTTTCTCTTTGCACTTCGCATTGCGCGAAAGCACTACCCACCCATTCCTAATCACGGCCTTGAGGAAATGCACGTGCCGTGCATGATCTTTAACTCAATTGCAATCGTTTCTTTATCTACGCTTAGCTGTCCGCACAGCCTTTTTCTTCGCCGTTTTCTGCACTCGACCTGCCTTTTTATTGACGCCACCGCGCCCCCGACTAGCCGCCTGTCGCGAACTGCCCGCTGTGCGTCCTTTACATATCCCAACGAAGTCCTGAATGACGTCATTGTCAGATTCGACTCGCCACATTAGGGCTACGCGAGTGCGCGGGCACGTGGTGGCGTCAATACCAAAAAGATCCCGGTGCACTACCCCGCCTTGGTTAATTCCGCGCAGCAGTGGGCGCGGCGCGATAGCGATACCAACATTGGCAGCGACAACCTGAAGAGCTTCGCGCAATGCGGCGATATCGTCCCAGCCGTTAGCCGGAGTGACATACATCAGCTTCTCATCGACGAGCTCACTGTAGTCAATGGCCTCCATCACCTTGGCCGGGTGGTCCTTCGGGGCGGCGACCCCGGTCTGCTCTTCATAGAGGGCGACCTCATGCATGTCCGCCGGGCGCTCATACCCCTCGGCTGGCAACCGCACTAGAGCCACATCCGCCTGCCCCGCGCGGACATAAGCCAGCGGATCATCGGTACCTGCGCTGGCAACCTTCCACCCCGGTGTCCTCTCGTCGAAGCGCCGGAACCATTTATCCGGTTGCACTCCCGTGCTAAACACAACCTTCAGATGCCGCTGCTGGTTCACGCGCTGGCGCTGACGGGGCTGCTGGTGCTGGGTTGGTTTTTGGGTTCGCTGCTGATTCTGCGAGGCGGAAGCTTCGGGCATGGAACCAATAATAAGGCGCTTCATTAGAATGATGGTCATGACTGACGCTAATCCGAGTACCAAGTCCGGGCCACCCATGAAGCCCGCCACGGCAGCCAAGAAGCTGGGGATCTACCTTCCCGCTACTCCGCAGGAGTTTCAAGACACACCCCTGAGCCACGAGCAGTTCGTGGAGCTGCAGAAGAACCCGCCCGAGTGGCTGCAGACTCTGCGGCGCGAAGGGCCACACCCACGCCCGGAGGTGGCGCGGAAGTTGGGCATTAGCATCACGTCTTTGAAGGCTAACGATATGGATAAGCCGCTCACCACGGCGGAAATCAAGGAGCTACTGGAAAAGCAGCCCGAGTGGCTGCGAGAGGCTCGGAATAAGCTGGCGACCGAGCGGACGGAGACGCCAGCGTCATAAAGAGAAAGGCGGGGATGAGCCCGATACATCGGACCCTTCCCCGCCTTTCAACTTTATGTAGTTTCCAATGGTGACGAGCCATCAAAAACCCTTCGCCCGATACAGCGACCAGGTGACGAGTCTGGCGCCATACGTTGGCCGGACGAAACAACCACAACACTCGGGGTGAAGAAGCCCCTACCGGCACCTACGCACTTCGGGGAGAAGAGAGAAAACCCTTAACGCGTAAGTGTCTGCGCCGGCAGCTTTGAACTCCTTCGCGAGCATTGCAACATATTCCACAACTGCAGTGCGCCTCAGGTGACTAGCCTGCGACACATCTGCGAGGTTAGCCAAGCCTCACCTGAGTTGTCAATACTTTTGCAACATCTTTGTTGTTTAAATAAATGACCAGGGTTTTTGCAGAACTTTGAGGTACCCCAATCCAGGTGGGGGTAGTTAGCGCCACAAAGCAAGACGACAGTGCTAAAGAATCGGTGTATATTCGCCCGCGATCTGGGGGATTTCTTGCACTTCTACACCTAAAAGATGCTATTCTCATAAGCAATGCAGAGATGCACGTCACACTGCTGGCGTAAAATCGAACTGCGACACAAGAAATCTCAATAGCCGACATTGGTACTTCGAGAACTGGCTAGGTTTACACGCGGGGTTACAAGGCCTTCGTGCTGGCCAGCGCACGAATCACCACCGTCTTGGTTTGAAAGGAACCCATGAAGAACTTCCTGCCACGCAACATTTTCGAAGAAGAGCACAACATGTTCCGCGAGGCCTGCGCGGACTTCGTGAAGGCCGAGATCGCCCCGAACGTTGACCGCTGGCACGAGCAGGGCTACTGCGACCGTGAGATGTACCAGAAGGCCGGCCAGCAGGGCCTGCTGGGCATGATGGCTCCGGAGCAGTTCGGCGGCGGCGGAATGGAGAACGACTACCGCTTCAACGCTGTGCTGACCGAGGAGCTGGCAAAGGCTGACTCCGGTTCCGTGATCGTGGGCATCCAGACCATCAACGACCTGGTCATCCCCTACCTGCAGCGCTTCGGCAACGACGAGCAGAAGGAGCGTTTCCTGAAGCCGCTGTGTGCTGGTGAGAAGATCGCCGCACTGGCAATGACCGAGCCGGGCGCAGGTGCTGACCTGGCTGGCATCCGCACCTTCGCCAAGAAGGACGAGAACGGCGACTACATCGTCAACGGTGCGAAGACCTTCATCTCCAACGGTGTTCAGGCTGACTTCACCCTGCTGGTCGTCGTGACCAACCCGGAGAAGGGTCGCGCTGGCGTTTCCATGTTGATCGTCGAGGACGGCATGGAGGGCTACACCAAGACCGGCCCGCTGAAGAAGGTCGGCCTGAAGTCCCAGGACACCGCCGAGCTGTCCTTCGAGGACACCCGCGTCCCGAAGGAGAACCTGCTGGGCGAAGAGGGCGCTGCCTTCGGCTACCTGCGCACCAACCTGGCTCAGGAGCGTCTGTCCATCGCCGTGGGCTCCATCGCTACCTCCCGCCGCGCATTCGACCTGGTTTACAAGCACTCTCAGGACCGCAAGACCTTCGGTCAGCGCCTGATCGACCACCAGGCTTACCGCTGGGAGCTGGCCAAGATGGCTACCAACATCCAGACCTCCCAGTCCTTCGTTGATGCCTGCATCATGGAGAAGGTAAACGGCACCCTGGACGAGGTCACCGGCGCGATGGCTAAGTACCAGACCACCGAGCTGCAGATCGAGGTTGTTAACGAGGCTCTGCAGCTGCACGGCGGCTACGGCTTCATGCTGGAGTACCCGATCTCCACGCACTACCTGGATTCCCGCGTGCAGCCGATCTACGGTGGCCCGAACGAGATCATGATCGAGATCATCTCTCGTCGCCTGGCCAAGGGCGAGAAGTAAGGTTTAGCCCCTTAAGCCCCTACTCCCCCTTAAACTGCGGTGGTCGCTTTCCTACGAAAGCGGCCACCGCTTCGCTATGGTCGGCGGTGTTAAACAGACGCAGCTGTGCCTCTGCCTCCGCCGCTGCGGCCTCGTTGATGGCTGCAGCGTTCTTCACCAGCGCCTTCATTTCCTTGTATGCCGCAGTCGGGCCACCGGCAAAAGACGCGGCTAGCTTCTCTGTCGCCGCCTCCAGCTCTGTGGGCTCCACCAGGTTCTCCACCAGCCCCAGTTCCAATGCTTCCTCGGCGGGCACCTTGCGATCCATCAGCAGCAACTGCAGCGCCTTCGCACGCCCCACGCAATCCACCAGAGTCTTCGACAGCCCGGAATCTGCCGCCAGCCCCACGCCGGTGAATGCGCCCTTAAAGGACGCAGCCGTGGACATCACGCGGAAGTCGCACGCCATCGCCAAACCCCAGCCAGCGCCCGCTGCCGGCCCCTGCAGCGCGGCGATCGTTGGCACGCTGATGCCGGCGAGCAACTCAACCATCGGGTTGTACTCCTCCACCACCTTTTCCATGCCGGTGCGGTTCTGTGTATCCTGCAGCTGTTCCTTGAGGTCCTGCCCAGAGCAGAATGCCTTGCCAGCCGCACGCAGGACGACAGCGCGCACTGCGGAGCCGAGTTCCTGCGAGTCTTTCTGTGCATTCCGGAACGCGTCGATCAACGCCAGGCGCAGCGCCTTGTCCAGGGAGTTGTATGCCTCTGGCCGGTTGATGGTGATGTAACGTACGCCGGCCTTGTCTTCGACCAGCACAAGATTGTTGTTTTCGCTCATGTTCTTCACGCTACGTGGCGTGGCCGCAGAGCGTCGTCTTTTCTGGCGGTTTTCTCTATGGACGCCCCCTCGCGCCCCCGCTCCCCCTCATGCCCCGCCGAAGCGGGGGATGACTAGCGTGGTTGGGCGATGACCTCAGCGCCAGCTGCCCTGAGGGCGTCCAAAGCCTTAGCTGCACCATCCTCGCTGACGGCAGAGCAGAGCTCTTCCACCACAGTCACGCCGAAGCCAGCCTTCAGGGCATCTTCGGCGGTGGCGCGCACACAGAAGTCGGTGGCGATGCCGACGATGGTGACATGCTCGATTTCTAACGAATTCAGCCACTGCTTCAGCGTTTGCTCTTCCCGCGCCAGGTGGCCTTCAAAGCCGGAGTAGGCAGCGGTGTATTCACCCTTGTGGAACCAGACGTCCACGAGCTCGGGGTTGAGTTCGCCACAGACCTGCGCACCGTGGGTATCGGCCACGCAGTGCACCGGCCAGGTGTTTTCGTAGTCCGGTTCCTCCCCTTCGGGTGCGAAATGCCCCTGGGGGTTGATGTGCCAATCCATTGTGCCGGCGATCAGAGGGCGGGAGTTGATCTCTGCGCCCTCTTCCGCGTCGGCGCCCAATACCTCGCGCAACCAGGCATTAATCCCCCGCGCGACCTCAACACCGCGGGCGGTGCCCAAAGAACCGTCGACGAAATCGTTTTGAACATCAACGACGATGATTGCTTCGCGCGAGTGGGTGCTGACCATTTCTCGAATCTCTCCTACTTCCCCAATAGGGTTCACCCCGGCAAGGACTAGCCCAGCGGGGACTAACCCAACGGGAATTAACCCAACGGGAATTAAACCAGCTTCCAGTCTTCCAGGCCGTCGTACAGCGGGAAGTCCGCAGCGATCTTGTCCACGCGGGCGCGCAGGGCGGAAACGTCGGCGTTACCGGCCAGAGCCGTACCGATGATGTCCGCAACCTCGGTGAAGGCCGCGGAATCCAGGCCACGGGAAGCCAGCGCGGAGGTACCGATGCGCAGGCCGGAGGTAACCATCGGCGGGCGCGGGTCGAACGGCACAGCATTGCGGTTGACGGTGATGCCAACCTCGTGCAGCAGATCCTCACCCTGCTGGCCGTCCAGCTGGGAGTTACGCAGGTCGACCAGTACCAGGTGGACGTCGGTGCCGCCGGTGAGGACCTGTACGCCAGCGTCCTTCGTATCCTGTGCATTCAGACGCTCAGCGAGGATCTTGGCGCCTTCCAGGGTGCGCTGCTGACGGTCGCGGAACTCGTCAGTCTGGGCCACCTTCATGGCCACTGCCTTCGCGGCCACGGCGTGCATCAGCGGTCCGCCCTGCTGCCCCGGGAATACGGAGGAGTTCAGCTTCTTGGCGTACTCCTGCTTGGCCAGGATCATGCCGGAGCGCGGGCCACCCAGCGTCTTGTGAACGGTGGTAGAGACAACATCGGCGTGCGGAACTGGCGACGGGTGCAGGTCAGCGGCAACCAGGCCAGCGAAGTGAGCCATGTCCACCCAGAGCTTCGCCCCAACCTCGTCGGCAATGGACTTGAAGGCAGCAAAGTCCTGGTGACGCGGGTACGCGGACCAGCCGGCAATCAGCACCTGCGGCTTTTCGGCAATGGCCTGCTCGCGGATCTTATCCATATCCAGGCGGAAGGTCTCCGGATCCACCTCGTAGGCAGCAACCTCGTAGAGCTTGCCGGAGAAGTTCAGGTGCATACCGTGGGTCAGGTGGCCACCGTGTGCCAGGGACAGGCCCATGATCTTGTCGCCCGGGTTAGCCAGAGCCATCAGCACCGCAGCGTTGGCCTGTGCACCCGCGTGCGGCTGCACGTTGGCAAACTCCGCACCGAAGACCTGCTTAGCGCGGTCGCGCGCCAGATCCTCAATCACATCCACGTGCTCGCAGCCACCGTAGTAACGGCGCCCCGGGTAGCCTTCGGCGTACTTGTTGGTCAGCACCGAACCCTGAGCCTGCAGCACTGCGCGGGGAACAAAGTTCTCCGAAGCGATCATTTCCAGAGTCGTACGTTGGCGGCGCAGCTCGCCCGCAATGGCCTCGGCGACCTGCGGATCGAGTTCCGCCAGAGGAGTGTTGTGCTGTAGCGAGTTCTGAGTAGACGAATTCTGCGGAGAAGTCACGTCGACCAAGGCCTTCCGTTGGGGATGAAAGTTAGTTGCTTATCTGTAGTTGCTTATCTGCCTCACCATCATAGCGAGTCCCCCAGACAAGCTAATCCACTGGTAATGGCAACGCTCGATATTTCCCCCATTCAATTTCACCTCGCCCCATTTTCGGGGCACAATAGGTGCTATGACTTCCCCCAGCCCTTACATTGAGCTGGACCGTACTCAGTGGCGCACACTTAGAAAATCGATGCCCCAGGTCCTCACCGAAGACGAACTGGAACAGCTGCGCGGCATCGGCGACGAGATTGACCTGGAAGAAGTCTCCGAAGTCTATCTTCCACTGTCTCGCCTGATCTTCCTGCGCGTCGAAGCGCACAGGCGCCTTAATGCAGCGACGGAGACCTTCCTCGGTGAGCCAATGCCGCAGATCCCCTACATCATCGGCGTGTGCGGCTCCGTCGCCGTCGGCAAGTCCACCACCGCCCGTGTGCTCCAGGTTCTACTGCAGCGCTGGGAGACAAACCCGCGCGTGGATCTAGTCACCACGGACGGCTTCCTGCTGCCCACCGCAGAGCTGGAACGCCGCCGATTGATGCACCGCAAGGGTTTCCCGGAATCCTACGACCAAGCCGCACTGCTCAGCTTCGTCACAAAGGTGAAGTCCGGCACCCAAAAGGTTCAGGCTCCCGTGTACTCCCACGAGGCCTACGACCGCATCCCCGGGGAATCCATCACCGTCGACCGGCCAGATATCCTCATCGTCGAGGGTCTCAATGTCCTGCAGACTGGCCCGACCCTCATGGTCTCGGACCTCTTCGACTTTTCCGTCTACGTCGATGCTCGCCGCGAGGACATCGAGGACTGGTACATCGACCGCTTCCTGCGGCTCAAGAACACCGCATTCAAGGATCCGAAGGCGCACTTCCACCACTTCGCTAATTTCAGTGATGAAGAAGCCACGCTGGTGGCACGGGAAATCTGGCAGACCGTGAACCTGCCGAACTTGATGGAAAATATCCTCCCCACCCGGGTACGCGCTTCCCTCGTGCTACGCAAGGGGCCGGATCACCTGGTGCAAAAAGTGCGGATGCGCAAGATCTAGCGCGCGCACCTACGCCCACACACCCTAAGCCCTTAGCCTTTAGCCTTACAGGCCGAAGCGCCGGTGTCGCTGCGAATAGTCACGCAGGGCGCGCAGGAAGTCAACGCGACGGAACGCCGGCCAATAGGTATCCGTAAACCAGATCTCCGAATACGCCGACTGCCACAACAGGAACCCGGACAGTCGCTGCTCCCCCGACGTGCGAATCACCAGATCCGGATCCGGCTGGCCGGAAGTGTACATGTGATCTCCCAGCGCCTCTGCGGTGATGGCCTCCGCCATGTCCTCGGGCGCGATGCCCTGTTCTGCCAGCTCCGCCACGAGGGTCTGCACCGCATCCACGATCTCCTGGCGCCCTCCGTAGCCCACGGCAACGTTCACCCGCACGCCCGTGTGGTCATCCGTCTTGGCCTGGTTTTCTTCCAGGCGAACGCGTAGCTGCTCCGGCAATAGTTCTAAGTGGCCAACGGTGCGTAGCTGGAACCCGGCGTCCGAATCTGCCAATTCCTCAGCAACATCGCCAATAATGCTGCACAGCAACGACAGCTCCTCTTTGGAGCGCTTCAAGTTTTCTGTACTGAGCAGATAGACCGTGACGGTCTCAATCCCCAGCTCATCGCACCAACCGCACATTTCCGCGATCTTCTTCGCACCTACGCGGTGGCCGTGCGACACATCCGTGAACCCGTTTTCGCGTGCCCAGCGCCGGTTACCGTCGGCCATGATGGCAATGTGCTTCGGCCGCGGTTTATCGCGCAGCGAGCGCGCCAGGCTCGCCTCATATGCCGGGTAGAGCAGTTGGGGGATGCGGTTCACAGTATTGATCCTACTGCTTCGGCGGTTCTTCGCTGTTTGCGTCCGGCGTGGTGTTCTTCTCGGCGCCCTTCTTATCGACGCCCTCAGCCCGCGCCCGCTCAGCGTCAATAGCGGCGGGGCCAGTCAGCGTGCCGGAGGCGGGAAGGAAACGCTCGTCGGTCTGGGGAACCTCGGTGCGAGCAAACATGGATCGCTTGCCCGCAGTGTCGTCGAATCCCTCGGCCTTCATCGCCGCCTCGAGCTTTTCCGTATCGAAGAGGTCAATTCCCCGGGCATCTGCGAAGGCCCGGCGGCGCTCTAGCCGACGAATGCGCTTGTTCATGGCGAAGCCAATAAGCAACACAACCAGCAGCAGAATGACGATCACGAACAGGCCGATGGGTGCGGCCTTGCCGAACTCGGCGCCCTTCGGGCCGGTGCGCTCGGCCTGCGCCAGGATCCAGGTGGCGGTGTTCATCGCGGAAAACTCCTTCTATTCTTTGCCCATTAACTGTAGTTTGTTCGCCGTCAGCGGGGAAACTTAGACATCGCTGTGGCCTGTGCACGACTCGGCATCAAGACCTGCGAACAAATCCGTTTCCGGCAGCTCGCTGTGCACCCGCGACTGCGCGAGCTCGAACTCCTCGGTCGGCCAGATCATCTGCTGCAGATCCGTGTCCGCCAGGAAGAACGCTCCATTGGGGTCGATCTGGGTGCGGTGCGCGCGCAGCGCATCGTCGCGGCGGGGGAACCACTCGCCGACATTGACCCTGGTAGTTACGCGGGAGAAGATGTCCGGCAGCTGCTTCCACATCTCCAGGTGCTGCAGAACGTGCTCTGGTAGGTGTACTCCCCGCTCATACATGGCGGTGGCCAGGTCCTCGAAGCGTTGACGGATGAAGCCGTGGGTGTAATACAGCTTCTTCACTTCCCACGATTCCCCCAGCTCGGGGTGGTAATCGAGGTCGCCGGCAGCCTCCCAGGCACGCATGGATACAGCATGCACCTTGATGTGATCCGGGTGCGGGTAGCCACCATACTCGTCGTAGGTGATAATCACGTGCGGGCGGAACTCCCGCACTACCCGCACGACGTTCTGCGTGACTTCTTCCGTATCCTCCAGCGCGAAGCAGCCCTCCGGCAACGGCGGCTTCGGATCCCCCTCCGGCAAGCCGGAGTCGACATAGCCCAGCCATTCGTGTTCCACGCCCAGAATGGAGGCCGCCTGCGCCATCTCCTCGCGGCGAACCTCAATCATCTCGCCGATCCCCTGTTCAGCCAGCTGCTGCATCTCCGGGTTCAGAATGTCCCCGCGCTCCCCGCCCGTGCAGGTCAGCACCTTGACCCGGTGGCCCTCGTCAACATAGCGAGCCATGGTGGCCGCACCCTTACTGGACTCGTCGTCCGGGTGCGCGTGGATCGCCAACAAGCGATAACGCGGGGTGTCTGCGGAAGATGTCTTTTCACTCACGTCAATACAATCTACTAGCCAACCTCGCCCTTCCCAATAGAGCCACCAGCGCAAAACGGGCCGGGGACGAAGGCGTCATAAAGAATAGGGTGGGCTAGACTAGAGGCATCATGAAGGCGGCAAGAAACAGCACCCAAGAAGAGCGCTACGGCACAACGCGCAACCAGAAGTTCTCCGGAAAGATCGTCGTGGTGATTCTGGCGCTCATCCTGGCCGGGACGCTTAGCTACGCGGTGACGCAGTTCATGCGCACATCCGATGCCGACGTGACGGCGCAGGAATCTGGCGGCAAGATCGTGTCGGATAACCGCATGACCATGAGCATCGATGTCACCCGCAAAGACCCCGCGAAAGCCGCGTACTGCATCGTCACCGCGCTGGACTACGACAAGAACGAGGTCGGCCGCCGCGAATTTGTGATTCCCGCCGGGGGCGAGGAAGTCACGCGCTTCAGTGTCGACATCCCCACCCGCGAGCGTGGCTATGCCGCCACTGCCTATGGCTGCTCCAGCACTCTGCCGCCGCACCTCAACGCGGACGGTAGCTAAAGCGCCATAGTTAGCGCCCTGGCACCTCGGCGCCGCACGTCTAGGTGCTAGACTTTGCTCGCCTACTGATTAATCTTTTGACGCCCACGTGGATCACCGCGTGAACCCTCAACAAAGACGGGAGAACCCAATGGCTGACAACCAGACCCGCTGGCTTACCCAGGAATCCTACGACCGACTGAATGCAGAGCTGACCGCTCTGAAGGAAAACCGCCCGGTGCTGGCTGCCGAGATCAACGAGCGCCGTGAAGAGGGTGACCTGAAGGAGAACGGTGGCTACCACGCAGCCCGCGAGCAGCAGGGCCAGGAGGAAGCACGCATCACCTACCTGGAGGAGCTGCTGGATAGCGCCACCATCGGTGAGGCTCCGCAGGAGTCCGGCGTGGCACTGGTCGGTTCCGTGATCCACGTGTACTACGACGGTGACGAAGATGATAAGGAGACATTCCTGATCGGTACCCGTGGCCTGGAGTCTTCCAACCCGGACCTGGAGACCTACTCCACCGATGCGCCGCTGGGTGCGGCCATTGTGGGCGCCAAGGTTGGCGAGACCCGCGAGTACCAGACCCCGGCTGGCGACACCGTCTCTGTGACGATCGTCGCCGCTGAGCCTTACGACCCTGACCTGGACGTTCCGCGCGCGGAGCAGTAGTTACTACAGTTACTACTTGGCCGGCACTGGGTGGCTGGCGGCTTTAGCTGGCTGCGGCTTTAGTCGGCTGCGGCTGGCTCCAATTGCGCTGGCTGGCCGTCATTTGCTGCCGGCTTTAGCTGGTTGCGACCGGCGGTAAGCAAGAAGGGCGCCTTCGGGCGCCCTTCTTGCTTTTCTCTGCCTTTCAGGCCTCATTTTCTCTGCCTTTGAGACCTCCCGGCAGGCCCCATTGCCCCTCTCGGAGGGGTTAGATGTCGGAAAAGTTGCAATTTGTTATTGGGGAGCATTCTCACTTACCTAAACCTACAGGTCAGAACGTTTTGTTGCTCACACGTCGTTGGCGGAGATTCTGGTTTTGCAACTTTTCCGACATTTCCCACCCCGCTTCCGTTTCTTGACCCGTTCTTCCCCCTACTCCCTTCCCTTAACCCAATCCTCAAGGGTTTCGTTCCTCAAGATTTCCTCAAGATGTCGCCAATTCCAGACCGCGCCAGGGTGAACCTCGCCAAAACAGAGCTACAGCGGAGTGAATGTCGTTAGAACGGGAATACGTTATTGCAAACCATTAACCACTACAAGAACGTGCAGGTCAGGGTGTTGCACTTTTATTAGGCTGTCTGGCCGCGCTCACGCATTCCCGTTCTAGCGACATTTCCCCGCCCTAGGAGCGAAATCCCCTGCAAACCGGCAGAAAAAAGGGGCTTCCAGTTAACCGGAAGCCCCTCAACTGACAGCGCTTCAGCGCTAGCCCCATGAAGCCTTAGCCTCTAAAAGCGCTAGTCCCTGAAGTAGGACAGCAGGCGCAGGATCTCGGTGTACAGCCAGACCAGGGTAACGGCCAGCCCCATCGCAACACCCCAGGCCATCTTGGACGGCGCGCCTGCGCGGACCAGACGGTCAGCCTGATCAAAGTCCAGCAGGAAGCTCATTGCAGCGATACCAATGCAGACCAGGGAGAAGATGATGGCGATCGGACCACCGTCGCGCAGGATGCCAGCGGAGCCGGTAACCAGCGCGAACACCAGGTTGCCCAGAGCCAGAACCAGAACACCGATCATGGCGCCCACCAGGAAGCGGGTGAACTTCGGAGTTACACGGATAGCACCGGTCTTGTAAACAAACAGCATGCCGATGAACACGCCAATTGTGCCGAGAACTGCCTGGGCGATGAGCATGCCGGCGTCCGTATCACCAACCGCAGCGCCAGAAATCAGGAACGTAAAGCCACCAACAAAGAGGCCCTCGAAGGCCGCGTAGGTCAGAGTGACAGGGGCAGAGTCGTACTTCTTACCGAAAGCCGAAACCAGAACAGCGATCAGGCCACCGATCATGCCGACGAAGGTCAACCCCATCGCCAGCTTGTCGTCATTCAGACCGATGATGAAGTTCACGACTGCCAGGGCGACAATCACGGCCAGGGTGATACCGGTCTTGGTGACAACATCGTCAACAGTCATCGGACGGTCGGCGGCACCTGCCTGGCCGTAGTTGGCAGCATCCTGCATGCCGTAGCCCATTGCGGCGGTCTGCACGCCGCCGTGAGCGGAGGTCGCGTAGGGGTTCATCCCCGGCTGTCCATAACCGCCCTGCTGGGCGTAGCCACCCTGGTTGCCTTGCTGTGCGAATGGGTGCTGGCCCTGATTCTTGGCCAGCGACCCCATGAACGGGTTCGAGCTTTTCATTCTTTGCACTCCATTGTTTTGCTGGTCATTTTTGAAAGCCGGAAGCTACCGGTCGACCCGCGTATGGCCGAAAAGTGAACTTCCGCTGCTGTCGCGTACATCCTACCAACGTCTAAGGCTTCTCAAATGTTCCCGACGCACCCCTCCCGCATATCCGTTTGCTTAGAAATGTTCTAGAACGAACACTTGTTTGCGGTCTTTTAGGTAGTCTCCCAAACATGAAACGAACCAACTACAAGCGCCTTTCTGTCGCCGCTCTGCCTGCCGATCTGGAAACGGAGCTGCGCGACCTCACCACAAACGCCCGCCTGCACAACCTCAACGACGACTACGACGGCAAGCGCCTGGATATCGAAGCCCCGTTCCTGGGCGAGACCATCGGCTGGGTCGCCAGCGGTTCCGCCGAGGACGTGACCGAGGCTTTCCGCTTTGCCCGCCGCGCCCAGCAGTCCTGGGTCCACGTCCCCTTCGCCGAGCGCAAGCGCATCTTCCGCCGCTTCCACGACCTAGTCCTCAAAAACTCCGACCTGCTGTGCGACATGGTGCAGCTAGAGACCGGCAAGAACCGCGCCAGCTCCTTCGACGAGGTCATGGACGTCGCCAACAACGCGCGCTACTACTCCAACAACGTCGAGAAGTTCATGAAGCCCCGCAAGCGCGCTTCGGCGATGTCGATCATGGCGAAATCCATCGAGTACCGCCATCCGTTGGGTGTTGTCGGCCAGATCAGCCCGTGGAACTACCCGCTTTCCCTGGGTATCGGCGATGCCATCCCCGCACTGATCGCGGGCAACGCCGTGGTCGCTAAGCCCGACTCTGCTACCCCTTTCACGTCGCTTTTGATCTTTAAGCTTCTTTTTGACGCCGGATTGCCCCGCGACCTGGTGCAATTAGTTACGGGTTCAGGCCGCGTGGTTGGTAGTGCCATCGCGGATCAGTGCGACTTTTTGATGTTCACCGGCTCGACGGCAACCGGCAAGGTTCTGGGTGAGCAGGTTGGCCGTCGCCTGGTGGGCTACTCTGCCGAGCTGGGTGGCAAGAACCCGCTGATCATCGCAAACGATGCGGACATAAGTTACGCCGCCCGTGGCGCGGTGGATGCCTGCTTCTCCAACTCCGGCCAGCTGTGTGTTTCCATCGAACGTATCTACGTCGAGCGCGCTTCCTACGAGGATTTTGTTGGCACCTTTAGTTCCCGCGTGCAGGCCATGAGCCTGGGATCCGGGTTCGATTGGGAGATCCAGATGGGTTCCCTGGCTTCTGCCGACCAGCTGGCAACCGTGGAGAAGTACGTGGAGGACGCCCGCGAGAAGGGCGCCAACATCATCTGCGGTGGTAAGAAGCGCCCGGACCTAGGCCCGTACTTCTACGAGCCGACGGTGCTTACAGACGTCCCGCAGGACGCGCTGCTGCGCACGGAAGAGGTCTTTGGTCCTGTGGTCTACATCGAGCCGGTCGATGACCTTTACGACGCGATCGAGCTGGCCAACGACACGGACTATGGCCTAAACGCCTCTGTCTTCGCAGCGGATGACACTGCATGGCAGATCGGGCCGAAGATCGAATCCGGTTCCGTTGCCCTGAACGATGGCTACACCTCTAGCTGGGCGGCCATCGATAACCCGATGGGTGGCATGAAGGAATCCGGTGTCTCCCACCGCCACGGCGCGGAGGGCTTGCAGAAGTACACGGCTACGCAGAACGTAACCTCGCAGCGCTTTATGTACTTCCGCGGACCGGAGTCCATCAGCCGGAAGACTTTCTCGAAGATCATGCTCGCCCTGTTGAAGAGCGGCAAGACTTTCCGCCTGCTGCCCTAGCGCCCGTTGACGGGGCGGATAGTCAGCGCCTCGACCATGGCATCGTCTGTCGCGTCGATCGCTAGGCGCACGGCTTTCGCCACGGACTCTGGGCGCAGGAATTGCGTTTCGTCGTAGTCGGCCTCAGCTACCCCGCGGTGCGTCTGGATCTCGCGCTGCATATCCGAATCAACCTTGCCGGGGTGGATGGAGCTCACGCGGATCTTGCCGCGCTGTTCCTCCCGCAGGGCATCCGTGTATGCCCGCAGCGCAAACTTCGTCGTGGCGTAGGGGCCGAAACCCACGCTGGAGCGGTAGCCTGCGCCGGAGTTGATTGTCACCACGGTGCCATGGGCCGCTTGCAGGGCGCCCAGCAAGTGCCGGGTGAGCTCCGCGACCGCGAACAAATTGATCCCGAAGGCGTGTTTCCACTGTTCAGGCGTGGTTTCCGTGACCGGATCGTGCGCCACCACTCCCGCGGAATGCACCAGGACATCCAGACTTTCCAGCCCCAACTCAACCACCGCCGCCGCAATGCCATCCGTATCGGCCAGGTCCGCCACGAAGCCTTGCGCGCTCGGGAACTGCGCAGCCACGTCGTGGGCGGACTCCGAGCTACCGCCGATGATCAGGTGGTAGTCGTCCTGCAGCTCTCGCGCAATCGCCAGGCCAATGCCTCGAGTGCCGCCGGTAATCAGTGCAATCTTGCGATCCATTGCTCCATTTCCTTTCCTCTTCCCTTCCTCGTTGGGGCTTTCTCTTACTGTTCTTGTCTTTCTTGTTGTTCTTGCTCGCGTCCGAGAGCCTAGCGCTGCGACTTTTAACGCTGTAGCTTCTAGCGCCCAGCAACCGACCCCAACCAAGCCGTCGCATGCGGGATGTGTTGCGCAATCTTCAGCGCCGAGGTCGGTGCGGGGCCGTACGGGGTTAGGGAAGCTATATATGACGCCGCAGCGTGCAGCGCGACACCGACCGCAGCTGTATCTACCACGTAGTCTGCCTCGCTAGTTTCAAATTCGGACTGCCCTGCCTCGGCGTAGCCACCATCGCGGGCGCGCTTGCCCGCATCCCGCGCCACCAGAGCACCCAGGATCCCCGCCAGCACATCGCCGGATCCCGGGGTCGCCGCCCACGAAGAGGCAGTATCGACAACCACCGTGCGCTGCGGGTTAGCGATGATGGTGAAGCGCCCCTTAAGCAGCACAGTGCAGTTCAGCTCGCGGGCCAGACGCTCGGTGGAGGTAATGCGATCCGGCGATTCCTCTGGCAGCCCCGCGGCCTTGGCAAGCCTGTCGAACTCCCCGTCGTGCGGGGTGAGCAGTACGGGGGCGTTGCGCGCACGCAAAGCCTCCAGAACGTCTGGGTTCTTGGCTAAGACGGTGATCGCGTCGGCGTCCAAAACAAGGGGCTGCACCATCTCGAGAACGGCGAGCAATTCCTGCCGAGCGTCGCGATCCGTACCGCGACCAGAGCCGACCATGCGTGCCTGCACCTGACCTGCTGCTCGAACCGTGGGGTGCACGATGACCTCGGGTGTGGTGGCGAGGACGTACTCAGGGTGTTCGCCGATATAGCGCACCATAGAGCTGGTGGTGTTCACCGCTGCCAGGGTGGCCAGCACTCCCGCCCCTAGATAGTCCTTACTACCTGCGCAAATACCTACCACTCCACCGGAGTACTTGTCGTCGGTCGCGCCTGGCTCCTCCGGCAAGGTGCCCGGCAGCGGCTCCGGGGAGGCGAAGGGAAGCACCGACCGCTCCGAGTCGAGGAGTTCCACCGGAGTGTGCCAGAGGCGCGCGGAAGGCTCGGGGCGGGTGTCTTCCCTAGCTGCGAGTTCGGCGGAAAGCAACGAGCGCGAACCATTGTCCAAGCCAATGTCCTCGCAGATCACGACTCCGCAGGACGCGTTCAGGCCGTGGGCACGGCGCAACCCACCGAAAGTAATGGTCGCGTCGGCGTGAACGTGGCGCCCAGGTGCCTTACCCGTATCCGCGACCACGCCGCTGGGGATATCGATGGCCAGAACGCGCGCCCCGGAGCCGTGTTCGGATGAAGCGTGCTCAGCTGTGCTGTGTCGGATCGTGCTGTGTCGAGTCGTGCCGTTTCGGGCCATGCCGTGTCGGACCCTGCTGCGCTGCGCTAAGCGGAGGAAATCGTCAACGTCTGCGGGGATCTCCCCGCGCCCGCCGAGGCCAAACATCCCATCGATGATCACGCCGTAGTGCTCTGTGGCGGCGGCATGGGGCTCGGCGGGCAGATCAACGAAGCGCCCACCGGCAGACGTAAACGCCCGGGCGGCGCGCTGGTGTACGTTGTCGATTCCATCGAGTGCATAAGCGACCACGCTTGTCCCCTGCATCCCCAGAACAGCGCCGGCGTAGAGAGCGTCGCCTCCGTTGCCACCGGGGCCGACCAGCAACATCACGGGGTCACTCGTGTCCGCCAGGAGTTTTTCCGCCACCGTTGCCACTGCATGCGCGGCGGACTGCATCAATTCGTCCTCGTGCTGCTGGCGGGCCAACAGGGCAGACTCGGCGGCACGGATGTCCTCGACTGTGTAGAGAGTGCGCATGACTCCCATGATAGGGATCCGCGGTGCTACATTCCGCGGCGCGATCCAGCCCGGAAGTTGCCTCGCGGATAAAAACCGGTAGAAGCGTAGCACCCCTACGTGAGGCCTCTTCGACAGCCCACGTGAGGGCGTCATTATCAATCAACCGCAGGTCATCGCGGAACCAGATGATCGTTTCCAGCGCCACTGGCTACCTCCGCAAAAGCTCCTTAGAAGTTGCGTAGCATTCCTGCGAGTTTGTTTCCTAAAGACTACCCGAGGGGATAGACTCCGAAGTCTGAACCGATGCGCCGAGTGGCGCACGAACAACCCCCATTTGGATAAAGGTTCCCCTTCGATACATGCCACGCCCGATTAGTAAGAACCAGCAATACGTATCTGGCCTCGACGGGCTGCGGACAATCGCAGTCGCCGTAGTAGTCCTCTATCACCTGCATATTCCCGGTTTCGTTGGCGGGCTCTTGGGAGTCGGCGTGTTCTTCACTTTGTCGGGTTACCTCATCACCGGCAACCTCATGCGCTCCTGGGACACAAAGGGTCACCTGAGTCTGGGCACCTTCTGGTTGCGCCGCTTCCGGCGCCTCATGCCCGCTGTGATCATCACGCTGATCGCCACCCTGATTCTGGCGGCGGCGCTGACCCGCGACAAGCTCACCGACCGCTTCTGGGAGGCACTGTCCAGCCTGTTCTACGTCAACAACTGGCACACCATCTTCCAAGAAAAGTCCTACTGGGATAACTTCGGTGGGCCCAGCCCGCTGAGCCACATGTGGTCACTATCGGTCGAAGAGCAGTTCTACCTGATCTGGCCTCTGCTTCTGCTTGGTCTGCTGCTCGTCACGCGTTCGCGCACCGGTGCGCTGGCTGGATCCTTCCTGCTGACCCTTGCCTCTTTTGCCTGGATGTGGATCGTCGCCTCCCCCGGGATGGATAACACCCGGGCGTACGAGGGCACGGATACGCGCGCGGGTGGCCTTCTGCTGGGAGCCTGCTTGGCGATCTGGCTTTCCTCGCGCCGTGCAGCCGGAAAGTCCACGCAGCCGGCCGTGAAGATTGCGAACCTTTTCGGCTTTATCGGCTTGGCAGGCATCGCTGCGCTGGTGTTTTTCGTCGAGCAGGAGTCGATGTTCCTGTACCACGGCGGGTTGATTCTGCTGACCGTGGCAACAGCTCTGGCGATCTTCGCCGTGCTACACCCGGCAAGCATCTGGAGCGCCGTGTTGGGCTTCGGCCCCATACGCTGGCTCGGCGAGCGCTCGTACGGCATCTACCTCTGGCACATGCCGGTTATCGCCTTCATGCCGCAGACTTGGCTGGAGCAGCACAAGCTGCTGGGCAGCGCCATCACCATCGGTGTGAGCGTAGCCCTGGCTGCCCTCAGCTGGACCTTGGTGGAGGATCCGATCCGCCGAAACGGTGTGATCCCACCGATCAAGGCGTGGCTGCGCAGCCGCAAGGCGGACCGCGAGGTCGGCGACACGTCCGGGGCTGCTTCCCGAGGCATTATCCGCCACCCCTTCCCCGCCTACATCGCTTCCGGCGCCACCGTCATCTTGGCCGCCGTGGTTGCTATTGGTGCGACGCCCATTAGTGTCACCCCCAGCAACGCTCAGCAGGGCGCTGGCACGGGTCAGGGCGGTCATCGTGCCATGGAGCTGAACCCAGCCGAACGCCCCGCCAACGCCGGAGCGGCTGGGGCAGCTGGTGGGGCGAAAAAGCCTGACGCCAACCCGCAGGCTCAGGGGCAGGACAAGGGCAAGGCCAAGGCTTCTGCGTCCTCGCTGACGAGCTGCAAAAAGGTTGTGCACGTGGGCGACTCCACCTCTATCGGCATGTTCTCTACCGACCAGGTAGAGGATCCCAAGAACACAGCGTTTGAAACGTATGTGAAGTATGGAGCCAGCGAGGTCGTGGACAGCGTCTTCGGTGCCCGCGCGACCACGGAAGGCTGGCAATCCCCGGACGGTTCACAGAACTACCCCTCCGCCGTGGATTCCGTGAAGGAGCTGCTGCCGAGCGCCAGTGGCCCCGATACGTGCTGGGTGATTGCAACCGGTGTGAACGACGCTGCGAACATCGCCGCCGGAGCGACGATGGAATCGCCAGAGCGCATCCGCACCATGATGGATCTACTGCGCGACCAGAAGGTTCTGTGGCCGACGGCTACGACCAATACCAACGAGGGTTACTACGCCAAGTCCAACATGGAGACCTTTAACCAGGCTCTGCGGGATGCACAGAAGGACTACCCCAACCTGCGCATTTACGACTGGGCCAGCGAGGCCAAGCCCGAGTGGTTCGCCCTGGATGATTACGCGCACTACGGCGCGAATGGAAACACGCAGCGCGCCCAGCGCTTCGCAGCCGCCCTAGCCAAGGCCTACCCGAAGGACAAGGATGGTCAGCCATCCGACGAACTGATCGTCAACTCCGGGCTGTAATTCTGGGCCGTAATTCTGGGCTGCAACTCGGAGCTTCTCATCCCGGATCAATAACGGCGGCACGGGCTTCGAGCTGGCTGTGACTTGAACCAGCCGCGCCGCCGGCCTTCCTCTAGTCCAGCTTGAACTCGCGGGCGATCAGCAGCTTCATGATCTCGTTCGTCCCGCCATAAATGCGCTGCACACGCGCGTCGGTGTACATGCGGGAGATCGGGTACTCGCGCATAAAGCCGTAACCACCAAACAACTGCAGGCAGCGATCCGCTACGGAACTCTGCAGATCGGAGGCCAGGTACTTCGCCGCCGAAGCCTGCGCTGTGGTTAGCTTGCCCTCGATATGGAGCCCCGTGCAGTGATCGGTAAGGGTCTTCGCCGCCAGCGTCTCACTCGCGCACTCTGCCAGCACGAACTGCGTGTTCTGGAATCCGAGCAGCGGTCGGCCGAACGCCTCGCGCTCATTGACGTAACGGATGGTCTCGCGCACGGCGCCTTCGCATGCGGACGCCCCGGCGATGGCCAGGATCAAACGCTCCTGAGGTAGCTGCTGCATCAATTGGATGAAGCCCTTGCCCTCCACCCCGCCGAGCAGGTTGTCGGCGGGGACGCGCATGTCAGTGAAAAACAGTTCGCGGGTGTCCTGGCCCCGCTGGCCGATCTTGTCCAGCACCCGACCGCGCTCGAAACCCTCCAGATCCTTGGTCTCTGCAACGATGAGCGACAGTCCCTTACCACCCGGCTGCTCGTTCGTGCGGGCGACGATCACGACAACGTCGCAGTGCGTGCCGTTGGTGATGAAGGTCTTGGAGCCGTTGATCACCCACTCGTCGCCGTCCAGCTCTGCCCGGGTCTTGATGGCCTGCAGGTCCGAGCCGGTGCCGGGCTCGGTCATGGCAATGGCTCCAACAAGCTCACCGCTGGCCATTCCCGGCAGCCAGCGCTTGCGCTGCTCCTCGGTGCCGAGCTGGTAAATGTAGTGAGCAACGATGACGGAGTGCACACCGTTGTGCCACGCGGAATCGCCAGCCAGGCCGAGCTCCTGCTGGATCACTGCCTCGTGGGCAAAGGTGCCACCACCTCCGCCGTATTCCTCGGGGATGGAGGCGCACAGCAGGCCAGCCTCGCCGGCCTTGTTCCAGAACTCCCGCTCCACCTGGTGGTTTTCTTCCCACTTCAGCTCGTTGGGGGTGACTTCCCTGGCGATAAACTCGCGGGCGTGCTGGCGTAGGGCGTCCGTTTCTTCGGTTTCCCAGGTGGCGCGGTAGTTATCCAGAATCATTGCAGTGGCTCCCTCGTGAGTCTCGCTCGTCAGTATCGAAACACCAGCGCTTAATTTTGCTGGCGAAATACTTTGTTGGGAGCAACGGTACAACAGCACACCCTTGCCCTTCCCCCACATTCCAAAAACTCGGGCTTATTTTCCGCTATTGGAAATGAAAAGTCCCCCCAGTCGGACTCGAACCGACACTGAACGGATTTTAAGTCCGCTGCCTCTGCCAATTGGGCTATAGGGGGCGTGCCATGACCTCTGCCAGCACTCCGTCCAATATATCTTTCTCACTAATTGTGATCTCACTAAGCCCCCAGTCTAGAAACTGACTTGTGAAGGCATCCACCACAATCGCACCGCCACCGATCACATCCGCACGGCCCGGGTGCATCGGCCCGTATTCGCACCGCTGCGGTGGCGTCAATTCCACCAGCGAACGCGCCGTAGACCGGAAGTCTTCCAGCGACAGGGTGGCCATGTGGATGCGCTCCGGGTCATAGGACGAAAGCCCCAGGGTAAGGGCGGCAAGGGTCGTCATCGTGCCAGCCACACCAACGATCTGGTCGACAGCGCGCAACTCCACATGCTCCCGAACCTTGCCCAGCAGCTCCTCCACAAAGGCGCGGGCTTCCGCGACCTGCTGTGGGGTGGGCGGCTGGTCCACCAGGAAGCGTTCCGTCAGCCGGACGCAGCCCATATCCGCAGAAAAGGCCTGCGGTTCGCGCCCCGGACCGTGTACCACGAACTCCGTGGAACCGCCGCCAAGGTCGATCACGCAGATGGTGCGTTCCTCGGCATCGGGCAGGTCGGTGACGGCACCACGGAAGCTCAGCTCTGCCTCCTGCTCCCCGGAGATCACCTGTGCGACCGCCCCCTCGCGCACGCGGCCGAGGTGGCGGCGGGTGATCTCGAAGAACTCTTCGCGGTTCGTGGCATCGCGGGTGGCGGAGGTCGCGCCCATCATCACGTCGACCACCCCGTATTCCACCATCCGGTCGGCGTAAATCTGCAGAGCCTTGTCTACACGCTCCAGGGCTTCATCGGCGAAACGACCCGTCGCGTCTACCCCCTGCCCAAGTCGGACAATGATGTTATCCCTATTTAGCTCTTTGACCTGGCCATCCGACGTACCTTCACTGATCAGCAAGCGGATGGAATTGGTACCGCAGTCGATGGCGGCAAAGCGAGGATTGGCGGATTCGTTTGGGGCAGCACTCATGGTTCCCAGGCTACCGGAGTACCCCAGAACCACCGGGTTTCAGTGCCCGCTATTCACGCCGCTTATTCAGCGACGCTAGCGCTTTCCATCGACGTTCCCAGCGAGGCGGACGTCGGCCAGTCCGCAGGCAGCGCGGCGCCTTCCAGCTTGGGGTTGTTTTCAATCGCCAGCGCCACCGCTTCGGTACCCAGGCGCACCCGCTCTGGCCCCTCCGCCAGGGCGTAGGCGATCAAGACGTGCAGGCATTTCACGCGGTCAGGCATGCCTCCGCCAGAGAAATCCGTGCCCAGATCCTCCATCTTGTTGCGCTCGGCTAGGTAATGCTCGTGCGCCGCGCGGTAGTCGGCCGCCAGCTCTTCGTCTTCGCCCAGTCGATCCTGCATCGTCTTCATCACACCAGCGACTTCCAGGCGGGAAGCCTCGGCGGTCAGGCGCGGATCGGTGAGGTAGTACAGCGTGGGGAAAGGGGTGCCATCGGGCAATTTCGGCTGGGTCTTCACCACGGCCGGAACGCCGTCGGGCGTGTAGTAGCTGACTTCCACCACACCGCGCAGTGGTCGGCCTAGCTGCTTGCGCATTACCTCAAGGTCATCGTCGGTCGGTGGGCCGGGCTGGCGGAAGTTAGTCATTGCGGTGCTTTCTCGTTTCTTGTATTCGCGGCTTCTTGTATTCGCGACGTCTTTTGGTCTCGGCGCTAGTTAGCTGGTGCTTGTTCCGGTGCGGGTTGTGGAGCTCCCTCCGGCGCTCCCGGGTTCTGTTCGGGAGCCTGTTCAGGGTTCTGCTCTGGCACTGTCGGCAGCTTGTGGTTTTCCTTCGCCGGGTCGCTGCTCTCGTCCTTCGCTTCCTCTGGGGTAGAGATGGAATCCCATAGCCGCGCATACCAATCCCGGCTGGCCTCGTCGCCGGTAGCATCCTCGCCCTGTTCGGTTCCCAGCTTATCGGCGTGAATCTTCGGGGAGATAATGCGATAGGCCGACTCGCCAGGTTCAATCAGCCCCAGCCGGGTACGCGCTTGCTCCTTGATGTAATCCTGATCGCGGTAGCGGTTGAGCTCGTTGGTCAGCTCCGCTTTTTCTTTCTCTTGCCCCTCGATCTTCGCATTAATCTGTGCCAGCTCCGCGCGTTGCTCGAAGTAGTTACGCAGCGGGTTTGCGATCGACAGTGCCAGGAAGATCGCCAGCATCAGAGCTACGAGCCACGTCGCTGGGCTCATGTTTTTCGGCACTGCCACAAAGGTTCGCGCCATTCGCTTCGGCGCTGTTTGTGCGCGCTCGCGGCGCCTCTCGCGCCTTTCGATCGACCGTGCGCGGGGCAGTCGGGCGGACTCGGGGCGGTCGCTTTCCTGCCCCTTTCTTTCTGACGCCACATCTGCGCGCGCCAGGTCCTCCGGTTCCTTTCCCGGTTCGCCCTTGGTCGATTCGCTCATGGTCTACAGAGTCTAGCGAAGCGAGGCCGAAATGTGAGTAGCCCACGGCCACCAACGTGGGTGGGCGTGGGCTACTGCGAGGCTAATCCGCGCGGGATTACTTGGTGAAGCGTGGGAATGCGGAGCGACCAGCGTAAACAGCTGCGTCGCCCAGGATCTCCTCGATACGCAGCAGCTGGTTGTACTTGGCAACGCGCTCGGAGCGGGCCGGTGCACCGGTCTTGATCTGGCCACAGTTCAGTGCGACGGCCAGGTCGGCAATGGTGGTGTCCTCGGTCTCACCGGAGCGGTGGGACATCATGGTGCGGTAGCCGTTGCGGTGTGCCAGCTCGACAGCGTCGAAGGTCTCGGTGAGGGTACCGATCTGGTTGACCTTCACCAGCAGTGCGTTGGCTGCCTTCTCCTCGATACCCTTGGCCAGGCGCTGCGGGTTGGTAACGAAGAAGTCGTCGCCCACCAGCTGAACCTTATCGCCGATCTTGGCGGTCAGGGCGGTGTAACCCTCCCAGTCGTCCTCCTGCAGCGGGTCCTCGATGGAAACGATCGGGTATTCCTCGATCAGATCCTCGTACACCTTGGCCATCTCCTCAGCGGTGTGCTCGCCGCCCTCGAAGTGGTACTTGCCGTCCTTAAAGAACTCAGAGGAAGCAACGTCCAGTGCCAGGGCAACGTCCTCGCCAACCTTGAAGCCGGCCTTCTCGATAGCCTCGACGATCAGATCCAGGGCAGCCTTGGTGGAGTCCACGGACGGAGCGAAGCCGCCCTCGTCACCCAGACCGGTGGACAGACCCTTGTCCTTGATGACCTTCTTCAGGGTGTGGTACACCTCGGCGCCGACGCGCAGTGCCTCAGAGAAGCTCTCGGCGCCGATGGGGGCGATCATGAACTCCTGGACGTCCACACCGGAGTCAGCGTGTGCGCCACCGTTGAGGATGTTCATCATCGGCACCGGCAGAACGTGAGCGTTCGGGCCACCGACGTAGCGGAACAGCGGCAGTTCGGCGGACTCTGCAGCGGCGCGGGCGACGGCCATGGAAACGCCCAGGATGGCGTTAGCACCCAGCTTGGACTTGTTCTCCGTGCCATCCAGGTCACGCATCAGCTGGTCGATCAGGCGCTGATCGTCTGCCTCTACGCCCATCAGCTCTTCGTCGATGTCTTCAATAACGTTCTTGACGGCATTGAGTACGCCCTTGCCCTGGTAACGGTCTCCACCGTCACGCAGCTCGTGGGCCTCATGCACGCCGGTGGAGGCGCCAGAGGGAACGGCTGCGCGGCCGAAGGAGCCGTCGTCCAGCATTACGTCAACCTCCACGGTCGGGTTACCGCGGGAATCGATGATTTCACGGGCATCAATGTTGAGGATCAGGGCCATGTGTCTGCCTCCTTGGCATGTGGCATCGTGTGCCAAACTGTTGATTATCTGTTCTGCATTAACAGCTAACAAGGGTCTCCGCTACGACGCTGGCGCAGCAGTACGCCTCCATTGTGGCACCGTCACAGATTTTTCGCCGTCACCCTCAGAAATTTAGCCCTCCCTAAAGGGGGAACTCCCCCTATTGCGGCGACTGGCCCAGTGCGTAGTTCGCCGCCGCGTCCCGCACATCCGCGACGTACCTGTCGGACAGGTTGTACCCCTTAATGGCACTTGTCCAGCCACCTTCAGTGCTTAGATCGCGCCCCTTGCTGCACAGCAGTACTGCCGCGGAAGCCGCCGCATCATAAACGCTCTGCGGGTTCTTTTCGCCGTCGTTATCGGCATCAACTCCGTAGATCTTCCAGGATTCGGGGATGAACTGCATGGGTCCCAGCGCACGGTCGTACTTCCGGTCGCCATCAAGCCGTCCGTCGTCGGTATCGTCCACCTTCGCAAAACCTTCGCCATTCAGCTGCGGACCGATGATGTCGGGCTCGGCAATGCCCTGGTCGTTAAGCTTGGCAGCCCCAAAGGTCTCTCCGTCGTAGGTTCCGTGGCGAGTCTCCACGTAACCCAGCCCTGCGAGGGTATTCCAGGAAAGACTGCACTCGGGGGTCTTCGCGCGGACGAAAACCTCCGCTTTTCCATAGGCCATCAATGCTTGCAAGGGGATGTTCAGCTCCTCCGACTTCGGTTTAGCCCAGTCCAGGAGCTTCTGATAGCTAGCGTCTGCGTCTTCCAGATCCACAGTCGGAGCGGGAGCCGCAGCCTTCGGCGGCACATCAGTGGGCACCGGCAGGCGGTCGGATTCCGCGTTGTTTTTGCCGGAGACGAAACCGGCGACAAGGTAGCCCACCAGAGCAATAATCGCCAAAAGGGCAACGACCACTACGAAGAAGCCACACCCGCCGAGCAGCCCTCGGTTCGGGCGGCCGCTGTCGGCTGCTTCGCTGGCCTCCCACAAAGATTCATTCGGTTCGATTCTTTGGGGGCGACGATAGCGGTTAGACGCCATAAATGTCCTTACCTAGCCTGTTTCGTACACTGCGCATTTGCTACTGCTCTGGTTGCGCCGTTAGCCCTGCGCAGCTTCCCTGACCAATACTGCGCTTAGACTACTGGCCGGCAGCTGAACTCGTTTCTCCGACTCGGCCAAAACTAGCTCTGCCATATCTGCAAACACCCTTTCGCCGACCGTGAACTGTGCCCCTGGCAGTACACCGTTCTGGGTTAGGTAACGCACCAGCGCATCATCCCTGTCACTAATGCGATCCACGACCAGATGTTGGCCCGTGTGGGCGTCAGAAAGAAGGAAAGCCGAACTTTCCGGCACATCGCCCCCCTCATCAGGGATCGGGTCACCGTGCGGGTCGCGGGTGGGGTTATTCAGCAGCGAAGCGATGCGCGCGACGAAGGTATCGGAGACCGCGTGTTCCAGCACTTCGGCTTCGGCATGCACCTCATCGAGGTCGTAGCCCAGGTGATTGCACAGAAACGTTTCGATCAACCGGTGGCGGCGAACCATCGCGAGGGCGATTTTGCGCCCGGTCTCGCTCAGCGCAATGTCGCCGTAGGGGGCGTGCTCGACAAGACCTTGAGCGGACAAACGCTTGATAGCTTCGGAAGCCGTCGACGGACGCTGTTCCATGTGAGAGGCCAAAACGGAAAGGGATACCCCACTACCAGACCACTCCTGCAGGTCGAAAATTTTCTTCAGGTAGTCCTGGGATCGCTCGGGCAGGTCGTTGACATGCATGCAGCCCAGTGTACGGGGGTGAAGGGCTTTAAAGAACTCGTGCTTGTGGTTTACACTGCACTATATTGTTCACTCTATTGAACATTGAAACTCTTCACAGAAGGAAAGCTTAGAAACATGGAAACGAAGTCCGCGAAGAGAATGGTCGCAGCACTGTGCGCCACCGTCCTCACAGCGGCAGGCCTCAGCGCCTGCGGCGCCAACGACTCCAAGGACGACAAAGCCGAGGTTCTCACGACCTTCACCATCCTGGAGGACATCACCGCCAACATCGCCGGCGATACGCTCAAGGTTCGCTCGCTGACCAAGCCCGGCGCGGAAGTTCACGGATACGATCCCTCCCCCAGCGACATCGCCGCAGCCTCCGATGCCGAGCTCATCATCAACAACGGCCTAGGCCTGGAGCACTGGCTGAACAAGCTCACCGAAAACAGCAAGGCGAAGCGCGCCACCGCCAGCGACGGCGTCAACCCCATCAAGATCAAGGGCACCGACGATCCGAACCCGCACGCCTGGATGAGCCCAACCATCGCGAAGACCTACGTAGACAACATCGTTAAGGCCCTCAGCGAACTACGCCCGGACAACGCGAAGACCTACGAGGACAACGGCAAGAAATACAAGTCCAAGCTCGACGGCGTGCAGTCCGAACTGCGCGAAGGCCTGGCCTCCCTACCGCACAACCAGCGCGCGCTCATGTCGTGCGAGGGCGCCTTCAGCTACCTCACCCACGATGCGGGCATGAAGGAGGGCTATATCTGGCCGGTGAACAACGAGGGCGAGATCACCTCTCAGCAGATCACCCAGGCCGCCCAGTTCGTGCGCGACAACCACGTCCCCGCCGTGTTCTGCGAATCCACCGTTGAGCCCGGACCGAAGGAGCAGGTCATGCGCGATACCGGCGCTCGCGACGGCGGGACGCTGTACGTAGACTCGCTCTCTGCAGCCGATGGCCCCGTGCCGACCTATCTGGACCTTCTTTCCTATGACGCCAAAACCATCGTCAGCGGACTCACCGGAAAGGACACGAAAAAATAGATGAACCCGCCACAATCTTCAGCTCCCCCGGCACTGGCCGTCGACGACGTGCACGTCAAGTACGGCTCCGTCGAGGCGCTCAATGGCGTGACCCTTAACCTTGAGTACGGGCAGATCACAGCTTTGATTGGCATGAATGGCGCGGGAAAGTCCACGCTCTTCAAAGCCATCATGGGGCTGGTATCGCCCACCCACGGACGGATTTCCATCAATTCCGCCACTGACGGTGAAAGCACCGCGGCCGGGAAAAACGGGGCGGTTGCCTACGTCCCTCAGCACGATCACGTCGACTGGAACTTCCCCATCAGTGTCCGGGAAATCGTTTCCAGTGGGCGGCGCAAAGCACGCTCCAAGGTGGGGCTCCTGCCCCAGGGGTCGGCGCTGCTGGGGTTGAAGAAGTGGCGTCAAGAAAAAAAGAACAACGACCGCATCGTCGATGAGGCGCTGCGGCAAACCGGCCTGACCGAGCTGCAGGATCGGCCCGTCGGCGCCCTGTCCGGCGGGCAGCGCAAGCGCGTTTTCGTCGCGCGCGGAATTGCCCAAGAGGCCAAGATTATGCTGCTGGACGAGCCTTTCGCCGGGGTGGATACGCAATCGCAGGCGCAGATCACCACGCTGTTGCACCAGCTGGCGGAATCGGGCACGGCGCTACTGATTTCCACCCACGACCTGGATCGCCTGCCGGAGCTCTGCGACAACGTGGCGATGCTCAATCGTCGGATCATCGCCGAGGGCGCGCTGGATGAAGTGCTGACGGCGGAGAACCTCACCCGCACGTTTAGCACCGACGCGACGGCCGCAATCGCAGGGGCCGAAGGAACCACGGTAACTATGGGAAAGGAGGCACAGTAATGAGCACGCTCGCAAGCGTTTTCGACCCGATCCTGTTCCCCTTGAGCTACAGCTTCGTCCAGCGGGCGGTGCTCGCCGCCAGCGTGATGGCCGTGGTGGCGGGACTGCTGAGCTGCTGGCTAATTCTGGTGGGCTGGTCGCTGCTCGGCGATGCGGTCTCGCACGCCGTACTGCCAGGCGTGGTGCTGGCCTACATCTTCGGAGCGCCCTTCGCCGTCGGCGCGATGATCGCCGCCCTCATTGCCGTGGGCCTGGTGGGCTCGGTCAAGGAAAGAACCACGCTGCGGGAAGACACCTCCATCGGCATCATCTTCACCACCTTCTTCGCCCTCGGCCTGGTGTTGCTCTCCGTAACTCCCAGCGGCACACACCTGCAGGAGATCCTGTTCGGCAACCTGCTGGGCATTACGCAGTCCGCGCTGTGGCAGATCCTGGCCATTGGCGGCATCGCGTTTGTGGTGCTGCTGGCGAATGCACGCACGTTTACCCTGTGGGCCTTTGACGCCGAACACTCCAGAACCATGGGCTTCAACACGAAGGCCATACGGTGGGCGCTGCTGGCGTGCCTGGCGTGCGTGGTGGTGGCCAGCGCACAGGCCGTCGGCGTGATCCTGGTGGTAGCAATGCTGATTACCCCCGGCGCGACGGCTTATCTGTGGACGAGGCGCTTCCGCCGCATGCTGCTGATCGCGCCGCTGGTGGCGTGGGTGAGCTGCGTGGCGGGCATCCTGCTGAGCTTCAACCTGAATGTCTCCACCGGCGGCACGATTGTGCTGGTGCAGTCAGGGATCTTCTGCCTGACGTACCTCTTCGCCCCGCGCGAGGGGCTGGTGCGGGCGCTGCTGGCGCGCCGCTAGTTGCCCTGCTGCTGGGGGTTATGTTGGGTGCGCAGCTTCTCGCGGAACGCCACAACAGCGTCGTGGAGGCGACGCTCTGCCTCACCGGGGCTATCTAGCTCCAGGCCAACCATCGGGTAGCGGATGTCGGTCGGGATGTCCTTATCCGGGATTCCCCGCTCCCGCGCCTCAGCGATGACGGCCTCCGCTGCGGTCAGGGCGCTGGTGCCAGTCGAGCCGACAGCTGTGCCAACAGAGCTGGCGGGGACTGCCGGACCTGCCGTTTCAGCGGGCGCTTGGACGGCCGGGAACTGTTCCGCGTGCGGCTCCTGGCGGGGCTGTGCAGACTGTGCAGGCTGTGCAGGCTCAGCCTGCTTCTCGGCCGCCTTCCGCTCAGCTTCCTTCTTGGCCTCGCTGTAGCGCAGGTACTCCTCACCGAAACTGCGAATTCGCTGAGCTTCCTCTTCCTTCTTGCCCCCCTCCCATAGGCGATCCTGCTCCTGGCGCGGAACCTGACGCTCGACCTCCTCAAACAGGTAGGGGGCGCGGGCGCGCAGCTTCGCAGAAAACGCCCCGGCCACGTGGCCAATGTCGAAGGCACCACGGCGGTTGGCGATTTCTGCGTGGAAAAGCACCTGCAGCAACACGTCCGACAGCTCGGAGCACAGATCCTGCTCGATCCACTCCGGGCGCGCAGCAGCCTCACCCTCGCCCTCGGGCTTCCAGCTCTCCATCAGGTCGATGGTGCGAGCCAGCTCCTCTGTTTCCTCCCGCAGGAACTTCACCAGGCTGGTGTGGGTCATGGACTGCTCCCACTCCCCCTGGCGCAGGGCACGCGCCATCAGCGCCACCGCATCCTCGATCTCATCCATCACGGAAGCCGGAACCTCGGTGCGCGTCGTGCGGCGCAGGCCGGCCACAGCCGCCGTGTGCTCGTCGGTCCCGACGATCTCACCGTCCACCACGCCATCGCCCGAGTGGGTGATCTCGGCTGCGTCTTCCCCGTCGGTGGCGTCACTAACAGAAGAGCTACCGGCCTCCAGCTCGCGGGCGGGCTCCATGTGCACCTTTAGGCTCGGCGCAGTGATGAGGTCCTCACCAGCCTCGATGCGGGTAACGACTGCCTCGTTTTCCAGATCCGTCGTGACGATGATGTCGGACTCATCGACCGTGTGGCCGCCCAGATCCGCAATAACCCAGCGGACGCGGATGGGCACCTCCTCCGTGTAGCAAACATCTCCACGGAGCAGATCGACGGCCTCCACGGGAATCATCGCGGGGAAACGGGGATCTAGTAATACGACTGACATGGCGGTTATTCTAGCGCGTCGGTGTTTAGGACGTGCCCTTATCCTTGCCTGAGCCACCCGACATGTTGCGAATCGGGATGCCCGCCAGCTGGGTCAACGCATCGGCGCACCACTGCACCAGCTCGGTATCACGCAGCGGGACGGCCCGCATTCCCTGACCGCGCTTCGGCGCCGGGATCAGCACGATCTTCGTCGTCGCCCGATAGTTTGCCGCCGGGAACAGACGCTTCAGGCGCACTTGGGTGGAATCTTGCAGCTCGATGGGGCTGAAGCTGATCTTCGAACCCGTGGTCACCACCTCCGTGACCTGCAGGTCGCGGCACAGAAGGCGCAGGCGCGAAAGTACCGCGAGCATCTGAATCTGCTCCGGTGGCTCGCCGTAGCGGTCGCGCAGCTCCTCAAGGACCTTCTCTATCTGCTCCTCGTCCTGCACCTCCGCGAACTTGCGGTAGGCCTCCAGGCGGAGGCGCTCGGAGGCGACGTACTCGGCCGGGATGTGCGCGTCGATGGGCAGGTCGATGCGGATCTCCTTCTTCTCCTCCTCCCGGCCGTCGACGGGCTTGCCGTCGGCCATGGCGCGGAAGGCCTCCACTGCCTCGCCGACCAGGCGAACGTAAAGGTCGAAGCCCACGCCCGCGATGTGGCCGGACTGCTCGGCGCCCAGCACGTTGCCGGCACCGCGCATCTCCAGGTCCTTCATGGCCACGGCCATGCCCGCGCCCAGGTCGTTGTTCTGGGCGATGGTGGTCAGGCGGTCATAGGAGGTCTCGGTCAGCACCTCACCGCGCGGGTACAGAAAGTAGGCGTAACCGCGTTCTCGGGAACGCCCCACGCGGCCGCGTAGCTGGTGTAGCTGGGAAAGACCCATGTGGTGGGCGTTTTCCACGATCAGGGTGTTGGCATTTGCGATGTCCAGGCCGGTCTCCACGATAGTGGTGCACACCAGCACATCGAACTCGCGATCCCAGAAACCCTTCACCGTGGTCTCCAGCTGCTCCTCGCTCATCTGGCCATGGGCGACAACCACGCGGGCCTCCGGCACCAGGCGGCGAATGTCTGCGGCGGTTTGCTCAATGCTGCGAACCTTGTTGTGCACGTAGAACACCTGGCCGTCACGCAGCAGCTCGCGGCGGATAGCCGCAGCCACGTGCTTATCCTCCTGCGCGCCGACGTAGGTCAGCACCGGGTGGCGGTCCTCTGGCGGGGTGAGGATCGTCGACATCTCGCGAATACCCGCCATCGACATCTCCAACGTGCGGGGAATCGGGGTCGCGGACATCGTCAGCACGTCCACGTGGGTACGCAGTGATTTGATGTGCTCCTTGTGCTCCACACCGAAGCGCTGCTCCTCGTCCACGATGATCAGCCCCAGGTTCTTCCAGTGCACACCCGTCTGCAACAGGCGGTGGGTGCCGATCACGATGTCCACGGTGCCGTCGGCCATGCCAGCGATGACCTTCTTGGACTCCGCCGGGGTGGTAAAGCGGGACAGCTCCTTTATGGTTGTGGGAAAGTCCTGCATGCGCTCGCTGAACGTGTTGTAGTGCTGCTGCGCCAACAGGGTCGTCGGCACCAGCACCGCCACCTGCTTGCCCGACTGCACGGCCTTAAACGCCGCGCGCACCGCCACCTCGGTCTTGCCGTAGCCCACGTCGCCGACGATCACGCGGTCCATCGGCACCGGCTTTTCCATGTCGGCCTTCACGGCCTCGATGGCGTTGCACTGATCCTCGGTTTCGGTGAACGGGAAGGCATCTTCCATCTCCCGCTGCCAGGGCGTATCTGGTGCAAAGGCGTAGCCCGGCGCGGCCTGGCGGCTGGCGTAAAGCTGCACCAACTCGCCCGCGATCTCCCGCACCGCACCGCGGGCCTTGCGCTTGGTGCTCTTCCAATCCGCGCCACCCATCTTCGACAGCGAGGGCTTCTCCCCACCGACGTAGCGCGACAACATATCCAGCTGATCCATCGGCACGTACAGCTGATCGCCCGGCCCACCCCGCTTGCTGGGGGCGTACTCCAGCACCAGGTATTCGCGGCGGGAGGCATCCGGCCCCTTGCCCACCGTGCGTTCCGTCATCTTCACGAACTTGCCAATGCCATGGGAATCGTGCACCACCAGATCGCCCGGCTCCAGCGCCAGCGGGTCCACGCGATTGCGCTTCTTGGCGGGCTTGCGCTTGCCCGTGGCCTTCGCGTCCACGCGGTTGCCCGTCAGATCCGTTTCCGTGAAAAACAGCAGGCTGGGGCGCTTGTCATCCCCGGCGAAGGGGAACACCAGCCCCTCAAAGGCCACAGCGTGATAGATGCTCACCTGTCGGGGTGCGGGCTCGTCGGCGGTGGTGTGCTTGGACTTCTTGATCCGCCCCAGGCCACGGCTACCACTGAGGTCCACTCCGATCGCCTCGGCCGCAATGCCGGCCTCCTGGAAGCGCCGCAGCATGCGAGCCGCCACGGCCGGGGTTGGGGCCGCGAAGGCCACCCTTCCGCCGGATTCCACGCGCTTGCGGATGGAGCTCATCAGCGCGCCGATGGCCTCCATCTCGCCGTGCGGTCGGGGCGCCGAGTCGTAGTTGAGTTCTAAAACGTCGGAAGTGTCGGCGTCAAAATCCGCCATCCCGAGCGTAGACAGCGTCCACCAGGGCCGCCCCAGCTTCTGCTGCACCTTCTGTACCGCGTCGATCGAAAGATAAGCCACGCCCTCCATCGGCGCCGAGCCGCCCATGGCGGCGACATCCCAGCCGGCCTCCAGGAACTGCTGACCGGTTTCGCGCAGGTCGTGGGCGCGGCGTTCGACGGCCGCGGGCGCCATCACCAGCGTGTGCGTACCTTCCGGCATGAGCTCCGGCAGCGCCACCAGCTCGGCCGTGTGCAGCGCCGGGATCAGGGATTCCATCCCCTGCACCTGGATTTTCTGGCTGATCTTGTCGAGGATCTCGGCCAGCTCCGCGTTGCCGGCATGCTCTTGGGCAAGGTTCTTTGCTTTGGACGCCACCTCGTCCGTCACAATCAATTCCCGGCACGCGTAAACCATCACCTCGTTGGGCTCTACCCCAGGGATGGTCCGCTGGTCGCCGACGCTAAAGGCGCGAACCTCCGTGATCTCGTCACCCCAGAAGTCCACGCGGACGGGCATCTCCTCAGTCGCGGGGAAGATATCCACAATGCCGCCGCGGATGGCGAAGTGGCCGCGTTTGCCCACCACATCGACGTGGGTGTAGCCGAGCTCTTGCAGTCGGTGGGTCAGGGAATCGAAGTCTATCTCCTCCCCTACCTTCAGCCGCACGGGGGTGACCTCGCCCAGGTTCGACTGCACGGGCTGCACCGCCGCGCGCGTCGGAGCCACCACGACCTGCAGGTTCTCGTCGCCCTCGTGCAGTCGGCGCAGTACTCGCATGCGGGTGGAGACCGTCTCCACAGCCGGGGACAGCTTCTCGTGCGGCAGGGTCTCCCACGACGGGAACAGTTCCACGCGATCCCCCAGCATGTAGCGCAGCACCGTGGTCAGGTCCTGGGCCTGGCGCCCCGTGGCCGTGACCACCAGCAGCGGGGTACGCTGCGCCAGTGTGCCGACAACGAAAGGCCACGCGCCCTCGGGGGCCTGCATGTGCAGGGAACCCTCCCCCAGGTGCGTCATCATCCCGCGCAGTTTCCCGTCCTGCGCGGCGGCTTTCAGCAGCCCCGCCAGGCTGGGCGCCGGGTTTGAAGAGCGGTTGGCGTTGGCTTGCGACGTGGCTGTCTGACTCATGGCCAACAGTCTATCTTCCGCACCACCCTGCGGTTTATGCGCCCGGTTAGGTGTGCTGTAAAGTGTTCGCTGCACATCAATATGTGCGCTTCTCCCATGGTGTAATTGGCAACACTACGGTTTTTGGTACCGTCATTCTAGGTTCGAGTCCTGGGGGGAGAGCTTTTTTATTTGGAAGGGTGGGGCGATACATGTCCGGCAAGTCCAGCACAGATTCCAGTAGGTTCTGGCACACATTCACCACGAAATTCATCGGCACGCCACCCGAGAGCGACCTGAAGCACGTCGAGGAAAACGCGGGTCGCTATTCCCTGGGCTTCGGCACGCAGAACATCGGCGATCAGATCGTTTCCGCGAAGACGGTTCTGCCGTGGTTCCTGTCGGTCGTCGCCGCCCCGGCGTGGGTCATTCCGCTACTGGTGCCGATCCGCGAGTCCGGCTCGATGCTGCCCCAGGCCCTTTTCCGCCCGTGGCTGCAGACGAAGACCTCGCGGTTGGGTTTCATGCTGATCGGCACGCTTGGCCAGGCGCTGGCGTGCGCGATCATGGTCGCCGCAGCACTTCTGACCGATGGATTGCTGGCCGGGTTAATCATCCTGCTCGCCCTCGCTCTGCTGTCCACCTGCCGCTCTTTGGTTTCGCTGACCAGTAAAGATATCGCCGGGCGCACCGTGCCGAAGGGCTTCCGCGGGCGCCTGACCGGTTTTGCCACCACCCTGTCTGGTGCGGTGGCGATCCTGGTGGGTGTGGCCATTCAGGCCGCCCGTGGGGAGCTCACCCCCTCCCTCTTCGCAATCCTTTTCGCCATCGCCACTGTCTCCTGGTTGGCCAGCGCATGGCTGTTTAAGGGGATCCGGGAGGGCGTCACTAAACAAGAAGAAAAAGACCTGCCACAGGGCACGAACTACGTACGCGATGTGGTCGACGACATCGTGGACCTCGTACGTTCTGACCGCAACTTTAGGCGCTTCGTGCTGGTCCGTTCGCTACTACTGGCCTCCGCGCTATCGCCGACGTTCCTGGTCACAATGGCGAACCAGCACAGCGCCGCGGAGAAATCCTCGCTGGCCAGCACCATTTTCACGGGCCTGGGCACCTTCGTTATCGCCGCTGGCGTGGCCTCGTTGCTCGCGGGCAGGGTCTCGGGCTGGCTGTCGGATGTGAGCTCCCGTAACACCCTGTCCGGCGCCGCGCTGTTGGCCACGATCGTCCTGATCGTCACTGTGGTGCTGGGTTATGTTTCTTCTCTTAGTGACGCCCACGCGTGGACCACTGCCCTGGTGTGGTGGCTCCCCATCGCGTTCTTCATCATTTCGCTTGCCCACGCTGCGATTAGGGTCGCCCGCTCCACCTATATCGTCGACATGGCAGAGGGCACGCAGCGCACCCGCTATGTGTCGGTAGCCAACACACTAATGGGCGTGTTGCTGCTGATCGTGGGTGCGCTGACCAGTGTGCTGGCTCTGCTTTCCCCGGAGGTCGCGCTGGCCGCGCTGGCTCTTTTCGGCCTGCTGGGCGCAGCCCTGTCCAAGAGCTTGCCGGAGGTATCGGTGGGCAAAAGCGAGATTTCTTAAACGCTCGCGGGCGACCCTCACCGACGCGGCGGCGAAGCGACGCTATGCTGGAATTCGCTTTAACCGAAAGTAAGGAATGCCAACAACGTGACTGATGCTGCACAGAACCCCGAAGCTCACCCGAAGGCCCAAGACAAGCCTGTGGCAGTGATCGTGCTGGCCGCTGGGGCGGGTACGCGGATGAAGTCCGCAACCCAAAAGACCCTGCACTCCATCGGCGGTCGCACCCTCCTTTCCCACAGCCTGCACGCCGCCGCCGGCATCGACCCGGCCCGCATCGTTGCTGTTATCGGCCATGGGCGCGACCAGGTCGGCCCGGCTGTAGCCGAGGTATCCAAGCAGCTGGGGCGTGAGATCGATACGGCTGTCCAGGAACAGCAGAACGGCACCGGCCACGCCGTGCAGTGCGCGATGGAGGCACTGGAGGGCTTCGAGGGCACCGTCGTGGTCACCAACGCGGACGTTCCACTACTTTCACCCGATACCCTGCGGGAACTCACCGCCACCCATAATGGCGCGAGCGTAACCGTGCTGTCCGTCCACCAGGACAACCCCACCGGGTACGGCCGCATCTTGCGCACCAACGACGGCATGGTCACCGCCATCGTCGAGGAAAAGGACGCGACGGAGAAGCAGAAGGCAATTACCGAGGTCAACTCTGGCGTGTTCGCCTTCGATGCTGCAATTCTGCGCGACGGCTTGGCGCAGTTGAATACCGATAACGCCCAGGGCGAGCTGTACCTGACCGACGTTCTGAGCATCGCCCGTCGAGCGGGCCACCCCGTGCGTGCCCACATCGCCGCCGATGCGGCGGAACTGGCGGGCGTCAACGACCGCGTACAGCTAGCCGCCGCAGGCGCCGAGCTCAACCGCCGCACCGTAACCGCCGCAATGCGTGGCGGGGCGACCATCGTGGATCCGGCGACGACCTGGATCGACGTGGATGTAAAGGTCGGCCAGGACGTGACCATCCTGCCGGGCACCCAGCTGCTGGGCACCACGACCATCGCCGACAATGCGCAGATCGGACCGGATACCACGCTGGAGAATGTCACGGTCGGCGAGGGCGCACACGTAGTGCGCACCCACGGCTTTGATTCCACCATCGGCCCGCGTGCCGAGGTCGGCCCCTACACCTACATCCGCCCCGGCACGGTGCTGGGCGAAGAGGGCAAGCTCGGCGGCTTCGTCGAGGCCAAGAAGGCGAACATCGGGCGGGGCTCCAAGGTTCCGCACCTGACGTACGTCGGCGATGCAACGATCGGCGAATACTCCAACATCGGCGCCTCCAGCGTGTTCGTGAACTACGACGGCGTGAACAAGCACCACACCACCGTGGGCTCCCACGTGCGCACCGGCTCGGATTCGATGTTTATCGCCCCGGTCGTCGTGGGCGATGGCGCGTACTCTGGTGCCGGCACCGTGATCAAGGAGGATGTACCTCCGGGAGCACTGGTGGTCTCCGGTGGAAAGCAGCGCAACGTCGAGGGCTGGGTCGCCAAGAAGCGCCCCGGCACCCCGGCAGCTGAAGCCGGGGAAGCCGCCGCCAAGCGCGTGGCCGAGGGTGGTTCGCCAGCCTCCACGCCACAAGCTGACCAGCAGTAGCGCACTCCGCCGCTCTGGTTTTGTTGATATCTTTGGGCGCGACCTAAAATGGGGAGCGCCCTATTAAAAGGTGAATAGTCCAGCTCTTCGACCGGAAGGTTAAAGCACAAGTGTCCACCACCCACTGGATCGACAATCAAAAGAACCTGATGCTGTTTAGCGGCAGGGCTCATCCGGAATTGGGGGAGGCTGTTGCCCGCGAACTGGGCATCGAGGTCACTCCGACCACCGCCCGCGACTTCGCCAATGGCGAGATCTTCGTTCGCTTCGAAGAGTCCGTCCGCGGTTCCGATGCCTTCGTGCTCCAGTCCCACCCGCAGCCGTTGAATAACTGGCTGATGGAACAGTTGATCATGATCGACGCTCTGAAGCGCGGCTCCGCCAAGCGCATCACCGCGATCTTGCCGTTCTACCCCTACGCCCGCCAGGACAAGAAGCACCGCGGCCGCGAGCCGATCTCCGCCCGCCTGGTTGCCGACCTGTTGAAGTCCGCCGGCGCGGACCGCATCGTCTCCGTCGACCTGCACACGGATCAGATCCAGGGCTTCTTCGATGGCCCGGTGGACCACATGCACGCCATGCCGATCCTGACCGACCACGTGAAGTCCAACTACAACCTGGACAACATCTGCGTGGTCTCCCCCGATGCCGGCCGCGTGAAGGTAGCCGAGAAGTGGGCCAACGTGCTGGGCGATGCCCCGCTGGCCTTCATCCACAAGACCCGCGACGTAGACGTGGCCAACAAGGTCACCGCCAACCGCGTGGTCGGTGACGTGAAGGGCCGCACCTGCGTGCTGCTGGACGACATGATCGATACCGGTGGAACCATCGCCGGCGCCGTCGGCGTGCTGCGCGAAGCCGGCGCGGGCGACGTGATCATCGCTACCACCCACGGTGTGTTCAGCGGCCCGGCACGCGAGCGCCTGAGCAACTGTGGCGCCCGCGAGATCATCACCACCGACACGCTGCCGCAGTCCACTGAGGGCTGGGACAACCTGACGGTGCTGTCGATCGCCCCGCTGGTGGCTAAGACCATTCACGAGATCTTCGAGAATGGCTCCGTGACCACTCTGTTTGAGTAGTTTTATTCCCCGGTTGGGGGTGTGCTAACATACTTTCGAATCTCGGCGAGGGCTGAATTCTTCTACAGGATTTGGCCGTTATCGGCGCGAAAAGCACATTCCCCCTTCTTTTTGTTTGACGTAACCTTTAAGCGAGACCGCTCGCGTGCGGGTGCGTGACCAATAAAACTGTGGGATGTATACACGCCGCGAGATATCGCGGCATTTTTTATGCCCGCGGTTGAAACGCACAAAGCGATCAGAGTCCATCTGAAGCGTAAAACTAGAAGGAGAAATTCATGGCTGATATCACCCGTCTGAAGGGCGAGCTGCGTACCGAGTTCGGCAAGGGCGCTTCCCGCCGCCTGCGTCGCGACTTCCGCGTTCCGGCTGTTGTCTACGGCAACAAGCTGGAGCCGATGCACGTCCACGTTGACATCCTGGAGTTCCAGGCAATCCTGCGTAACGAGGGCGTCAACGCCGTTCTGGAGCTGGAGGTCGAGGGCCAGGACCACCTGGTCATGATCAAGGCTGTTGACCAGAACGTGCTGACCCTGGACGTTGACCACGCTGACCTGCTGAACGTTAAGCGCGGCGAAAAGGTTGAGGTTGACGTTCCGGTTGTCTTCACTGGTGAGGCAGCTCCGGGCGCCCTGGTCACCCAGGAAGCAGACGTCATCACCATCCTGGCTGACGTTCTGAACATTCCGGAAGAGATCACCGTCGATGTTGAGGGCAAGGAAATCGGCGACCAGATCCTGGCTAGCGACCTGCAGATGCCGGGCAACGCTTCCCTGGTTTCCGAAGAGGACACCCTGATCATCAACGTTGTGGAGCCGGTGGAAGAGGAACTGCCGGAGCCGGACGCAGAGGGCGAAGCTGCCGAGGGCGAGGCTGCCGAGGCAGCCGAGGGCGAGTCCGCAGAGGGCGAGTCCGAGGAGTAAACCACTCCCCCTTCACCCACTGGGGCCACACACGTGCAACCTACGCACGGTGTGGCCCTTTTTTATTGACGCCACCCCACGGCTGCGGGGGCTGTCCGGGGTGGACAGTACAATGACCGTCAGTGAGCTAGAGAGAGGGCTGGAGAAGGTGGCGTCCCAAAACAAAAAGCAACACACCAACAGCGACACGTGGCTGCTCGTCGGCTTGGGCAACCCCGGCGATAAATACGCTACGACAAGGCACAACGTCGGGCGCATGGTGATTGGCGAGGTGCTCGATCGACAAGTTCCAGCCGCACGGCTGAGTACCCACAAGAAGACCAACACCGACATCGCCGAAGTGAACATCGCAGGGCGCAAGGTAGTGCTGGCGCAACCACGGACATACATGAACGTCTCCGGTGGGCCGGTACAGCAGCTGGCGGCGTTCTTTAAAATCCCGGCGGAGAACATCATCGTGGCCTACGACGACCTGGAAGGCGATCCGGGGGCAGTGAAGCTGCGACAGTCCGGTGGCGACAAGGGGCACAACGGGCTGAAATCCATCACAAAGTCGCTGGGCACGAAGGACTATTGGCGCCTGTCGTGCGGTATCGGGCGGCCACCCGGTCGTATGGATCCGGCGGCCTATGTGCTGAAGCCCTTCCCGAAGAGCGAGGCCGCCGACGTGGCGATAATGTGTGCCGACGCGGCGGATGAGGTCGAGCGGCTGCTGGCGCAGGGCTAGAGGCACCTTCCCCGGCGGGATAAGCGGCGCCGGTGATGTGACAGAGATGTGAGAGACTAGAGCGCGTGAGTTCCTTGAAGAAGATTTTCGCGACCTTGTTTGGCCGTCACCGCGACGGCGGTGCAGATAGCTCCGGCTCGGCCGAGCGCGCGACTGCGACCACCCCGGATATCAAGCCCGAGTTCCTGGTTGTCGGCCTGGGCAACCCCGGCGCGAAGTACGCCGGGACCAGGCACAACATCGGGTACATGGCTGTCGATGAGCTGCTAGAAAGGCATTCGGGACAGTTGCAGCCCGTCGCGGGCGCGCCGGCGCAGGTAGCGCTGGTGGAGATTGCTGAAGTACCCGTGGCGCTGGTGCGTTCCACGACGTACATGAACGAATCCGGCGCGGCCATCGGCCCACTGGCGGAGCGATATGGCATTCCCAGCCAGAAGGTCATCGTTCTCCACGATGAGTTGGACATCGCGCCCGGACGCATCCGCATCAAGGATCATGGCGGGGAGGGCGGCCACAACGGTTTGAAGTCCGCCACCCGTCACCTGGGCACTAACCAGTACACCCGCGTGCGCATGGGCATTGGGCGCCCGCCGCAGGGCACTAGTGTGATCGATTTCGTGCTATCCGTATTCGAAGCTGACGGGGAGCAGACTTGGCTGAGCACAGCGATCGACACGGCCGCGGACGCGGTAGAGCTGATCGTGACCAAGGGCAACGACATCGCCCGCAATGACATTCACACCCGCTAGGGGCTACCAGCTAGGCTTGATGCATTATGAGCTCTACTGCTACTGAGGCCAACCGCCGCCGCACATTCGCCGTTATCGCCCACCCGGACGCTGGTAAGTCCACCCTCACCGAGGCTCTTGCCCTGCACGCCCACATGATTAAGGAAGCCGGTGCGGTCCACGGAAAGGCGGGGCGTAAGTCCACCGTCTCTGACTGGATGGATATGGAGAAGGACCGCGGCATCTCCATCGCCTCCTCCGCCCTGCAGTTCGAATACGCCCCGGAGGGCCACGAGGGCGAGCCGTACATGATCAACCTGGTAGACACCCCGGGTCACGCCGATTTCTCGGAGGATACCTACCGAGTTCTTTCTGCTGTGGACGCCGCGGTGATGCTGATTGACGGGGCGAAGGGCCTGGAGCCTCAGACGCTGAAGCTGTTCCGAGTGTGTAAGGCCCGCGGCCTGCCGATCGTGACGGTGGTGAACAAGTGGGACCGTCCGGGGCGCAGCCCGCTGGAGCTGGTGGATGAGATCGTCAACGAGATCCAGCTGCAGCCCACTCCCCTTTTCTGGCCCGTCGGTGAGGCTGGCGACTTCCGCGGTCTGGCGCGCATTAACGACGATGGCGAAGCTGAGGAGTACATTCACTTCCTGCGCACCGCCGGTGGCTCGACCATCGCGCCGGAGGAGCACTACACCCCGGAGCAGGCCGCCGAGCGGGAAGCCGATGTCTGGGACACGGCCGCGGAAGAAGTCGAGCTGCTGGCCGCGGATGGCGCTTTGCACGACCAGGATCTCTTCCTGGAATGCACCACTTCCCCTCTGATCTTCGCCTCCGCGATGCTGAACTTCGGCGTACACCAGATCCTGGATACGCTGTGCGCGCTTGCCCCCGCACCGGCTGGACGCGATTCAGATCCGAAGGTCGTGGAGGCCGCCGCGGGTGGCAACTCCGTCGCCGTGGACGAACACCGCGATCCGAGTGACGAGTTTTCCGGCGTGGTGTTTAAGGTACAGGCGGGCATGGACCGCAATCACCGCGACTCGCTGGCCTTCATGCGCGTGGTCTCCGGCGTGTTCGAACGTGGCATGCAGGTCACGCACGCCCAGTCGGGCCGGTCTTTCTCTACGAAGTATGCCCTGACCGTGTTCGGCCGTACTCGTTCGACCGTGGAGGCCGCGTACCCCGGCGATATCGTGGGCCTGGTGAACGCGGGCTCGCTAGCGCCCGGCGACACGATCTACAGCGGCAAAAAGGTGCAGTTCCCGCCCATGCCGCAGTTCGCGCCGGAGCACTTCCGCACGCTGCGCGCCAAGTCTCTGGGCAAGTACAAGCAGTTCCGCAAGGCCCTCGAGCAGCTGGATTCCGAGGGCGTTGTGCAGATCCTGCGCAACGATGCGCGCGGTGACGCTAACCCGGTCATGGCCGCCGTTGGCCCCATGCAGTTCGAGGTTATGCAGGCGCGCATGGACGTTGAGTACAACGTGGAGACCGTGGCCGACCCTGTACCCTACTCTGTCGCCCGTCGTACCGACGCCGAATCCGCGCCGGTGCTGGCCAAGCAGCGAGGCGTGGAGATCTTCACCCGCTCCGATGGGGAACTGATCGCCCTGTTCGGCGACAAATGGAAGCTGGCTTTCGTGGAGAAGGAGCATCCGGAGCTGACGATGGAGCCGCTGGTCGCCGACTAGTCCGGCCTGATTTCTGGGGCAGACTTCTGGGGGCGACTTCTGGGCCAGGCTTCCGGCCCAGCTGGAAAAAATATTGCACAGGGTTGGCAATAATTCACCATCTGTGCAATATTTTGTGCATGGCTAAATTTCTGTATCGCGTCGGTCGTTCCGCGTACTTTCACAAGTGGCGTTTCCTCGCCGTCTGGCTCATCGTGCTGGTCGGCGTGGGCACCGCCTCTGCACTACTAACGAAACCAACCTCCCAGTCCTTCACGATCCCTGGGCTGGAATCCATCGAGACCCAAGAAAGAATCAAGGAGCTCTTTCCCAATGGGGGGGATGCCGATGCGCTAGAGGCCGCCAAGGGCAAGCTAGTCATCCAAGCCCCCGAGGGGCAGAACCTCGCAGAGGGCGAGGCAGCTCAGTCGACCGAGGACATTCTGCAGGCGCTGCAAAAGCTGGACTTCCTGCAGGACAAGGAAAAGCTAGTCTCCCCTGTCCTAGCCAGCGAAAACATGCACCAGCAGATGGCTCCGATGAAGCAGAAGCAAGGCATGCCGAAGGAACAGGTTTCCTCCGACATTGCAGCCTTAAGCCCCCTCAGCCCAGACAAGCGCACCGGCATCATCGAGGTCTCCTTCGACGCAGAGACCGCTGCCGACGTCCCCGCAGAGGATGTAAAGAAGTTCGAGGAAGTGGTCAAGGACAACGAGGGCAACCTCCAGGTCGGCTGGTCCGGTAACGCATTCCAGCAGCCGGAGATGGGTATGGCTTCCGAAATCATCGGCCTTGCCGTCGCTGCCATCGTGCTGATCGTCACCTTCGGCAGCCTCGTCGCCGCCGGTCTTCCGCTACTCTCCGCGGTGATCGGAGTGGGTACCGGCATCGGTATCGTCATGGCCGCGACCTCCATCACCGACAGCATTAACTCCATGACCCCGACCCTGGCCTCCATGATCGGCCTGGCCGTGGGCATCGACTACGCGCTGTTCATCCTCTCCCGCTTCCGCAGCGAGCTGATCGCCCATGTGAACGGGCAAGATCTGGAGCCGAAGGAGCTGCAGCAGAAGTTCAAGACCATTCCCGCCAAGGAGCGGGCGCATCTAGCCGGGCTGGCCGTCGGCAAGGCCGGTTCCGCCGTGGTATTCGCTGGCCTTACGGTGCTGATCGCACTGGCCGCGCTGTCGATCATCAACATTCCTTTCCTTACCGCCATGGCGCTGGCCGCCGCGCTGACAGTGGCCATCGCCGTTATCGTCGCAATCACCCTGCTTCCCGCCATCATGGGTCTGATCGGCACGAAGGTCTTCGCTGGCCGCGCCCCGATCGTCAAGGCACCGGACCCGGAGAACGACAAGCCGACCATGGGCCTGAAATGGGTGCGCGTGATCCGCAAGAAGCCCGCGCTGTGGCTGGTCGCCTCTGCGGTTCTGCTAGTTCTTTTAGCCATCCCCGCCATGAACCTGCGCCTGGCCATGCCTTCCGATGGATCCATGGCTAAGGGCACACCGAACCGAGTGGCGTACGAGATGACCGAGGAGGGCTTCGGCGCCGGCCGCAATGCACCAATGGTCGCCCTCGTCGAATACGGCAGCCTTAACGACAAGCAGAAGGCCGCCGCCGCACAAGAGGCAGTGGCCACGCTCCAGGGCACCGACGGCGTGGACAACGCGCAGATTGTTCAGACCAACGGAGATCCGCACAATCCCGCCGACTTGGGCACCGCAGCCCAGGTGCTGATCACCCCGTCCTACGGAGCAACGGATGCCCGCGCGGCCGACGTGCTAGAGCAGATGCGCGCCGAGGAAGCCGGTTACACCGACAAGACCGGCGCCAGCTACGCCATCACCGGTGTAACGCCCATGTACGAGGACATCTCCCAGCGCCTGTCGGACGTCCTCATCCCCTACATCGCCATTGTCCTGGTCTTGGCGTTCATCCTGCTCATGGTGGTGTTCCGTTCCATCTGGGTGCCACTGATCGCCGCGCTCGGCTTCGGCCTGTCCGTCGCCGCCACGTTCGGCGTCACCGTTGCACTGTGGCAAGAGAGCTTCGGCGGAATCATCGATGATCCGCAGCCGATCATTTCCTTCCTCCCCATCATGCTGATCGGTATCGTTTTCGGCCTGGCCATGGACTACCAAGTCTTCCTAGTCACCCGCATGCGCGAAGGCTGGGCGCACGGCAAGACCGCCGGCAATGCCACCGCCAACGGCTTTAAGCACGGCGCACGTGTGGTCACGGCAGCCGCGCTAATCATGATCTCTGTCTTCGCCGCGTTCATCATGGCCGACGAGCCGTTCATTAAGGTTATGGGCTTTGCCTTGGCCACCGCCGTATTTTTTGACGCCTTCGTCGTCCGCATGACCTTTATTCCAGCGACGATGTTCCTTCTCGACGAGCACGCGTGGAAGTTCCCCACTTGGCTGGGCAAGATCATCCCCGCTGTCGATGTCGAAGGCGAAAGCCTGGTCGGCCTGGAAGCAGGAGCGAAGAACGATCACGCCAACCAAGAGGACGATGGGCGCCCTGCGGAGGCGCTAGTGGATGGGAAGTAGGGGCGTCACAATGCAAGGCATGAGCACCCCCGGTCTACGGGACTGCAAGAAGGCCGAGACGCGTACGCGCATTGCCTACGCCACCGTCGACCTATTGGTAAATGAGGGGGCAGAAGGCACAACAATCGCCCGGATCGCAGAAAAGGCGAATATATCAACGCGCACATTTCACAATTACTTCCCACATCGTGAGGCGGCATTGTTGCATATGCTCAACCAGTTCCTTGACGAAATGGTTGACATGGTAAATCTTGCAGAACCTGGCAAAAAGTTGATATCGATCGCCGAAGATATTGCAATCAGCTTTTATAATCGACCAGCCGCAAGCCCCACTAGCATCGAATCACTGTCGCGCATTGCCGATCACCTACACGGCACTCCACCCCATTTGCGGGCGGAATTGCTCGGAGATATCGATCGCAGGTTTCACAGCGGTCTAGAGTTTTTCTCCCCTCTTGTGCAGGCATTACAGGACTATAGCCATCGAGAGGGGAAGGAACTGAGCACCGCGAATGCGCTCCTTGTCGTTCAAACAATCCTGCTCGTCCCCGGCATTTTCACCGCACTCGAACAGGACGGTTCCCCGTCTACAGATAGTGATGTGAGGAACACTTTTCACTTATTAGCAAACGGCCTTTCAGGGCTAGGTTAGTGTAACGTACAAAAATTACCGAAAGGTCCCCCATGCCCTCGAGTTCGACTATCCCCGAACCCTCTGCATCGCGGCGCGAAGAAAAGAAGGCCCTCACCAAGCGAAGCCTGATCGATGCTGCCGTCGATCTCTTCATCAACGACGGGCCGGAAGCAGCGACGGTACATGCCATCACCAAGCGAGCAGGCGTGTCGCCCCGTACCTTTCACAACTACTTCGAACGCCGGGATGACGTCTTCGCCTACTACCTGCACGATGTCTTTGAGAACTTCGCGCAGCACCTACACGACATCGCCGCTGACCACCCTACGGGGCGGACTGCGGACATCCTCCGCGACACGATGTGGATCTACTGCTACCCACCACAGAGCCCTGAAGGGGAGATCCTCGACCCAACAGTGCCGGACATCCGCAAGTTCAAGCCGCTGCTCATCATGCTGGAGCACCCGCAGAAGAACAGTAGTGGGGAGAGCCTCGAGGTAGACCTGCCCTCCCTCACTGAACCGGGCACAACCGCGATCTGCGAAATCGACCCTGCCCTCACCCCCTTCGATGCCTTCCTACTGCTGGACGTATCCTTCAGCATTGCACTGCGTGCCATGGAGGCGGCCGTGGACGATAGGCTATCTGCTGGCTCCACCCCGCGGGAACTCTACGACCGCGCCTTCGACATGCTGGCCAGCGTGGACCGCGGCTAGACTGCCCCATCCCCTAGGGCGCTGGTGCCCACAGACGCTCTGACACCCCGGTTTTCCGCCCCGTGGATTGATGGGGAAAGATGGTCGGTGTGGAATCCGAAGGAATTTTCTCAACGCTTCTAAATGCAACGCTGATCATCGGCGGCTACCCGATCCTGTGGCGAGAAATCGTCGGCAACGCATTCGGTCTAGCATCCGCCGTCGGCGGTATGAAGCGCGTTGTCTGGGCATGGCCCGTGGGCATCGTCGGCAACATGCTGCTGTTCACCGTATTCATGGGCGGCCTGTTCCACACCCCGCAGGATCTGGACCTCTACGGCCAGGCCGGTCGCCAGGTGATGTTCCTCATCGTTTCGCTGTACGGCTGGTACAAGTGGAACCGCGCGCGCACCGCCGGCATGCGCGAACCTGACAACACCGACCCTTCGCGCTCCATCGTCAGCGAACCCGCGGCCGATAGCGCCGCCGTTCAGCCCAGCTGGGCCAGCGCCAAGGCGCGCCTAGGAATGCTGGCCTTCGCGATCGCCGGCACCGTCGTTTTCGCGCTCATCTTCGACGCACTCGGTTCGTGGGGACCGTGGGCAGATGCCTGGATCTTCACCGGTTCCATCCTGGCGACCTTCGGCATGGCTCGCGGCTGGACAGAGTTCTGGCTGATCTGGATCGGGGTGGACATCGTCGGCGTACCGCTACTGCTCACAGCTGGCTACTACCCCTCCGCCGCGCTTTACCTCATTTACGGCGCGTTCGTCATGTGGGGATTCATCGTCTGGCTACGCGTGCAGCGCCGCGAGGGGAACACTGCGACCGGCTAAGCCAGCAGCTCCTGCCACTTCTGCAGATCAACCTGGTCGGTGGTTGCGGGATCAAATTGCGCGTTGTGGTCCTTGTGCTCCAGCACCGCGCGCACGCCTTCGATGAAGTTCTTGCCGCGTCGCAGCTCAGATCCGACCTTGTATTCCATGTCCAGAGCCTCGCGAAGGGTCGCGTGTTCCGCGCGTCGGAACAGTTCAACCGTCGCCACCAGGCTCTCCGGGCTGGCTCCCTGCAGGGATTCGGCCACCTTGGTTATAAACTGGGTCAGCTCGGCGTCCCCAATAGAAGAACTAGCATCTACAGCCTCAACGATCCGGGCCTCGATCGCGCCCCAATCGCCGTCGGCAAAGGTCTGTTCAATCCATTCGTGGTGCTTCTGCAGGATGGAGGTTGGTTCCTGCAGCGCTTGCGGATCTAGCGCATTACTACGCAGGGCTTCCGGCAGATCACCGGAGTGCAAGTCGGATTCGAACTTATTCACGTCCGCAACCAAGTTCGTGCCGAGCCCCGTGTACAGCATGTCGGCGGGGCTAAGCCGCCAGCCCGTCGTGGCAATAAAAAGCCCCACCGCAGGCGATACATCCAGGTGGGTCAGACGATAAGACATTCCGACATCGGGCACGAAGCCAATGGCGGCCTCCGGCATCGCACCGAGCGTCCGCGGGGTAACAACGCGGTGCGAACCGTGCATTGAAATACCCATGCCGCCGCCCATGACGATGCCTTCCAGCAGCGCGATGACGGGTTTGTTTACCTGGGAGAGTCGCTCGTTGAGGTCGTACTCTTCCTCGAAGAAGGAATCCCCGAAGCGGTACATGCGCTTCTTGTCGCGCATTCGCACATAGCGAACGTCGCCGCCCGCGCAAAAAGCCTTTTCAGAGGAGGACTTAATGACGATGAACTGAATCCAATCGTCATCCGCCCACTTATCGATGGCTTCGCGGATAAGGCGAATCATCTCTACGCTTAAGGAATTCAGAGCTTTCGGGCGGTTTAGCTCAATCACTCCGATATGACCGGCGACGACGGTGGTTACCTCGGCGTCCGGGTCGTAGGTCGGGTGCTTCCTTCTCTTGTCGGCCATGCAACCATAATTGCAGGAACCCCGACCCACCGCAGCCGGACAGCAGTTTTCGCTGCCCCTTTGGGTTTACTTCGACTTTTTCGAGGACTTCTTGGCCTTCTTGTCCTTCTTTTTCTTGGACTTATCCTTTGCGGACTTCTTGTCTCCAGCCTTCTTGTTCCCAGACTTCTTGTCCTTCTCAGACTTTTCGGCCTTGTCAGCCTTGTCGGACTTCTCAGCCTTCTCTGCTTTCTGAGAGTCAGAGTCCTCGGCCTGCTTCACAGCCGCCTTCTCCAAAGCCTTGGCCACGTCAGGCACGTAGCGGAACTGGGTGCGCGGCGGGCGCTCGTAGGTCGATTCGGATTCCGGGCGCTCCGGGATCTTCGGCACGCTCTTTTCCACGTATTCCCACGGGATCGTGTTCAGCAGGTGGTTGATCACATTGATGCGGGAACGCTTCTTGTCCTCGGACTCCACCGTGTACCACGGTGCGGAAGGAATGTCGGTGTGCACAAACATTTCGTCCTTCGCGCGCGAGTAGTCCTCCCAGCGCGTGATGGACTGCAAGTCCATCGGGGACAACTTCCACTGGCGCAGCGGATCGGACTGGCGGGACTGGAAGCGGCGGATCTGCTCTTCGTCAGAAACGGAGAACCAGTACTTGCGCAGGATAATGCCGTCCTCCACCAGCAGGCGCTCGAAGATCGGTGCCTGGTGCAGGAAGCGGCGGTATTCCTGGGTGGTGCAGAAGCCCATCACGCGCTCCACACCGGCACGGTTGTACCAGGAGCGGTCGAAAATGACGATCTCTCCGGCCGTCGGCAGCTTCTCAATGTAACGCTGGAAATACCACTGGCCCTGCTCGCGCGAGCTCGGTGCCGGCAGTGCCTCGATCCGGCACACGCGCGGGCTGAGGTACTGGGTGATGCGCTTGATGGCGGAACCCTTACCAGCAGCATCGCGCCCCTCCATCACGATGACGATACGCGCACCTGTTTCCACCACCCACTGCTGCATTTCGACGAGTTCCGCCTGGAGCCGCTTAAGCTCCTTTTCGTAGGCCTTTTTGTCCAGCTTGGGTAGTGCGTTGTTCATCTTTCTTACTTTAGTTCTTCGCAGGCCAAACGCCTAATGTGTTTTCCCCTCCCCACGTTGCCGAACCTAGGCGCAACTCGCGCCACGAAAGGTGCAATAATTAGCCTTTATGCAGACAAAGGGAGCCGCTTCAACGCGGATGGAGAACTTTAGGCACCTGTCGATCAGCCTTCCGGTTAAGATCATGCTTAGCGTGCTCGCGGTGCTGTCCGTCTTGCCGAAGGTGATCAACACCCGCGGCTTCCACTACCACCTGGATCTGGATGTCTATCGGGTGGGAGCCCAACGCGTCCTGGACGGCCAGGAGCTCTACAGCGGCCACTTCCACATCATCGGCGATACGTACCTGCCGTTTACCTATCCCCCGATTTCGGCGCTTCTCTTCACGCCTCTGGCGGTTCTGCCCTACGACCTTTCGGCGATCCTTTTGATTGCCGCCACGGTCGCAATTACCTGGTGGGTTTTCGCCCACACCCTGCACGTGGCGGCGCGCCTGGATCGCACATCTGCCGGGTGGATCGCGGTGGCGCTGGCCGTCGTGCTGATCCACCTGAGCCCAATCCACACCAGCCTGGCTTATGGGCAGATCAACGTGTTGCTGATGGGCATGGTCTTCGCAGATGCGCTGGTCGTTCCTCGCCGTTATCGCGGCCTGTTGACGGGTGCTGCGGTTGCTATCAAATTGACGCCCGCAGTGTTCGGCCTGTGGTTCCTTCTGCGCAAGGACTGGGGTTCCATCCTGCGCATGGGCGCGGGCACACTGGGCACTACAGCTCTGGCGTGGCTGATCCTGCCGCGGGATTCTCTGGAATATTGGACCCACACACTGCGCGATTCCAGCCGCATCGGCAACCATGAATACGCCCTGAACCAGAGCCTCAACGGTCTGCTCTACCGTTTCGGACTGCGAACGGCGGACTCCTCCAGCCTGCTGTGGGTGCTGCTAGTGTGCGCCTCGCTGGTGATCGTCGCGTTCGTCATGTTCAAGCTACTGCAGGCACAGGCTCCCATCGTCGCGTTGTGCGTCAATTCACTCTTCGCCCTGCTGGCCAGCCCGATTTCCTGGAACCACCACTGGTCGTGGGCCCCAGTGCTGCTGGTGGCGTTGGCCAGCTATGCGGTAGCCAACCCCACGTCCCCGCTGGCCACGCCGCGTTGGCTGTGGACGGGACTGGTAGTGCTGGGCTTCGCCGCCTTCGCCTTCGAGCCCTCCGCTTTTGTTCCTTTCCAGGAGCAGCGCGAGTTGGAGTGGAACGCCTGGCAGGTAATCCTGGGCAACGCCTACCTGTGGTGGACCCTCCTCGCCCTGGCGGTGATGGCGATTCACCTGGCGCTATATCGCGACAAAGGCGAAGCGCCGACGGCCACGGAGGCGGCTTAGCATTCGGGAATATTCACGGAAACGTTCGTGGCCAGTCCTCCACCGGCCGTTTCCTTGTACTTCTCTGACATATCCTTGCCGGTCTGGCGCATCGTCTCGATAACCTCGTCGAGGGTGACGTGATGATCCCCGTCACCGCGCATAGCCATCTTGGCCGCGTTGATAGCTTTACCTGCACTGATGGCATTTCTTTCGATACAAGGGATCTGCACCAGCCCGCCGATGGGGTCGCAGGTAAGCCCCAAAGAATGCTCCATTGCAATCTCCGCGGCATTGGCCACCTGACGTGGCGAACCACCGAGGATCTCCGCCAGCCCGGCCGCAGCCATGGAGGCTGCCGAGCCGACCTCTCCCTGGCACCCGACCTCCGCTCCGGAGATGCTGGCGCGCTCCTTGTACAGCGAGCCAATCGCACCCGCGGCCAGTAGGAAGCGCCGGTTCACCTGGAAGGGGTCCTCCTTGCCCGCGGGCGTGAACTCGCGCGCATAGAACATCACGGCGGGGATGATGCCCGCGGCACCGTTCGTCGGCGCGGTGACCACTCGCCCACCGGCCGCGTTTTCCTCGTTCACCGCCAGGGCGACCAGGTTCACCCAATCCTCGGAAAACTCCGCGGTGCGGTGCGGATCTTCGTCCATCAACTGGTCGTACCAGCGTTTGGCGCGGCGGCGAACCATCAGAGAACCCGGCAGCACTCCAGCAAAGGTCACGCCACGCTTGGCGCAATCCTGCATAGCCTGGGCAATGGCGTCCAGGTTTGCATCAATCTGTTCATCGGTGCGCAGCGATTGTTCGCAGCGTCGCTGCACCTCCCCCAGGCTGATGCCCGCGTGCTCGGCTAGGGAGATCAGCTTATCGCCGGACTCGAACAGCCACGCCCCGCTGAGCTCGTCCAGGGTCGGGACTTCCTCCTCGGTGCGGATGAAGCCACCGCCGATGGAATAGTAGGTCTGTTTCAGTGGCTCAACCGTGGCGGGCTGTTCGGGGCTGGACAGGCCACTAACCACGAATGTCAAGGCATTCGTGTGAATCGAGCGGCGCACCGTCGGGCGCAGCACGATGTCCTCGAAACCACAGGTGACGGGCAGGTTCTTATCCCCCGCCAGATAAATGGTGCGGGTCTGGCGAATCTCTTCCAGCCGGAACTGCATGTAGTCCGGATCCACCTGCGCCGGGTCGGCACCGTCCAAGCCCAGCAGGCAAGCCCCCAGAGTGCCGTGACCAGCGCCGGTAGCTGCCAGCGAGCCATAAAGGATAATGCTGATACTCAGCCCATGTTCCCCCTCATCGGGCAGGCTCACCACGTCTGCCAGCTTGTCGGATCCCAGCGGGTGCAGCCGCTCGCCTTGGGCTGAGTCGGCGGCGCGGGGAGACGTGGCGTCCACACCCACAAGAGCCTTGACCCGCTGCGCGAAGGACAGTCCCGCGCGCATCGGCCCGACGGTATGCGAGGACGACGGGCCTACGCCGATCTGAAAGAGGTCGAAGACGCTGACGGTCATGCTGGTTACTTGGGTACTGGGTTCGTTGTTAGTGGTTAGTTTCTAGTTGTCCTCGACGCGGAACTCGGCCATGCGATCCCACTCGGTCTTGCCCGGGATCTTCGTGTTGATGATCTCCGGGGTCTCCAGCAGGTACTTCGGCATCTCGTCGCAGGCGCGCTTGAAGTGCTCGGACTCGACGTGTGCGACATCGGCATCGTCCTGGAAAGCTTCGATCAACAGGAACTCGTTGAAGTTCTCGGGATCGCGGAACCAGTCGAAGAAGATGTTGCCTTCCTCCGCACGGGTGCCTTCCGTGAACCAGGAGACCTCCTGCAGGAAGGTGTCGGCGAACTCGGGGCGAACCTTGTACTTTACGTTGATCAAAATCATGATTCTCCACAGTACGCGCCCCACCGGCGCGTTAGCAGCCAGCGCCCCTTCTCCCCTGGTCAGGCTGCACCACTTGTCCCTGGTGAGGGCGCGACCTAGCCGCTGTTCTTGCTGTTGTCCACGCCGACTTCCTTCTCCGGTCCCTGGGTCAACATCGCCTCATCCAACTGCCCTCGGAGCTCCGCGGCGCGGCGCGGGTTAAAGTCCGCCCCACCGACCATCGCCAGCATCGCGTCCAGCACGCCGTTGCCGTAGTTGTGCCCGTGGCCATTCGGCACGTTAGCTGCAACCGGAAGGTCCATCGTGACCTGCCAGAAAGTGACGAAAGGAATCCAAGACATCGACGGCGAGCGGTCGAAGCCCGCCGGTTCCTTCAGCCAATCCGGTTCCCTGGCGATCAGCGACGGCGACCACCACACCACCGGATCCGAGGGGTGCTGCAAGAACAGGATGCGCGGGTTGTGCCATCCGGCGCGGGAGGAAAGATCCTCCTCGCGGCGCCAGCGCCAGATCTCATCGGTGTTCTCCGCGAAGCGAACGTTCAGCCCACCCGCGTACTCCGCGGATACCTCCGGCGAGCCAGGGTCACGCCGATCCACCAGATCGTGCCACAGCTTATTGGAATTCGGTGGTCCTACCCACAACAAGCCGTCCACACTAGAGACGATGTCGCGCACACCGGAGAAAGCACCGCTACCTGCGTTAGTGCCCAGCGATTCGCCGTAGACGTAGAGCTTCGGGCGATGGTTCTTCGGCAGGGTGTGCCACCAGTCCACAACCGTGGAGACAAGTGCCTCTCCTGCGTCTTCCACGCACTGCTGGTCGGCGATGAACTGCACGCCACTGGGCAAGTACGAGTACTGTGCCGAGGCGATGGCGGAATCGCCGTCGAACATCAGCTCAAAGGCCTGGGCTGCCGTGGGGTTCACCCACCCGGTACCGGTCGCGGGCACCACGAGCAACGCCTTGCGATCCTTCGCGCCCGTCCGCTTCAATTCTTCGACCACGCTTTCCGCACGGGCGGTATCTGTATCCTCCGCTCCGTTTTCCAGGCTGGCGTAGACGCGGATGGGCTCTTTGCTGGGGCGACCGGTCAGCGCTTCAAGTTCGTCCTTGTACAGGCCGAGGCCGACGAACCTAGTGCCAAACGCCCCCAGGTCCTCCCACTTGTTGGGCGACTGCGGGCTGCCGGAACGCTCCGGGACATGAGGTTGTTTAAGATCCGGCCGAATCTCCTGGTCCCGAACCGAAAACACCCGTTCGGCACCACGCACGACGGTGCCCGGTACGACCGTATCCACCAGGAAAATCAGCGCCATTCCGACGGCCAACCAGGCGAATACGGGGCGGGTCACCCCGCCGAGCCGTCGCCCTACCGGCCCTTCTTCCAGAGCCTCAATCAACCAGAGCAGCCCCTTGCCCGCCAGCACGATCAGCGCCCACAGGCCTAGGCCAACTGGCAGCACCAGCAGGAACTCTCCCGCCGTGTAGGCCTCCGCGCCCATCAGGCCGGCGAGTTCCTGCTGCCAGCGCACGGCGAAGGAAATCCACACCAGGAGCGCCAGAATCACAATAACCACGAAGGCCACTTCCAGGCCGTTGCTTAGCCTCCGCATGCCACGGTCGCCGAGCCCCGCCCTGGCCTGCACGCGCCCGACCAAGTCCCTTGTCTTACGGCGCCACTTCCACAGGGGTTCAGCGAAGAACTCCTGTAGGAATGCCTCCCACAGCCAATGCAGGAACACACCGACGGTATAGCCAGTGCCACCGGAGATGCCCGCGACCACGCCCTGGAACAACCAATCGCGTGGCAGCAACGAGGGGGTCAGCGAAGCCGCGAACAGCAGCGCGCCGACAAGAACGCCACCGGGGTCCACGTGGGCTTCCCACTGATCCCTGGCGGTGCTCAGCCTCTCTGCGATCTCTTCCTCAGCGGTCGAGGCGACATCAGCTATCTTCAAGCTTCTCCCCGATTTCCAGCCACTTCATCTCCAGCTCGCCGTGCTCCTCCTGGGCGGCCTTTAGATCCTTATCCAGCGCGGCCAATTCGTCGGTGACGGGCTCGCCGGTCGCGGCTTTCTCCGCCACCTTGTTCATCTTCTCGTGGATGGAGTTGATCTTCGCCTCGACCTTGGCCATCTTCCTTTCCAGCGCGCTCATTTCCTTGGTGAGTGCGTGGACTTCCTTGGCGCCGAGGCTGGGGCGTCCAGAAGAAACAGTGCCAGTTTCGAAGGACAGAGTGTTCTTGCGCCCCTCGTCGCTGGCCTCCCGCTTTCGGCGCTCGAGGTACTGCTCGATGCCGCCGGGCAGATTGGTCAGCTGACCGTCGCCGAACAGCGCCCACGTGGAATCGCAGATGCGCTCGATCAGGTAGCGGTCGTGGGAGATCACCACCAGCGTGCCGGGCCATTCGTCAAGCAGGCTTTCAAGCTCCTGCAAAGTGTCGATATCCAGGTCGTTGGTGGGCTCATCTAGCAGCAGCACGTTCGGCTCGGCCATCAGCACGCGGGTCAGCTGCAGGCGGCGCTTCTCACCACCCGACAGGTCCCCGATGGGTGTGCGCTGGCGCTTCGCGCTAAAGCCCAGTCGCTCTGCTAGCTGGGAGGCGCTGATTTCCTTGTCGCCGAAGGTCACGTAGCTGGCGACGTCCTCCACCGATTCGATCAGGCGCTTCGTGGGGTCCAGGTCGTCCAGCTCCTGGCGCAGCCAGCCCAGGCGCACGGTCTTGCCTTCGATCCTGCGCCCCTGCTCCAGCGGTGCCTCGCCCGCCAGGGTGCGCAGCAGGGTGGTCTTGCCGGAGCCGTTCACGCCCACCAGGCCGATGCGTTCGCCGGGGCCCAGGCGCCAGGTCAGGTCCTCCACCAGCGTGCGACCATCCGGAGTGGCGATGCGGGCATCTTCCAGCTCGATGACCTTCTTGCCCTGGCGGCGGGCGGAGAAGTTCATTAGCTCCACCTTGTTGCGCATGGGCGGCACGTCGGCGATCAGGGACTCGGCGGCCTCGATGCGGTAGCGCGGCTTCGAGGTTCGTGCGGGTGCGCCGCGGCGCAGCCATGCCAGTTCTTTGCGCGCGAGGTTCTGTCGGCGCTGCTCAGCCGCGTCCGCCTGCCGGGCACGCTCTGCGCGGGCGAAGGTCCAGTCGTTGTAGCCGCCTTCGTAGATGTCCACCGCCCCGTCGTGCACTTCCCAGGTGTGGTTGGCGACGGTATCTAGGAACCAGCGGTCGTGGGTGACCACAACCAGTGCGGTGTTGCGTCCCAGCAGGTGTTCGGCCAGCCACTGCACGCCCTCGACGTCCAGGTGGTTGGTCGGCTCGTCGAGGATCAGCAGGTCCAGGTCCTGCACCAGCGCGGCGGCCAGACCAGTTCGGCGGCGTTCGCCACCGGACAGCGAGTGCACCGGCGTATCCAGCCCCAGGCGGGCGATGTCCAGCCCGTTCAGCACGCTGCGTACCTTCGGGTCGCCCGCCCACTCGTATTCCTGCAGCCCCAGCGGTTCCAGCACCGCCCCGGCGACGGTCATGCCCTCCGGCGCGTCGCGCAGTACGTCCTGGGTGACCATGGCCATGCGCAGGTCGTTGTTGTGGCTCACGCGCCCGGAATCCGGCTCGTCCCGCTGGCTCAGGATGTTCAGCAACGTGGACTTGCCGCCGCCGTTCAGCCCGACCACGCCGATGCGGTCGTTGCTGGACACACCGATGCTCACGTCGTCGAGCAGGGTTTTGAGCCCGTAGCTCTTCGAGACTTTTTCTAGGTTGATGAGGTTACTCACGTACTTCTTCCCTTTTTATGACGCCCGCAGCCGCAGCCGGGGAACTCGTCGTCATCGTGGAGCTGGCTTTCCCGGCCACGCTCACGGCTGTCGCTACCTCCACTGCATCGTCAGCGGATGCGCACAGCATGGCGATGGTGGGCCCGGAGCCGGAGACGATCGCGGCGATTGCGCCGGCTTCCTCTGCAGCCTTCAGCGTCTCGCGCAGACTAGGCAGCAGGCTAATCGCCGGGGCTTGTAGGTCGTTGACCAGCAGCTTCCCTACTTCCGCCGGGTTACCCGCCCGCAGAGCCGTAATGAGCGCCTCCGGGCTTCCCGCCCGGGCGCCCTTGGGGCTGGCCTCTGGGGCGGCGGCACGTTGTTGGTCTAGTTGCTTAAACACCTGTGGGGTGGACAGGCCGCGCTTATCCGTGGCGATGGCCCAGTGGTAGGTGCCCTGGGTGATGACGGGCATCAGGTTCTCCCCTTTACCCGTCCCCCGCGCGGTGCCGCCCAACAGGCAGAAGGGAACGTCCGCGCCCAGGTCGGCCGCGATCTCCGACAGCTGCGCACGGTCCGGGCGCCGGGGCGAACGCGGGTCCGGGAAGTAAAGCTCCGTGGCTGCGATCAGCGCGGCGGCGGCATCCGCCGACCCCCCGGCCATCCCGCCGGCGACGGGAATGCCCTTGTCAATGTGAATGTGCACGCCCGCATCGGCCCAGGCAACGTGCGCGTCGCGCGCCAGGTCTTGGATGGCGGCGACGGCCTTCCACGCCAGGTTGCTGGGATCCTGGGGCACCAGGTGCGAGTCGAAACCGGAAACGCTCCAGGTGCACGGTGTTGGATCGGCAGTATCCTGCGCTCCCTGTGCTTCCCGCAGGGCGACCGTGACTTCCTCTTTCAGCGATACGGCCTGGAAGATAGTATCCAGCTCGTGGTACCCGTCCTCCCTGGCCGGACCTACCCCGAGGTGCAGGTTCACCTTCCCGTGCGCGCTCGCGGTCACGGAGCGGTACTTGGGTTCTGGCGGTCCAAAGATATGGGAAACGCTCATTGGGCACCCCGTGGGTCGTTCCGCAGCGAAGTCACAGCCAGCTGCACAAACTGTTCTGTGGACAGCTTCTCCCCGCGCAACGTCGGATCAATTCCGGAGTCTCGCAGTGCCTGCTCCGCGGCTTGTCCACCGCCGAAGTGGCCGGAAAGAGCCGCGCGCAGGGTCTTGCGGCGCTGCAGGAAAGCGGCATCTGCCAGGGCAAAGACCTCGCGGCGCAGCTGCTCCTGGTCCAGTTGCTCCCGGTCCAGTAGCTCTGCCGCCCACGGCTGCTCCCCGTCGGCGTAGCGATCAATGCGAACCAGGCCAGAGTCGATCTTCGGGGCAGGCCAGAATACGTTCTTACCGATGGTCGCCGCGCGGGATACCGAGCCGTAGAATCCGGCCTTCACGCTGGGCACACCGTAGATCTTGGAGCCAGGCACCGCGGCCAAACGGTCGGCCACTTCCAACTGCACCATGACCAAAACGCGGTCGATGGTGGGGAATTCCTCCAGCATGTGCAACAGCACGGGCACGGAGACGTTGTAGGGAAGGTTCGCTACCAGCGCGGTGGGAAGTGGGCGTCCCGAATCAACAAAATCCTGGACCGTCACCGTCATCGCGTCCTTCAGGATCACGGCGACATCCGCATCATCCGCCCCCTGCTCGACCAAAGTCGCCGGCAACCTTTCCGCCAACCGCGGGTCGATCTCCACCGCGGTCACGCTCGCGCCGGTCTCCAGAAGCGCGAGGGTCAGCGACCCCAGGCCCGGGCCGATCTCCACCACGGTATCCGAGGCCGTGACGTCCGCAGCCTTCACAATCTTGCGGACCGTATTCGGGTCATGGACGAAGTTCTGCCCCAGCTTCTTGGTGGGGTTTAAGTCCAATTCCTCGGCGAGCTGCCGGATCTCAATGGGCCCTAGCAGCTGAATCTTCCGTTCACTCACCTAATACAGGGTAGTCGAGCTAATCCTCGATAGAAACCAGGGTTCCCAAGCACTCCGGGTGTGCGTACCCGGAGAACTCAAAGGGGTGCTTTAGCGCAGACCCATCTTGGCGGTGCAGGCCGGCCATGCGCCCCAGCCCTGTGCAGCCTGCACGCGCTTGGCGATGTCGATCTGCTGTTCACGGGTAGCCATGTGGGCAGCCGGCGCGTACTGGGTACCGCCGAAGCCGGCCCAGGTGGACGGGGTGAACTGCAGACCACCGGAGAATCCGTTGCCGGTGTTGATCGACCAGTTGCCGGTGGACTCACACATCGCCAGCTGATCCCATACGGAACCATCGGCCACGGACGGAGCGGAAGCGCCGGTGTTGGAACCCTTGGAGTCCCCGGAGCCCGGAGTCTTCTTGGTGCCGCGGATGATCACGCGCTCCTTCGGCGCGGTGATCTCCTGGCTGGACTTCTCCTTGCGGTCTACTTCCTTGCCGTTAACGGTGCGGACAGTGGCAACCACGCGAGCCTTGCCCGGCGCGCCCTTCTTCACGACCTTCTCCTCGCCCTCAGGCAGGTTCGGGTCTTCCTTCACGCGCTCCGGAGCCGGAATGTCCTCGATCTTGGTCTCGTCGCGGTTGGCGATGCGGGTGACCTCGACGTGCATACCCTCCTTCAGCGGGGTATCCGCAGATGGGGTGACCTTGTCATCCTTACCCAGTGGGGTGCCACGCATCTCGAAGATCTCACCCACGGTGCGGGCCGGCAGGCTCATGCGACCGTCTTGGCCACCGTCGTTCAGCGTGAACTTCTTAGGGGTGACGATCTCCAGCTCCATGCCGTCGAGCGGGATCTCCTGGTTGCGGGTCATGGACATCGCGCTGATGTCGTCGCTGCGGCCGAGCTGATCCAGCAGGGAGCCGACGGTCAGTGCCGTGGTGTCGATCTTCTCCTGCTTGCCGTCGATGGTCAGCGCCACGGTGCGTGCGCTGCGGACGGTAATCTTGGCGTTGTTGCTGATGGATTCGTTCAGCGCCGGGGTGACCATGGCACGGTTGTCGACCTCTACACCAGCGGACTTGAGCGCGCCTTCGACATCTCCGGACATGGTGTTGGCCTGGATGATGTCGCCGTTAACGTCGAGGGTGACCGACTTCTGACCTGCGACCGCAACGCCGCCGCCGACAACCAGGGTGGCGAGCATGCCGCCCGTGGCGATGCGCAGCGGGGTGGAGTTGGTGTTGTTGATGCGGTGCAGGTGGGACTTCTTCTTCGGTGACACTAGATCGTTGCCTCTCTTGTTACTGACGCCCTCTGGTCCCATCGGTCTTAAAGATCTTTAGCCGTAGAACACGGGCGCCGGGAACGCCGATTTTCTCAACTTTTGTCACAATACGATAACGATCGTTAACGGACAAAACTCTCGCGCGATTTGTTCCATAAATCACAAATATGGGGGTGCATCTGCAACAACAGCAGACACAGCCCCCAACAGGCGTTAATTCCTATACGATTTCGTTATATTACGTAACACCAGAAACACGGACCTCACTAGTGGAGGTCAATCCCATATAGTCGGCACGCATTGGCCGTGACCAGCTCCCCGAGCTCGCCAGGGGACATGCCCCGCTGCTCCGCCACGCACGCCGCCGTGTATCCCACAAAAGCCGGTTCGTTTCGGGCACCCCGGAAAGGCTCGGGGGTCATGTACGGCGCATCGGTTTCCACCAGGATCTGCTCCGGCGGTGCGATCCGCGCCGCCTCGCGCAGCTCCTCATTGCGCTTAAATGTCACGTTCCCCGCGAAGGAAAGCACGTATCCCCTGTCCAGCGCCTCCTTAGCCACGTCCAGTGGCGAGGAAAAGCAGTGCAGGATAATGTCCTTCGGCCGCGGCGCGTCCGCAAGCACCCGCAGCAGGTCCGCATCGGCCTCGCGGTTGTGGATCATCAGCGCCTTGCCGGATTCGCAGGCCAAGTCAATGTGAAAGCGCAGCGCTTCCTCCTGCACCTCAATACCAGGGGTTTCCTCCCCATCCCCCATGTCCTTGCCGATCCAGTACGCGTCCAGGCCGGTCTCCCCGATCGCCACGCAGCGTGGATGGAAGGCCATTTCCCGCAGCCGCTCGCGCACCTCACCCGTCACCGTCTGTGCCTGGGTCGGGTGCACCGCGCAGGCTGCCCACACACGGTCGTGGAACTCGGCTGCTTGCAGCGCCTTTTCTGTCTCCTCAATCCCATCGCCCACGGTGCATACGCCGCGCACTCCGACGGCAAGGGCGCGATCCATAAACTCCCCCACCAACCTGCGGTGATCTTCCTCCCCGCATTCCCGGCCCACTGCTTCCTCGCGGCGCTGGTTCTTCAGCACCGTGGACCACAGGTGGGTGTGCGAGTCGAAGAGCGGGACGATCGGCTCGGGAGGCACGGGGGTGGGTCGCTTCTTTTTCGCCATACTCCCCACTCTAACGATCGTCAGTGATCATCCACGAACACCCTGCGGCTGGCCACCAGGCCCGCCGCCAACAAAACGAAGTTGAATCCCACAAGGACAAGCAGCCCGGCGGTCCAGGAGGCGGTGGCGTCATAAAGAGCACCAAAACCAAAAGGCCCGACACAGGCAACGGTGTACCCGATACCCTGCGCGCCCGACGACAAAACGGCGGCGGCCTTGGATTCGCGGGTGCGGGTGGCGATCAGCATCAGCCCGAGCGGGAAGGTCGAGCACCCCAGCGACACCAGCGAGATCCACACCACCGGCAGGCGCATCGGATCGGTAATCACCATCAGCAGCGCGCTAAACATGCAGCTGCAGGACAGGATCGTCACCCACGCCGCGCCGCGTTCGAAACGCGAAGTCATCCACGGAACGAAGAACGACGAGGCCGTGCCCACGATCGCGAACACCCCGCCGATAATGCCACCCAACTGCGCCGAGCCACCAGATTCCACGATGATCTTCGGCGCCCAGGTGATAAAGCAGTAGGAGATGGAAGAAGTCATAGCGAACATCACCACGATCCCCCAGCTCACGGGGTTGCGCCACATGTGCCGGAACGCACCGCGGGACTCGTTGTTTTTGTTGTTTATGACGCCCATAAGTTTCCGCGGGTGCGCCTGTCGCAACATCTCGCCGCCGCGTTGAGCAGCAGTGCCCGGGGTGACAGCGAAGACCAGGATCCCCCAGCACAGCAGCGCCAGCAGCGGCGGGATTGCCCACACGCCGATGGCCGCGCGCCAGCCGCCCAACTGCGCCAACGGCACCGACACGACGGAGGCGGTGGCCATGCTCACCTGCCCCACCGCCATGTATGCCACCGACATCACCGTCAGCTTGAACGGGAAGTAGTCCTTGATCACCGCGGGCAGCAACGTATTCGTGATCCCCACCCCGACCAGGCCGATCATGGTGCCAGCCAGGAAGAGCAAGCCGTTCGGGGCCACCGTGCGCAGGCTAAAACCGAAAGTCGCCAGCACCATGGCGGTACTGATCACAGCACGGAACGACAGGGCCCTGGCCATGGGGCCGGAAAGCACGGCGGCCAGGGCAAACATTGCCGTGGGAGCCATGCCGACCAGGCCGATGAACAATTCGGAGGCGCTGAGGTCAGAGCTAACCTGGTCGGCAATCGGCGGGAAAGCGCTGACGGGGCTGCGCAGGTTGGAGCTGGTCAGCAACACGGCCACAGCGGCCAGCAGGGCGATCGCGGAGGGAATTCGACGGGATGTGCTGCCCGCAGCCTTCGCCATGTTGTTCACCCCCGGTTCGTTTTGGATTCGTGTTAGCGCCACCTTCCGGTCATGCAGACCCGGCACACTAGCCACAGACTCTACTAGTCACCAACACATTCCACACCACTGCAAAGGCAAGAACCGAACATGGAACATTTGATTGTCTTCGACCTCGGTGGCGTTTTGGTGCCACGCCGCCACACCCTGCGCGAACTCACCACCGTGATGATCCGCCACGCCAACATCCAGTCCCGTTCGAACCAGGGCACCCAGACCACCGTTCCCACCATCATCACCGATCCGTTCAGCTTCGAGGCTGCCTACGGCCGCTACCGCGAAAGCTACAGCCTGTCGATGGGGCCGAACGACTACTTCACCACCCTCTGCCGCGCGGCCGGCGTGCAGCCGACCCCGGAGCTCATCGCGGAGCTGGAGGAAACGGATACTCGCCTGTGCTCCACGATCTCCGATTCCGTGCGGAACCTGCTGAACCACCTCAACGCCATCGACCAGCCGTGGGGCGTTTTCAGCAACGCGCCGCGCCCGGTGATGGAGGCAGTGCTTCGCCAGGATTGGGTTGACGGCGCGGCCGTCACCTGCTTCTCCCCCGACCTGCGCTTTACCAAGCCCCACCAGGGCGCGTTCCGCCGCTTCGAGCAGGCCGCGGCCGCTGCTGGTCACGAGTACGCCACGCTGATCTACTTCGACGACCGTCAGGCGAATCTGGAAGCCGCGGAGCGCCGTGGCTGGGAGGCTTTCCCCTGGCGCGGCGTGGAATCCGTCCACCAGGTGCTGGCGCCGATCACCAGCCTGCGCCTCGCGGACTAGGGGCTTTTACTTCTGAACCGGCGCCCATTCCGGGCCGGTCTCTGCCAGCTCGGGGTCGAGCTTCGGGAACAACGGCTTGGGCTTGTGCAGCGTCGTACCAGGCTGAATCTCCTGGCGAGCCCACGTTGCCTTCTGCTCGCTGTAGTTGCCCATGATGACGGGGTAGGTGCGTCCTGCTTCGGGCAGCCCGACGCCCACCGGCTCTCGCGGAGACTCGTCCTTAACCTCGACAACCTGCGGCTGGGCTGCCCAAATGCCCTCGCCACCCAGAGTTTCAAAGATCTTCTGTGCAGAGAACGGCAGGTACGGGGTCAGCAGTGTGTTGACGTCCGAGACCACCTGCAGGGCGGTGTGCAAGACCGTGGCCAGACGCTCGCGCTGGGATTCGTCCTTAGCTAGCTTCCACGGTTCCATGGCCGCGATGTACTGGTTCGCCCGTCCGGCAATACGCATTGCTTCGTTGATGCCGGCCTTGAAACGGGAGCGGTTGAGGTTATCGCCAACCACGTCGAAGGCCTTCGCGGACTCTGCGAGCAGCGCCTCGTCCTCAGCGGAGAGCGGCCCCGGGGTGGGAACCTCACCGAAGTTCTTGTAGGCCATGGAAACCGTACGGTTAACCAGGTTGCCCCACTCGTTGGCGAGTTCGGAGTTGATGCGGCGCACGAACTCATCCCAAGTGAAGTCCGTGTCAGTCGTTTCCGGACCGGCGGTGGCGATGAAGTAACGCAGCGCGTCCGGGCCAAACTCCTTGAGGAAGTCGCGGACGTAGATCACGACTCCCTTGGAAGAGGAGAACTTGGATCCCGACATGGTCAGGAACTCGGAGGACACAACCTCCGTGGGCAGGTTCAGCGCAGGTTCGGCCAGCTCGCCGGCCTCCCCGCCCTTGGAACCCTCGCCGCCGTAGCCCAGCAGCTCAGCGGGCCAAATCTGGGAGTGGAAAGTGATGTTGTCCTTGCCCATGAAGTAGTAGGACAGCGCCTCTGGGTCGTTCCACCACTTACGCCAGGCCTCCGGGTCGCCGGTGCGCCACGCCCATTCGATGGATGCGGAAAGGTATCCGACCACCGCGTCGAACCAAACATAGAGCTTCTTGGTGTTGTTATCCTGCCAGCCTTCGACGGGGATCGGCACGCCCCAGTCGATGTCGCGGGACATGGCACGCGGACGAATGTTCTCAAGCAGGTTCAGGGAGAACTTCAACACGTTGGGCCGCCAGCCCTTACGGTTGTTCAACCAGGTGGTCAGCGCTTCTGCTAGGGCGGGGAGGTCGAGCATGAAGTGCTCGGTATCCACGAACTCCGGGGTCTCACCGTTGATCTTGGAGCGCGGATCGATCAGATCCTCGGGATCCAGCTGGTTACCGCAGTTGTCACACTGGTCGCCGCGGGCGTCGTGCGCCCCACAAATGGGACAGGTGCCCTCAATGTAGCGGTCCGGCAGTGTGCGGCCGGTCGACGGGCTAATGGCACCGCGGGTGGTTTGAGTCACCATGTAGCCATTGTTGTACAGCCCAGTGAAGAGCTCCTGCACGACCGCGTAGTGGTTGCGGGTCGTCGTGCGGGTAAAGAGATCATAAGAAAGGCCTAGCCCCGCCAGGTCTTCGACGATGATGCGGTTGTAGCGGTCGGCCAGCTCCTGGACGGTCGTGCCTTCCTTCTCTGCCTGCACCAGCAGCGGAGTTCCGTGCTCGTCCGTGCCCGAAACCATGAGCACCTCGTTGCCGGCCATCCGCTGATAACGTGCGAAAACGTCCGAAGGAACGCCGAATCCGGCGACGTGTCCGATGTGGCGGGGGCCATTGGCATAAGGCCATGCAACTGAGGTGAGAACTCGTTTCGACATAGCCTTTAGATTAGGGGATACACCATAGCTATGCGAAAGCAGCCCTGCTTATGCAGAGCTGCTCACATAGTTTACTCAGTTAGCTTTCCTCTAACTGTTCGCCTAATTGTTCGCCGTGGCTCTGCACCGCATTCGCGGCACGGGCGCGACGCTTCCTCTTAGCCGCGTTCTCCCGCTGTTGGGTGATGCGGCGCTCCCGAGCCATGCGCAGTGCGTACTCGCGGTGGGCTTTCTCATCCAAGTAGCGCGGGTCGTCAGACAGCGCCTTGTAGATGGAGAACATCAGCGCGATGATCACCAGCACGAAGGGGCTGGCGGCGATGATCGTGACGTTCTGCAGGTTCGTCAGAGCTTCGTCGCCGCCCGTCAGCAACAGCATCAAGGCAATCACTGTAGTCAGCGCACCCCACAGGACGGTCACACCACGGTTAGCTACCAGCTGGCCACGCTGGGACATGGATCCCATGACGGTAGAGGCCGAATCGGCCGACGTAATGAAGAACGTGCCCAGCAGCAGCATCGCCACGATGCTTGCCACGTGTCCCGCCGGCAGGGTCTCCAGCAGGTTAAACAGCTGGCTGGTGGCCTCACCGTCGCCCCAGATGGAGTTGCCGCTGTCCTCGGCGTGGATGGCGGAACCGCCGAAGATGGAGAACCAGATGATGGTCACCACGGTCGGCACCATCAGCACAACACATACGAATTCGCGGATGGTACGTCCGCGGGAAATGCGGGCAAGGAACATGCCGACGAACGGGGACCAAGAGACCCACCAGGCCCAGTAGAAAATGGTCCACGAACCCAGCCACTCACTTGCGTCCTCACTGGAATCCGCGGTGCGCGCGGCCATCTCGAAAAACTGGGAGAAGTAGTTACCCAGGGAGGTCGGGATCATATTCAGGATCACAACGGTCGGGCCAACGATCAACACGAAAAGGGCAAGCAGGCCAGCCAGAACCATGTTGGTGTTCGACAAGTACTGGATTCCCTTGCCCACACCGGACGCTGCGGAGGCCAGGAAGCACAGGCTCAAAATCACGATGGTGCCGACGATCACGGAGGTCCCTGGGTTCGAGATCAGATCCGTTGCCTTCAGGCCGGACTGAATCTGCACGGCACCCAGGCCCAGGGAGGCCGCCGTACCGAACACGGTGGCGAAGATAGCCGCGATGTCGATGATCTTGCCCGCGGCCCCCTCGGCGCGTTTCTTGCCGATCAGGGGAATGAAGGCCGAGGAAAGCAACTGCTTGCGTCCGAGCCGGAACGTGCTGTACGCAATGGCCAGTGCGACGATCGCATACAGCGACCACGGGTGCAGTCCCCAGTGGAACAGCGTGGAGGCAAAGGAGCTGGCAACATCGTGGTCCTCTGCGCCAGGCACGCCATTTCGGTAGTACGTCAGGGGCTCGGTCACCCCGTAGAACATCAGGCCGATGCCCATGCCTGCAGCGAACATCATCGCAACCCAGGACACACTGTTGAACTCGGGCGATTCGTTATCCTTGCCCAACCGAATGTGCCCGAATTTGCTGAATGCGATGAACAGGATAAATGCGACAAACACGGTTCCGGCCAGCACGTACAGCCATCCCCAGTCGCCGACGATGTACCCCAGGGCGGTGGAGGCAAACTCGGCGAAGCTATCTCCGCCGAAAATTCCCCACAATACGACTGACAGGATGAGTGCAGCCGCGCTGCCCGTCACCACCCAGTCGATCGACTGATTCTGTTCAGCCTCGTCAGTCTCTCGCGTCTCTGCTATCTCTCTCGACTCTGCTATTTCTCTCGCGGTCACTTCTTCACTTGATGCGGTCATTCTTTACATGTTGGGGGCATTGCCGTGTCTTTTCAACCTTTCCAGCCCCTATTCCTGGTTCCGCTCACGCAAAACAGCCTCGTAAAGCTCGCGCTTGCTGGCACCGTGGAGCTTCGCCACGTCCCCAGCGGCCGTCTTTAACCGCTCCCCCTCTGCGACCTTCAGCTCTACCAGTTCCACCAGGGCCTCCACATCCAGTTCCGCATCGCCATCCCCGGATTCCGCCGCCGAATCGATGACCACACAGATCTCCCCCTTCACGCCGTCCGCTGCCCACGTGGCCAGCTCCGCCAGCCCGCCGACCTTCACTTCCTCAAAGGTCTTTGTCAGCTCCCGGCATACCGCGGCCTGTCGCCCATCGCCTAGCTCTTCGGCCGCAGCCTGCAGGGTCTTTGCCAGCCTGTGCGGGGATTCGAAGAAGCAACCGGCGTAGGGGGCGTCAATAAAAGAACGGAAGAACGACCGCCGAGCGCCATCCTTGCGCGGGGCGAAGCCCAGAAAGGCGAAGTGCCCCACCCCCAGGCCCGACAGCGCCAAGGCGGTCGGCACGGCGGAAGGCCCCGGCAGGCACGTCACCGGGACACCGGCGCGGCGGGCGGCGACGACCAAGGGAAAGCCTGGGTCAGAGACAGAGGGCATGCCGGCGTCCGTAACAACCAACACGCGGCGGCCCTGTTCGGCCTGCTCTACGAAGAACTCCGCGCGCTCGGCCTCGTTGTGGTCAAAGTTGGAGTAGATCCGGCCGGCGATCGTTACCCCCAACGTGTCCGCCAATGCGCGGGTGCGGCGGGTATCCTCTGCTGCGATGATGTCCGCACTGGCCAGCGCATCGATCAGCCGCAGCGACGCATCCAGCGGGTTCCCCAACGGCGTGGCCGCCAAGATGATCCCGCCCGACGGCAACGGGCGACGTTCGGCTGCCCGACTAAGCAGCGCATTGGCATCTACGGAGGCATCTACAGAATCACTCATAACCGCCAGTATGCCCGGCACTGCACCCGCTTGTCCGCCGCTTCTACTACAGTTAGCTCCGTGCCCTCGACAATGACTACTGACCAGCAAGCCATCCATGGAAGTGACGCGCCCGCCGTCAGCGATTCGACGGGCTCCGGTCACTCGCGGACTTTCGCTTTTACGCGGTGGAAGGGCATTCTGGTCTCCTTGGGCATCCTGGGTGCTCTCAGTCGCCTATTGATGCTGCACCGTCCGACGGATGCGGGCACGCCTATCTTTGACGAGAAGCACTATGTGCCACAGGCGTGGCAGGTAATGCAAAGCTGGGACAACCCATTCATCGGTGGTATCGAGGACAACCCGGGTTATGGCCTGGTCGTTCACCCGCCCCTCGGCAAGCAGATCGAGGCCATCGGCATGATTCTGTTCGGCTACACGCCGTGGGGTTGGCGCATCATGGCCGCACTCCTCGGTGTGGCTGCAATCCTGCTGATCGCCGCCACGGCGCGCCGGATCACGAGGTCGGATCTGGTCGGGCTTTTCGCGGGCGTTATCGCCCTGTGCGACGGCATATTGTTCGTCACCGGGCGCTCGGGAATGCTTGACCACTTCCAGGTCTTCCTGCTGTGCCTGGTCGCGTATTGCGCGGTGCGCGATGCCGAGCAGATGGAGCAGCGCTTCCAGCACGTATGGGCCACCGACCGCATCCACGAATCCGACTTTGGCCCCCGCATGGGTTACCGCTGGTGGCGCTTCGCCGCGGGTGTGGGTCTGGGCCTCGCGTTGGCTGTGAAGTGGAATGGTCTTTATTACATGGCCTTTTTCGGGCTGACGATCGTTGCGGTTGATTATTTTCGACGCCGCCGTTTCGGCGTCCAGCGCCCCCTTGCTGGCACCGCGATTTTCGATGCACTGCCTTCCTTCTTCTCCGTAGTCATCGTCCCCGTGATCCTCTACGTGATCAGCTGGCGCGCATGGTTTGCCTCGGAGACGGGCGTGTTCCGCCACGCGGTGGAATCGGAGCAGTATACGAAGACGACCGGCGACTGGTTCTGGTCCTTCCTGCCCGACGTAGTGCAGAACTTCATCTACTACCACGTGTCCGTCATGCGCTTTCACACGGAGCTGACGAACTCCAACGGCCACCACCACAACTGGGAATCCAAGCCCTGGTCCTGGCTGGTGTCTAGCCGTTCGCTGCTGTACTACAACCCCTCCAGTGACGAGGGAGTACGCAAGGTCATCCTGCTGGTCGGCACCCCTGCAATTTGGTGGTTCTGCGTACCGGCGATTCTGTGGGGTCTGTGGTGCCTGATCGTGCATAAGGATCGCCGCTGGGTCATTCCCACCATCGGTTTCGCCGCCGGCTTCCTTCCCTGGCTCGTCAACCTGGATCGCCAGATGTACCTGTTCTACGCGGCGAACCTGGTGCCGTTTTTGGCCATCGCTATTGCGATGGCGCTGGGACAACTCCTGCGCTGGGAAAAGCCGGAGGTTCCCAACCCCTATTCCTCGCCGAAGACCTTTGTGAAGGCCCGCCCCGGGCAGCTGCTGGTCGTCGTGTACCTCATGCTGGTGGTCTGGAACTTCCTGTACTTCCTGCCGCTGTACATCGGCGCGCCACTGTCTGATTCCGCCTTCGACATGCGCATGTGGCTGCCGTCCTGGCGCTAGCCCCCTGACTTGGCTGTCGGGGTCTGTCGGGCTATTCCCAGTCGCGCGGGCGGGGCTCCCCTACCGCATACGTAGAGTTGCGCCGCGCATCGCTGGGGCTGAAATTGATCGGTTGTGCCATCAGCGCTCGCAGCGACTGGCGTAATGGCATGAACACGTTCTGCCGGCCAGCCCAAACCACGACCAATGCCAACACCGCCGCCAAGTGAACCAGCAGCAGCCAAAGGGCGCTCAAATCCCCTGCTTCGCTGATCAGGCCCAGCACGATCTCACGGGTTGCGAAGCCGACTCCGAAAGCCCAGATAGCCAAGTAGATGGGCAAAATCGCAGAGGCCACCTTGGGGCGCCAGGCAGCCCACAGCAGACCTCCAGCCAGGGCGAAACGCATCGCCGCTGCGTCTGAGACCAGGTGTAGCTGGGACGAGGTGGCGTCATCCTCAATAGGCACCCCAAACAGCAGCGACACGCCCCACAAAACATAAAGCACCGCAACGGCCACTAAAGCTGCGCGGCCGAGCACGAAGGGCAGTTGGCGGCGGCGAAGGCCTACGTTGATCTGGGGATCCTGATCGGCCTGCGCCAAGACCTGTTCGACCAGCGCGGCTTTGCGGTCGTCGCTATCTTCCGCGGAGCGCACCTGTTCCCCATTGGACGGCGCCGCGGCCAGGTTCAGGTTGCGTCCAAGCGCGGTGATGGTTGCATACCAGCGCTGGCAGTCCTCGCACCCGGCTAGGTGCGCATCGACGAGGTCGTCGGACAGCGCAGCGGACTCGCCATCCAGGCGTGCGGACATAGAGGTTCTAACCTCTTGACAGTCCATTCGCTTTCCCGTCCGTTTACGTGTTCAGACCTCAGCCGAAGCGGGACAGAGCCTTATCTAGGCTTGCTCGCCCCGCGCCGAAAACAACAATCATCATAAGGGAGACCACCAGCAGCATGACAAACTCCATGCCCCCGTCAGCCACGAAAAACCCGTTGGACCAGTGAACGAAGTACAGGATAAGCGCGCTGTAGATCACGAACAGCCCAGCAACAGCGGTAGTCAGCAGTCCGACGATCAGCATTGCCCCACCGAGCATCTCCAGGATTGCAGCCGCCCAGGCGCTGATTTTCGGCTGCGGAATGTGCAGGCGCTCGAAGGTAGCGACAGTGCCCGTCACTCCGTTCATGCCGTCGATAAAAACTTTCTTCCAGCCGTGGGCAATGAAAATCACGCCGGTGACTAGGCGCACGAAGAGCAGTGCCGTGTCACGGGCAGCAGGGTGGTTCAGCATACGCGGCGATCACGCTTAAACGGCACGGATGCCCGAGCGGGAATCGATGAACTCTTCGTCGCCGTCGACCACGGTCGAGCGTGTTCCGGCTGCGGGGGCAGCACCGGTACCGTGGGTTCCCTCGTGCAGGTCAAAGAAGTCGCTGCCGTCGGCGTACTCGAGGTTGCTGAAGGCCGGGTCGACCTCATCGGTTTCCAGGATCACCGCACCGGGGCGAACCAGGCGGTCCGGCACGCCCAGCTCGTTGTCTTCGGTGTTGCGCACGCCCAGGCGGGCACGGCGCATGCGCACCAGTCGGCGGTGCCGCAGCTCGCGTTCTTCGATAGCCTGGCGACGCAGCATGACCAGGTAGAACGCGGTGAAGGCGATCATGGCCACGAAGCTCAGCCAGACGGTTCCGCCCAGGTACATGCTCATGCCGAAGGTCAGCGCGGACAGCGCGAGCAGGACAAAGAGCACCTTCTTGCGGCGGTTCTGCCGCTGCCGCGCCAGCGCAGCCGATGCGACCGGGTCGTACACGCCACGTCCACGACGGGCCGCCAGGTACTTCAGGTCATCCTCGCTCAGCTCGTCGGAATCCATGAGGATGTCGATGCTCTTGTCCCGCGGTGCCTCGTCGACGTCGTCGACCAGATCTGGTGACGCCTTCACGTCCCCACCACGTACGTACTCAGCAGGAACGGAGGCGTATGCGCGCTGTCGGGCATCCTTGTCTGTGTCTGAGTCTGTATCTGAGTCTGCGGCTGCGGCTGCGTATTCACTGTCTGCGGCGTCTGCTGCCTCGGCAGTGTCAGCGGACTCGGCAGCCTCTGCAACCTCTGCAGCTTCAGCGACATCGCGGATGGGCTCGAACTCGCCGGTATCTATCTCATCCTGCGTGGTGTAACGCACTGCTTTGCTCTTCGTAGCGTTCGCTTCGGCGGCTACAACCTTGCCCTCACCCTCGGAGTTTTCCTCTGCGTCCCCATCAACATCGTCGGCGGAGTCGGCAGTGTCGGCAAAGTCAGCAGCGTCAACAACTTCCCCGTCCACGACCTCTGCAGCGTCCGCCGCATCGTCAGCGTCCACGACGTCCGCAGCGTCATCCGCAGACGAGCTACCCTTGTTCGCCATAAACGCACGCAGGCCGCGGGACTTGCCAGCCTTCGCAGCGGAATCCTCGTCCTCTAGCAGCACGTATTCCGGCTCTGCCTCGACCAGCTCCAGCTCGTCATCATCGGAGGCCATGTACAGCCCCTCTGCGGGCTTGAGCTTGCGCTTTGCCTTGAGGGCACTTCCACCGCGGTGCAGCACCCGCGTCTCGCCCAGTGCCTGTGCGGTCCGTCGTACGGGTCTTTGGTTGCGCAGCAAAAGCGGCGCCAACAGCACCAGCCAAACGGCGGCGATGAGCAGAAGGGAGCCGGACACGAGTATCAGTTCTCCTGGAGTTTTGCGGGCGACGTGAGAAGTTCAAGTGTTTGCAACGCTACCCTTGCGCGACCGTTATCTGTGGTGCCACGCCGAGGCTAGTTTCGGTTCACAGCCAGCCCCAATACTCCGCTGTTGATGAGCCTGCGCACAACCCCGTCGGGCAGTGATTCCTCCTGAGTCTGCGCCACCAGCAAATGGTCTCGCCATTCGCCGTTGATGTGCAGGTTACGGCGCAGCTGCCCTTCGACGCGGAAGCCGGTTTTCTCTAGAACTCTTCTGGACGCCACGTTGTCAGGCATCACCGTCGCCTCTATCCTGTGCAGTCCAACGACTCGCATCCCCAAGTCCACGCCCAGCGCGACAGCTGCGGTTGCCACCCCGCAGCCCTGGAACTTCGAATGCACCCAGTAGCCGATCCAGGCATTGGAGACGGTTCCGTACTGGATGTTGCCAAGGGTGAGCTGCCCTGCGAACTGTCCTTCGACGTCGATCACCATCGGCACCACAATCCGGTCAGCCGCCAGAGCCTGCAGGTTGTGAAAGTTCCGGCGCCACGCCTGCGGGCTGTGCGCCTGTGCCCAATCCCCTTCCACTGTCGGCTCGAAGGGCTGCAGCAATTCCTGATCCTTGATGCGCGCGGCGGTCCACTGCGGCCCGTCGGTGGCGCACACGGGACGCAAGGCCACCGGCAGGGCGGCCGTAGGGGCGTCACTAGAAGAAAGAAGATGCCCGCGGCTCAGAACGGTTTGAGTCCGCACCTCGGCGGTAGCAGGAGACAGTGTGGAAGAAGCCAGTGCGGCGCGCAGTCGGCTGAGCACGGCGGCGCTAGTCCTTGTTGCTCAAGAACAGCACATCCACAACCTGTCCCGGCGCGACGTCGGTCACGTCGGCCGGCACCACGATCAGGCAGTTCGCCTGGCCATGGCTACCCAGTAGGTGAGTCGGCTCCCCGCCGTTCGCTGCGCCGAGTGGGTCGACCAGGAACTCGCGGGTCTCGCGGTCGCGCATCAGCTGGCCACGGATGAAGCCACGGCGCCCCGGTGCGGACGCCAAACCGGCGATAGTGCGGGCGGGCACCACTCGACGGGTCGCCTGACGGCGACCGCGGATCAGCTGCACCAGCGGCCGAACCATAACCTCGAACGCCACCAAGGCAGCAGACGGGTTAGCGGGCAGGAGGAATGTCGGCACTTTATCCTGGCCGAGCGTGCCAAAGCCCATCACAGAGCCGGGGTGCATGGCGACGCGCTGAATGTCCATCTCCCCCATCTCGGAGAGGATCTCGCGCAGCTCATCACTGGCCGCGCCACCGACAGCACCGGAAATCACGACGATCTCGGAGCGCAGCACCTGGCTTTCGATAACCTCCCGCATCTTGCGCGGCTCGCCAGCCAGAATGCCTACGCGGTGTACGTCGGCACCGGCCTCGCGCCCCGCGGCTGCCAGCGCATAAGAGTTCACGTCGTAGACCTGGCCCACTGCCGGATCGCGGTCGATATCCAGCAGCTCGCGACCGAAGGAAAGCACTGACATGCGCGGACGAGGGTAAACCAGCACCTTGGAACGTCCCACGGCGGCCAGCAGCCCCACCTGGGCAGCGCCGATAACTGCGCCTTCCTCTACGACCACGTCGCCCGGCTGTACATCCGAACCCTTGCGGTGGACGAACTCCCCCGAGGCGATCGCTTCCAGCGGGCGGATCTTGCGCCCTTCCTTTTCCACCCAGTCGAGTGGCAGGACGGCATCGGCCAGGGTCGGCAGGGGCGCACCCATCTCCACCCGCACCGCCTGGCGGGGCTGCAGGCGAATCGGGCGCAGGGAACCCGCGGTGACGTCACCGACGATCGGCAGGGTCTCCCGCACGCCACTGTTCTGTGCCGAGGTTTCCGCGTCCGCGTCTTCCAGCTCCCGCGGATCGGCTACATCCCCACCCCGCGATACAGCCAATGCTTGGCGAATATCCACGCTTCGCACCGCGTATCCGTCGATGGCGGCCTGGTCGAAACCGGGCAGCGGTTGGGTACCTTCGACCCGTTCCGCGCAGCGCAGCCCCAGGGTCTCGGTGATGGCAATGCGCACAGGCTCCGGGGTCACCGCCGCGGAGGTAATGATTGCCAGTTGTTCTTCAACCGATCGCATGAGGGGTTCCCTTCAGCTTGGTAAAGCCTTTTAGTTCTCTTGCTCTAGGCGCTCACGCAGCCAGCTCTTGAGGCTGGGGCCATAGGTCTCATTCTGCAATGCAAAGTCGACGCAGGCACGAATGTACCCGCCTGGGTTGCCCAGATCGTGGCGCAGGCCGTGGTGGACGATGATGTGCACGGGGTGGCCTTCGGTGATCATTAGCTCGATGGCGTCGGTGATCTGGATTTCCCCGCCCTTGCCCGGCTTGGTGCGGCGCAGCGCGTCAAAAACCTGACGATCCAGCAAGTAGCGCCCCGTCGCCACAAAGTTCGACGGTGCGTCCTCGACAGCGGGCTTCTCCACCATGCCCTTGACGATCTTCACGTCGGCGTGGTCCGCCTCGTCAATCTCAAAGACTCCGTAGTTGCTGGTCTCCTCGCGCGGCACCTCGAAGGCGCAGAGCACGGAACCGCCGTACTGCTTCCGCACTGCCAGCATCTTCTCCATCACGCCCATCGGCAGCACCAGATCGTCCGGCAGCATGACGGCGAAGCAGTCCTCGTCCTCGTCGAGCACCTCTTCAGCCAGGCTGATGGCGTGCCCCAGCCCCAGAGGCTTTTCCTGCTCCACGGCCACAACGTCGATCAGCCCGTCGGTAGCGCGCACCTTATCCAGCTGTTCGGTCTTGTTGCGCTGCTCCAGGGTGGCTTCCAGCTCCGCGTCGGTATCGAAGTGGCCCAGCACTCCACCCTTCTTCGGGGCAGTCACGATAGCCAATCGACCTGCGCCGGCATCGGCGGCTTCCTTGGCGATCAGCTCAATGCCCGGGGTATCGACAACGGGAAGCAGCTCCTTGGGAACAGTTTTGGTGGCGGGTAGGAAGCGGGTTCCAAGCCCGGCGGCCGGCACTACCACGGTGCGCAGGTCGGCTTGCTCGGACGTGGAGATCGTAGGGCTAGAAGTCATGCCGGAATAGTAGCGCTTATGATCCCCATTTTGTGCTCCACACACCGCCTATGCACAGTTTTCTTTCGCAGATCAACCATTTTGCCCGCTCCAGTAGGCTCTTAAGCGATGACCGACCCTTCCGACGTAAAGAAACGTGCCCGCGCTGAGGTTCGCGCTGCCCGCGCTCGCCGCGTTGCCGAACGCCCCACACGCGACCGACGCATCCAGTCCCATCTCCTCGCCGCACTCGCCGACCTCCCCTCGCCGCCGACCACCATCGGCGCCTATGTCCCCCTGCCCGGAGAGCCGGGTGGCGCCGACCTACCAACTGTTCTTGCGCGCACCGGTGCGCAGGTGTTGCTCCCCCGCGTTGTTCGTAGTGACGCCCCCAGCCTCGAAGCCCCCAGCCTCGAATGGATCGAATTCCAACCGGAGAAACCGAACCTGGTCACAGGAACGTGGGGAATCTCTGAGCCCGTAGGTAATGTAATTCACACTTTTCCGACATGCGCAGATGTAATAGTTACTCCTGCTCTCTCGATTGATTATCATGGGACACGGCTCGGACAGGGCGGTGGCTTCTATGACCGGACTCTGGCCAACCGCCCATCGAATGTGAAAGTGTGGGCTGTGGTAGACCACGAAGAATTCACACGCACAGTACCCAGCCAGGATCACGATCTGGTCGTCGACGCAGTGCTCAACGACCTCGGTTTCTTTCCCATCATGTAGTCGCTTTTAGTGGCCGCGCATGGGGCGCGGACAAGAAAGGTCTTTAGCATCATGCTTGAAGGTTTTAAGAAGTTCATCATGCGCGGCAATGTCATGGAGCTTGCCGTAGCCGTCATCATCGGCGGTGCTTTCACTGCCATCGTTACCGCATTCACCAAAGGCATTGTCGAGCCGGTTCTGGCCCTGTTCGGCGGTTCCCCCGAGTTCGGCCTGGGCTTCCACCTGCGCGAGGGCAACCCGGCTACCTTCGTTAACCTCGGTAGCATCCTGACCGCAATCGTCAACTTCCTGATCATCGCTGCCGTTATCTACTTCCTGATGATCATGCCGATGAACAAGCTGGCCGAGATGAACGCTCGCCGCAAGGGCATCGAGCCGGAAGAGGCTGCAGCTACCGAGACTGAGCTGCTGGCCGAGATCCGCGACCTGCTGGCAGAACAGCGCGGCGGCAACGCGGAGCCGACCGGAAAGCACGCCCACTAGTCGCTTTTCTAACCCCAGTGGGGTGGGCGCTGCTCCTCTAGGTAGCGGCGTTCCCCCTCTGCGGAAGGGCAATCGTCACCCCACTCATCCTGCACAAGGTGTGAGTGGGGTTTCGTGTTTCCGGAGGCGATGGCGTCAATAAAAGAAGAGCCCGAATCCCCACCCTGGCCGACCTTGCCGAAGAACCTACGGCGTGCGCGCATTTTAGGCTCGGTTATTCATATCGCCAACAACGTGGCGAACCAGCGGCCCCAGGGTGGCCATGCCATCGCGGATAGCACCGCGGGAACCAGCGATGTTGACGACCACGGTGGATCCGGAAACACCAGCTACGCCGCGGGACAGGCCCGCGTCGAGGGAATTGGCTGCCAGGCCGGAAGCCCGCAGAGCCTCGGCGATACCCGGCACCTTGCGATCCAGCTCTGCGCGGGTGGCCTCCGGGGTCTTATCGCGCGGTCCAGTGCCGGTGCCGCCGATGGTCACAACCAAGTCTGCGCCACCGACAACGGCGGTCTGAATCGCTTTGCGGATGGCAGACTTGCGGGACTCGACGCTCAGCACAGCGTCAACGATGAAGCCTTCTTCGTCCAGCAGCTCGGCTACCAGCTCACCGTTCTTGGCCTTCTCTTCGGGGAAGTCGGTGACCAGTACAACCATCGCGTGCACGGGTGCCTCGTCGGAAAGATTCGCGCGGGTGCGCTGTTCTGCGTCTAGGGAATGGAACAGCGCATCATCGGGCTCCGGGATCACTTCGGCCAGCCGTTCTACCTCGGCGTGGTCTACGGACTTCATGGCCGCAACCTCATTAAAGTCCGTGGACACGACTTCTGTCTTTCGAGCGACCACTTCGATCCTCCTGAAAAATAAGCGAACATAAATAAGATATCCCGTTCGGCAACGGCTGTACAGACGAACGGGAATGCAGTTTTACTCCGCCTTCGTCAGGGTCAGCTCGACCTCGCGTTCCTTACCGTCCGGACCATCCTTGACCTTGAGCTTGACCTTGTCCCCCACCGCGTGCGAGCGGATGGCGGCAATGAGGGCCACGCCGGAATCCACGCGACGCTCGTCGACATGAGTAACAACGTCCCCCTTCTTCAGACCGGCCTTGTCCGCTGGGCTGTCCTTGTTGACGTCCATGATGACTGCACCAGTCTCCGAGGAGCGGGTGTTGACCTGCGCACCGATGATGGGGTGCTCTGCCTTACCCTTTTCGATCAGCTGCTTCGAGATGCGCTCGGCCTGGTTGATCGGGATGGCAAAGCCCAGGCCGATGGAGCCAGCGGCCTCGCCACCACCAGTGGTGGCAATGACGGATGGGATGCCGATGAGCTTGCCATTCATGTCCACCAGCGCACCACCGGAATTACCGGGGTTGATGGAGGCATCTGTCTGGATAGCGTCGATGAGGGAGGCCTCGCCGCCACGCTCACCGGAAGCTTGCACAGGACGGTTCTTTGCCGACACGATACCGGTGGTGACGGTGGCCGAAAGCCCCAGCGGGGAACCGATTGCCATAACGTCCTCGCCAACGTTCACCGCGTCCGAATCGCCGAATTCGATTGGCTTGAGGTCGGTGACATCCTTCGCCTTGATCACGGCAATATCCGTCGGCGGGTCGGTTGCCACAACCTCCGCGTCGAGGGTGCGGCCATCGTTCAGGGAGACCTCTACCTTTGCGCGCCCGTCCCTGGCGGCATCGACGACGTGGTTATTCGTCAGAATCAGCCCATCGGAGGAGATGATCGAGCCGGAGCCCTCTTCACCACCGCGCTCCGTGGCGACCCTGATGGACACGACCGAGGGCAGAACCTTGTTCGCCGTATCGGTAGTACTGCCCGGCTTCACTGGGTTAGAGGCCTTGCCCTCCTTCGAGGAGGCATTGGTGTTGTTGGCATTGTCGAAGGAAGACGTCGCATTATTGCTAGACCTCTTGCTGTAGACCGAGTCCATACCCACATAAGTGACGGCGGAGGCGACTACCGCGCCAACCAACAGCAATGCTGCCACGGCGGGGGTGGACCAACGCTTCTTCTCTCGGGGCTGGGGGACAAACTGATTCTCGGGCTGTGCGAGTGGATCGTTCGGCGCCGCTAGCAGGTCATTCGGCTGCGCTGGCTGCTGCACTGCCGACTGCTGCCCCGTGTACAGGTTGCTCGGCTGGGCCGGCTGGCCCGCCTGTCCTGGCTGCCGAACCGCCGGCCCCACGTGCGTCGCCGGGTTCTGCGGCGTACCTTGCTCACCATTCCAGTGCATATTCCGCCCTGGTTGCGGTCCGGCCTGTCCGTCAGGGCCGACCTTCCCATTGGGTACTGACCATCCAGAGCCTCGGTAGCCGTCTTCTCCCCCACCAGAGAAGTTGGGCTCGCCGGGCATCCGCTGCCCGTCCCCTGGATTGTTATTACCCATTTGGTTGTCCTTTTCGTTCATGGCCACCAGTATGCCTGCTCTGTGTGTAGTTCCGCGGTACGAACGCTGATGGTTCTCTGCTAGTTTAAGGAAATTTTTCTCTGCCACATCGCTAACCCGGTTGTCCGGGCAGCACTACTCGCATCAACGCACCACCGTCGTCGGACTCGTCGGCCACGATAACTCCGTGGTGCCGCTCGATAACCTGCTTCACGATGGCCAGGCCAAGCCCGGATCCGGGCATCGCCCGCGCCTTGATGGACCGGTAGAAGCGGTCAAACACTTTCTCTCTGTCCTCCTTGGGGATACCAGGTCCAGAGTCCGCCACTCGGATCTCCACCTCGCTTTCGTTGAAGTCCTCGGCGCCGGAGGCTGCGGCGTCACTACCCTCACCTGCAATGGGCTGCATCCAGACGCGCACCACGCCTCCCTCGGGCGACCATTTCGCCGCGTTATCCAGAAGGTTCAGCAAGGCGCGCGACAGGGCGAAAGAATCACCCCGCAGCTGCCAATCGATCAGGTGCGTGGTGAAGGTGACGTCGGGGCGCCGTCGCTGCACGCGCTCGATGCCCTGCGAGATGAGCTCGGAGATCTCCACGGTGCTCATGACCTCAGGGGTGGAGTCCTCGCGCGCAAGGTCGACAAGGTCGCCGATCAGCGAGCTCATCTCTTCGATCTGCGCGATCACGTCTCTTTCGAGGTCTTTGCGGTCTTCGTCGCTGATGCCGGGGCCACCTTCGCCCTTTCTTTGGGACGCCAACATCAGCAACTCGATGTTGGTTCGCAGCGAGGTCAACGGCGTTTTGAGCTCGTGGGAAGCATCCGCGACGAGGTTCTTCTGTTTAATCTGCGCGTCCTGCAGCGCGTTCATCATGTTGTTGAAGGACTCGGTGAGGGAGCCCAACTCGTCGTGGGAATACACAGGGATCTGGCGCAGCTCGCCGGTGCGCGAGACCTCATCGGCAGCGCGGCGGAGTCGAGTGATCGGCTGGATACCCGAGTTCGCCACCGCAATACCCGCGATGATGGAGGCCACGATGCCGGTGACCGCAATCAGAATCAACACCAACCACAACGACTCCAGCGTCTGGTTGGTGAAGGAGATGTCCAGGCGGAGCACAATCACGCGCCCGTCGAGGGCGGCAATGGTGAACGAGCGATGGTCGCCATCCGTCTGGAACACGTAGGGATCGTCGCCGACCAGCACACTGATTTCGTCAGGGCTGAGGATGCCTTCGAACTTCTGCACATCAGCGCGGCGCCCTGCTTGTTCGGCGGGGACAATCAACACGCTCATGTTGTTGTCTGCGTCGAAGAAACGGGGGCGATAGTTTTCCCCTTCGCCGGTTTGGCTGGAGGGGAATTCGAAGCCGGAATCGATGTAAGCCTGAGCTTGCGTCTGCAGCGTCTTGTCCATCTCCTGCGACAGCACCTGCTTCACGGTGGTGTAGGAGGACAGGGTAATGATCGCAATACAGAGCATCACCACAATGGCAGTTAATCCTGCCAGGCGTACACGCAGAGACAGCCCGCGCAGGGAAAACTGCACGGACTGCATGAGGCGATCTCCCCTGCTTTCGCTTGGGTGATCGCCCTCGTCAGAGGCGGGGGACGCTAGTGCGGGTTCAACCGCGACCGCACCTATGTCCTCCGGGAGTCTACGAAGGATCACGGGGCGGTCTCACGCAGCGCGTATCCCACTCCCCGGACTGTGTGAATCAGACGAGTCTCACCGTTGGCCTCGGTCTTGCGGCGCAGGTAGCCAATGTAGACTTCCAGGGCATTGCCGGAGGTCGGGAAATCATAGCCCCAGACTTCTTCCAGAATGCTATTGCGGGAAAGCACCTTGCGCGGGTTGTTCATCAACAACTCCAGCAGCGCGAACTCGGTGCGGGTCAGGCTGATCTGGCGGTCTCCGCGATAGACGTCGCGAGTTTCCTGGTTCAGAGTCAGGTCCTCGAAGCGCAGCGGCTCGCTAGCTTCGCCCTCTTGGATTGCCGGGCGGGCGGCGCGGCGGAACAGCGATCGGGTTCGCGCCAGCAGCTCCTCCAGGGCGAAGGGCTTCGGCAGGTAGTCATCCGCGCCCGCATCGAGGCCGGCGACGCGCTCGGAGACCGAATCGCGGGCGGTAAGCAGCAGGATGGGCAGGTCATCACCGTGGCTGCGCAGCTCGCGGCACACGTCCAGCCCGTCCTTCTTCGGCATCATGACGTCCAGGATGGCCAGGTCAGGCCTTTCCTCTGCGATGAGTTTCAGGGCTTCTTCACCATCGGTTGCCAGCACGACGGTGTAGCCATTGAAGATCAGGGAGCGGCGCAGCGATTCGCGCACAGCCTGATCGTCATCTACAACAAGAATCTTCATGCGCTCCATTGTGCCTACGAATTCCTCTCAATGCCCGTGCGCAACGACTTTTTTAAAGAAAGCACAGGTTTTCAGACCTTTTCTGTGCATGCAAAATCCCCGCCACACGATGTGCGACGGGGATAGCGCAATCAGTTGGAACTAGTCCAGGTCGATGAGGCCCAGCTGGGCGGCCTTCACCAGTCGGCGAGGAATCTGAACATCCTGGCCCTGAACCTTAACGTGCTGCAGAGCAACGTTATCGGCCTTCCACTGGGAACGGCGGGAGTGCGTGTTTGCACGGGACATACGGCGCTTCGGAACTGCCATTGTCGTCTACCTCCTTATTAAAGGTATGAAATTGGTTTCTTGTGATCTGCTGTGGTGTGAAGAGGTCTTACTTCTTCTTGCGGCGGGTCATGTTGCCGTAGCGGCGCTGGAACTTCTCCACGCGGCCGGCGGTATCCATGACGCGCTGAGCGCCGGTCCAGAAGGGGTGGGACTCGCTGGTCACGTCAACGACGATGAGCGGGTACTCGTTGCCGTCTTCCCATTCAACGGTGCGGTCGGAGGTAGCGGTGGAGCGAGTGATGAACTGGTGGCCAGTGCTCGCATCCTTGAAGACTACGGGGTGGTAGTCAGGGTGGATATCCTTCTTCATGGTTTCCTTCTATTCCCTAGGAGTGTGTACAACAGGTCGGTCCTGCGCATCCCTTGCGCGGGTCGTGCCTGAGTCGGGTCATAAAAAGCAGCGCGCCTTCTTTATTGACGCCCCTTAGGCCACTCGTCTACCGAGCCCCACAAGGGCGCGACAAAGTTGGTCGCACGACGAGGAACTATGATAGCGAAGGAACAGGCCATTATTAAAATCGCGTTTCCCATGCTGGAACGGGGTGCAGTGGGGACCAAGGGGCGTCATAAACAGCGATTAGGTTATGGCGCCACGGTGCGGTAACGTTAGCTCCCGCTGTTGTCTATGTAAACGTCATCGCCGGACGGAAGCAGACTAAAAACAGCGTCCCACCACGTAAAATACATGGCCTGTCTAACCATGGGTTTTAGCTGTGCGCGGCGCTGCTATCTGTACTCTCCGGTGGAAGGAGAAAACCCATGTCGGCATATTGCCAGGTCACGGGACGCAAGCCGGGTTTCGGCAAGTCTGTGTCCCACTCGCACCGCCGCACGAACCGTCGCTGGAACCCGAACATCCAGCGTCGTACGTTCTACCTGCCCTCTGAGGGCCGTTCCATCACGCTGAACGTGTCCACCAAGGGCCTGAAGACCATCGACCGTGACGGCATCGAGTCTGTCGTTGCCAAGATCCGAGCCCGTGGGGAGAAGATCTAACTATGGCACGTAACGATATCCGCCCAATCATCAAGCTGAAGTCTACGGCTGGCACCGGTTACACCTACGTCACCCGTAAGAACAAGCGCAACAACCCGGATCGCATCACTCTGAAGAAGTTCGATCCGATTGCCCGCAAGCACGTCGAATTCCGCGAGGAGCGATAATCTATGGCTAAGAAGTCCATGATCGCGAAGAACGAGCAGCGCAAGGAAATCGTCGCCCGCTACGCGGAGCGTCGCGCTGAGCTCAAGAAGATCATCAAGAACCCGAACAGCACCGACGAAGAGCGTCTAGATGCACAGTGGGAGCTGAACCGTCAGCCCCGCGACGCTTCCCCAGTTCGCGTCCGTAACCGCGATGCAGCCGATGGCCGCCCGCGCGGCTACCTGCGTAAGTTCGGCCTGTCCCGTGTACGTGTCCGCGAAATGGCTCACCGCGGTGAGCTGCCGGGCGTACGCAAGTCCAGCTGGTAAGGGGGAGCTTTAAAAATGAAGCGCACCAACATGAAGAAGGCGCGGATGGAACAGTCCCGCCGCCCGAAGAAGAACCCGCTCAAGGCCGAGGGCATTGAGACGGTTGACTACAAGAACTACGACCTGCTGCGTAAGTTCATCTCTGAGCGTGGCAAGATTCGTTCTCGCCGCGTGACAGGCCTGACCCCGCAGCAGCAGCGCCAGGTTGCCACCGCCGTGAAGAACGCGCGCGAGATGGCACTCCTGCCCTTCCACAGCCGCTAAACCGCTGTGCCCTTTCGGGCTAGCAGCAAAAGGCTGCGGCCTGGAGACGTTTAACAGACACGATCAAGACCCACCGCCCCGTGCGAAAGCGCGAGCTAGGCGGCGGGTCTTTTTCGTACCTTTTTAGCCACCCGCCCGGCGGCCTGGCGGCTTTCTTCGCTAAGCTTGCACAGTAAAACTCTTAAGCGCTCCCCTACGCCTATCGGGATTAGAGGGGCGCAGACACATTCGGACGCAAGTCGAACAACAGTTAGGAAGCCCGCAGTTGAGTAATAACAACAACTATCCCAATGGAGACTTCGGTTCCAATGACTTGCCGGACTACAACGCCTACACCGGCGGAAACTCCGGCGACTCCAACCCCTACGAGCAGACCGGTTACGGCGCGGAACAGAACAGCTACGGCGCCAAGCAGGCCGGTTACGGCGCTGAGCAGGGTGGCTACGGCGCCGGCGATCCCAATGCTTATGGCGCGCCCGCATTCCCGAATGCTGCGGCCAACAACGGTGCCATGTTCGGCAGCAACCGCCCGGGCGCTTGGAAGCGCCTTCTGGCGCTCATCATCGACAGCCTGTTGGTGCATGTTGTCTTGAACGGCATCGTGATGTACGCCATTTGCGGCGCGGAACTGATGGATTGGTTCCGGGCAACCATGAACGCAGAGTCGCCCGATGCGGTAGACGTCCCCTACCCCACCGGCAAGGTTGCAATCTCTAGCCTGATCATGCTGATCGTGTGGCTGGCCTACCGCGTCATCATGGAGACCAAGAAGGGCGCCACTATCGGCAAGATGGCCATCGGCGCTCGAGTTATTTCCGTGAATGGACAGAACCTGTCCGCCGTTGACTCGTTGAAGCGCAACAGCTGGTACATCCTCGGCGCCGTACTGGGACTCATCCCAATGGTAGGTGGCTTGGTACAGGTCGCGCTGTACATCGCAGTGGGTGTGACCATTGGCCAGAGCCCCGAAAATCAGTCCTTCACCGATAAGTTCGCCAACGCCTACGTGGTGGACAAGTCCGCGTACTACGGGGTTAACTAAGGTCGCGATTACTGCGCTTAAGGCGCAAATACTTAACATAGCCTCATGTTGAATGTCCTCTCCGGCTTTGCCGTCGTCATCTTCGTCATAGCGATCGGCTTCGGAGTAGGGCGTCTTCGGCTTTTAGGCCCCAATGCGGTCTATACCCTGAACATGTTCGTGTTCTGGATCGCGCTGCCCTGCACGCTGATCACGTTCATGTCTAAAACGGACATTGCCCAGCTTTTCGGCCCGAACCTTCTGGTCGTGGCGCTGTCTACGCTCACCACGGGCTTCTTGGCATTCCTCGGCTATCGCTGGATTACGCGGCGATCCACCGAGGATTCCATCATCGCGATGCTGGCCTGCACCTACTGCAACGGCTCAAACCTCGGCATCCCCCTGGCCGCACACTTGATGGACGATCCCACCCTTACCCTCCCCGTCATCCTCTTCCAGGTCGGATTCTACGGCCCGCTGAGCGTACTTGCGCTGGACATGCGCACCGGCAAGCAGACCACCAGCTTCGTCCGCTCCACTGTGCTGACGATCCTGAAGAACCCGCTCATCATCGGCGCAACTATCGGAATCGTCATCTCGCTGCTGCAGCACAACACGGGCTTCATTCTGCCCGGCATCATCGCCGACCCACTGGGAATCATTGCAGACGCGACTGTCGGCTGTGCCCTCATTGCCTTTGGCATGTCGATGGCGGAGGTTCGCGTACTCCAGCCAGGTCTATCGCCCCGTCGTTCTGTGTGGGCGGCGTCGCTGGTCAAAACTGTCGTGCACCCCGCCATCGCCGCGTTCTACGGCGTATTTCTTTGTGACGCCTCATCTCAGTTGCTCTTAGCCATGGTGCTCCTGGCCGCCCTCCCGACTGGCCAGAACGTTTTCACCTATGCCCAGCGTTTCGGTGTGAATAAAGTCTTAGCGCGAGACACCGCGGTGGTTTCCACGGGGCTCGCGCTACCAGTGATGGCTGCGATTATGGTGTTGGTCAGCTAGAACTCTACCTCTCAGAGAACCTCATCGAGGGTCTTGCCAACAAAGACAACCATCACTACGACGTACGTTATAAACATTAAACAGGTAACTACGGCGCCAGCTAGAGCTAGGTTCCTCGCCGTATCGGAAGCGCTTTTCGCCCCGGCATAGTCCCCCTGTTGCCAGCGCCCCTCCACCTGGGAGGAGAAGTAGATACCCACGGCTGCCACGGGTGAGCAGCACATGATCGTGATCACAATAGTGGCCCAAAGCCAGTTGTCCGGTGCAGTGCGCCCCACACCTGGCTGGTATTCCTGACCTAGTTGGGCGCCGTAACCGGCGGATTGGTTCGGATAGTGGTTCTGGTAGCTGCCATAACTCGGAGGCTGCGTTGGCTTTGGATGCTGGTTGTTTCCAAGATTAGAGTTTTGGCTGTAGCCGCTGTTGTAGGGATAGCCCTGGCCTCCCTGCAACCCGAAGGGATCCTCATTGGAGGGGGTCTGGTCATAGGGATTGGTCATGTGGATCCTTTGCGAGGCCGTGCTGCGAATACGCCCCAAAAGTATCAGAGGAATGCAAGAAAGTGTTGCAACGCCGATTGCAAGGTCGACTGCAAAGGGGAATCTATACGCGTAGTTCCAGAAACGGCGGGAACGGCAGGATGCGCGCAACGAACCACAGGCCGATCACTATTCCCACCACCAGCGGCGCATGTCGGAAGTGTTCCCAGTTAGGGATTCGCTTCCCCCACGATCGCGCGGTCCACACCAGCCAACTCCAGGCCAGCAGTACGAGCCCGAGGATCCCAACCGCGTTGTAGTGCAGTGCTGCGCCGAAGTCCCCCTGGACCAGAGCTTGGATCATGCGCATCGATCCGCAGCCGGGGCAGTTAATGCCAAGCAGTGCCTTCGTGGGGCATACCGGGATTACCCCGTCCGGGGACTGCGGATCGGCTGCGGCGATGGCGCAGCACGTGCACACCGCTGCCGCGCCGACGGCAAGCGGCAGCAGCTTGGCACAAGCCCCTGTGCGGAGACTTAGCGCCACAGCAGCAGCGCGTCACCCTGACCGCCGCCGCCACACAGGGAAACGGCGGCCTTGCCGGAACCGCGGCGCTTCAGCTCGTGTGCCGCGTGTACCACCAGGCGGGCGCCGGAGGCTCCAATCGGGTGGCCCAGGGAAATGCCGCCGCCGTGGATGTTGGTCTTCTCCAGCGGGTAGTCCAGGTCCTTGATGGACTGTGCGACGACGGAGGCGAAAGCCTCGTTGATCTCCAGGAAGTCCAGGTCGCCAGCCTCCCAGCCTGCCTTCTTCAGCGCCGCGGCGGTGGCCTGCGATGGCTGAGAGTGCAGCTTGGTATCCGGGCCGGCAGTCTGACCGTACTCGCCCAGAGTGGCCAGAATCTCCAGGCCCTTGGCCTCAGCGTTCTCGCGGGTGGTCAGCACCACCGCTGCCGCACCGTCGGAGATCTGGGAGGAAGAGGCGGCGGTGATGGTGCCGTCCTTCACGAAGGCCGGACGCAGCTTAGCCAGCCCCTCGGTGGTGGTGCCGGGGCGGATGCCCTCGTCAGCGGAGACGGTCACGGTCTCCTTGCGGCCCTTGACCTCGATCGACACGATCTCGTCGTTGAAGATGCCCTCGTTGGTCGCGGCCTCAGCCAGCTGGTGGGAACGGGCTGCGATCTCGTCCTGCTCTTCGCGGGTAATGCCGCGCTCGGCGTTACCCTCGTCAGTCTCCAGGCCCATGGCGGTGCCCTCGTTCGGATCGGACAGGCCGTCGCGCTCCAGGGAATCCTGCAGCGCCAGGGAGCCGTAGCCCTTGCCCGCGCGCACGCCCGCCGCGATGTGCGGGGCGTTCGTCATGGACTCCTGACCACCGGCGACAACGATGCTGGCATCGCCCAGGTGGATCAGGCGAGAGGCGTTAATCACGGCATCCAGGCCGGATAGGCACACCTTGTTCACGGTCATGGCGGGCACGTTCATCGGGATGCCTGCGGCTACAGCGGACTGCTTCGCGGGGTTCTGCCCGGAGCCCGCCTGCACGACCTGACCCATCAGTACGTAATCCACCTCGTTCGCCGCCACACCCGCGCGCTCCAGCACGGCCTTGATGGTCTCTGCGCCCAGATCTACCGCGCTCTTCTTCGCCAGCGCGCCGAGCATACGCCCCTGCGGGGTGCGTGCTGCGCCTACAACAACAATGTCCTTCGGGTCTTCCTGCAAGGTCATCTGATTATTCCTAACTTTCGAAACTAGTGGCGTCATCGCTTAAAAAAGCCTGCGTCGTGCCCTCAAGTATGGCACGAACGATGTTTCAGCGAAGCCGATTGAATGCTCTTACCCCAGCGCCGTTGTGTAGGGTACCGCGGTCTTTTCTTCTACCTCTTCTGTGGTGACGCCCGGTGCCAGCTCCACCAACTTCAACCCATCCTCGTCACGGTCGAAAACGGCAAGATCCGTGATGATCCGATCGACCACGCCGAGCCCGGTTGTGGGGAGGGTGAGCTCCTCGATGAGCTTCGGCTCCCCGGTTTTGGTGGTGTGATCCATGAGGACGATAACGCGGCGCGCGCCGACAACCAGATCCATGGCACCACCCATGCCCTTAACCATCTTGCCGGGCACCATCCAGTTGGCAATGTCGCCGCGGGCGTTGACCTCCATGGCGCCGAGGATGGCGACGTCGATCTTTCCCGCGCGGATCATGCCGAAGCTAACGGCGGAATCGAAGTAACTGGTGCCGGGAAGTGCCGTGACGGTTTCCTTGCCCGCGTTGATGAGGTCTGGGTCAGCGTGGCCCGCCTCCGGGTAAGGGCCGATACCAAGCATGCCGTTTTCCGATTGCAGGGACACGGTCACGCCCTCCGGCACGTAGTTCGGCACGAGGGTGGGCATGCCAATACCGAGGTTGACGTACTGGCCGTCTTCGAGTTCCTGCGCGGCGCGAGCAGCCATTTCTTGTCGGGTCCAGCCGGTCATCGCACGGTCTCCTTTTCGATCATCTTGTCGGCAGCCTGTTCCGGGGTCAGTTCCACAATGCGGTGGACGAAAACACCCGGCAGGTGAATATCGTCCGGGTCCAGCTGGCCGACCTCCACGACCTTCTCGGCCTCCACGATGCAGATCTTGCCGCTCATGGCAGCCAGGGGGTTGAAGTTGCGGGCGGTCTTGGCGAAGCGCAGGTTGCCATCCTTATCGGCGATGGCGGCGCGCACCAGGCCAAAGTCGGCTCGGATGGCGGTTTCCAGGACATAGTCCTCGCCGTCGATGGTGCGGGTTTCCTTCGCCGGGGAGGCGACTTCTACCTTGGTCTTGTCTGCCTGGTCGTACTTCCACGGCATGCCGCCCTCGACGACGAGCGTGCCCACGCCGGTACGGGTGAAGAAGGCACCGATACCGGAGCCGCCAGCACGCAGCCGCTCCGCCAGGGTGCCCTGCGGGGTGAGCTCCACCTCGAGCTCACCGTCTAGATACTGGCGGGCGAACTCCTTGTTCTCCCCCACATAGCTGGCCACGATGCGGCGAAGCTGGTGATTGGCCAGTAGCAGGCCCAGACCCCGGCCATCCAGGCCTGCGTTGTTGCTAACGGCTTCTAGGTCTTTGATCTGCGTACGGCTGAGCTCCTCGAGCAGAACCTGCGGGATGCCACACACCCCGAATCCGCCGACGGCCAGGGTGGCGCCGTCTTTAATGTCAGCGATTGCCTCCGCGGCAGTGCGCAGTTTTGAATGATGTGGTGCTGTAGTACTCACGGTTGCTTCCTTTCTATCTGAATCTGTTTGAGCTCTGTTTGGGGGGGTGGGTGGTTGCCTACTTTTGGTAGATCCCGAGCAGCTCCACGGCCTGTTCGCGCAGTTCAACCTTGCGCACCTTGCCCGACAGCGTCATGGGGAAGGAATCCACACACTGGACGTACTTCGGGATCTTGTGGCGGGTCAGCTCCCCGTTGCAGAATTCCCGGACTGCCGGCTGATCCAATGGGGCTTTGTCCTCACGCATGATGATGAAGGCCATCAGCTCCTCGCCGTACTTCTCGTCCGGCACACCCACGACCTGCACGTCGGAGATATCGGGGTGCGTCATGAGGAACTCTTCGATCTCGCGCGGGTAGAGGTTCTCCCCTCCGCGGATCACCATGTCCTTGGCGCGGCCGGTAATGCGGGCATAGCCTTCCTCGTCCATCGTTCCCAGGTCGCCGGAGTGCATCCAGCCGTCCTCGTCGATGGCGTCCGCGGTCTTACCCGGCATATCCCAGTAGCCCTGCATCACCAGGAATCCGCGGATCAGGATCTCGCCCTGCTCGCCACGCTTAACCGTCTCGCCGGTCTCCGGGTCGACGATCTTCACCTCAATGTGTGGGTTCGGGCGGCCGACGGTGCCCACTCGCTTCTCGATCGGATCGTCCACCAGGGTCTGGTGGTTCACCGGCGAGGTCTCCGTCATGCCGTAGGCAATGGTGATCTCGTTGATGTTCATAATGTCCATCACCTGCCGCATCGTGCGGGTGGGGCAGGCAGTGCCGGACATAATGCCAGTGCGCAGGCTGGACAGGTCATAGGTCTTACCCTTGGCCTTGGCATGCTCGATCTCATCCAGTTCCGCCATGAACATCGTCGGCACACCGAACAGGCTGGTGGCCTTGCCGTGCTCCACCGCTTCCAGCACGGATTGCGGGTTGAACACGGGGGCCGCGATGATGGTCGTTGCGCCGTGGGTGATGGCGCCCAGATTGCCCATCACCATGCCGAAGCAGTGGAAGAAGGGAACGGGGATCACGACCTTGTCCTGGTCGGTGTATTGCAGGGTCTCCCCCACCAGGTAGCCGTTGTTCAGGATGTTGCGGTGGGTCAGCGTCGCGCCCTTCGCCATGCCCGTGGTGCCGGAGGTGTACTGGATGTTGATGGGATCGTCCGGGTGCAGCTGCTCGCGCACCGGATTCAGGTCGAGGATGGCATGGTTGGCTAGCTCATCCCAGCGCTCGGAGCCGAAGAAGATCGTCTCCTTGTAATTGTGGCGGCTGAACTGGCTTTCCGCCGCATCGATCATCGCGCGGTAATTAGACTCCTTGAAGCGGCCCGCGGAAAACAGCCCCTTCACGCCCGACTGCCCCATGGCGTAGACAAGCTCTTTGTGCCGGTAGGAGGGGTTGATGCAGACCAGGATCGCACCGATCTCGGCAGTGGCAAACTGCACCAGAGTCCACTCCCAGCGGTTCGGCGCCCAGATTCCGATACGGTCGCCCTTTCGGTAGCCGGCAGCGTGCAGCCCAGAGGCCAGGCGCTGCACCTTGCGGTAGAACTCCGTGTACGTCAGGTGGACATCGCCATAGAAGTCGATGACCGCGTCATGCTCCGGATATTCGGCCACAATGCGGGCGAGACACTGGCCGATGGTCTCGTCCAGCAGTTCCACGTCGGTGCGACCGACCTGGTGGGACAAAGTGGGGTCAAGGTCCGCCGGGTCGGAGAGCACGATCGGGCGGTCGTTACGAGTCGGGGTAGTCATTGGGCATCAACCTTTGTTTGAAGGACTGTGTCCTGTGAAGAACTGTGCTTAAGGGGTTAAGGGACGGTGAGGGAAGAAGCGAGCAGGTAAAGCGAGGTAGTTAGCGGATTCTGGCGGCAATCACTTCGGCCTGGCGCAGCAGTGGTGCGTCGATCATCTGGCCATCCAAGGCGAAAGCCCCGGAGTTCTCGGCAGCGCCTTCGATCACCCGGCGCGCCCAGGTGGCTTGCTCCTCTGTGGGCGCATAGGCCTCCCGAATGGCGGGCACCAGCCCCGGGTGAATGGACACAGTGGCGGCGAAACCACTGGCCGCGGCGTCGACCGCCTCCGCCCTGGCACCCTCGATATCCTTCGTGTCCGCATGGATCGAATCCAGCGCCACGATGCCCGCAGCTGCAGCGTGCATCAGCACCATCGCGCGGGTCAGCCGAGGCACTTCGCGGTAACCGCCCGGGTGACCAGAAGGGCCACCGCCTGGTGTGGGAACCTCGTCCGCGCGATAGCGCGAGCTGGTTCCCCCAACCGCAGCGGTGAGGTCTTCTGCTCCCCAGAACAGAGCCACGACCTGCGGGTCTGCGGCGATCTCGGCAAGGTTCACCACTCCCCGGGGAGTTTCGATCAAGGCGATAGCGCGGAAGTCAGCTGGAAGTGCCGGGCGGTTGGAATAGGCGTCAGTAAAAGAGACAGCGCTTTCGACCTTCGGCACCATGACGGTCCTCAACGGCGAGTCCACGACGGCGGCGATATCCGCGGCGAAATCGGAGGAATCGACTGCGTTAATGCGCACGATCGTCCGCTCCGGATCCAGGTCCGCGTTGATGACGTTCTGCCTGGCCTCGGCGCGATTCTCGGCGCGGCAGCCGTCCTCCAGGTCAAGGATGACCATGTCGGAACGTTCGGCGGCCTTGGAGAAGCGCTCGGGGCGATCGGCGGGGGCGAACAGCAGCGCGGGACCTTTCGGCAGCCAAGGGGTGTTAGACATCGCCGCCCCCTTCCGGCGCGCACTGCATCAGCGTCTTGCGCGTGGCCTTGCACACGATGGTGCCGTCTTGGTTACGCCCGATGTGCTCCAACTCCACGATGCCCTGCCCCGGCCGCGACTTCGACAGCCGCTTGCCCACGCAGCGCGTTTCGGCGTAGAGGGTATCGCCGTGGAACATGGGCGCGGGGAAGGAAATCTCGCTGAACCCCAGGTTGGCCACGATGGTGCCGAGGGAAAGCTGGCTCACGGACAGCCCCACCACCGTCGACAGCGTGAACATGGAGTTCACCAGTCGCTCGCCGCGGAAGCCATCCTGAGTGGCAGCCCAGGCCGCATCGATGTGCAACGGCTGGGTGTTCATGGTCATGGTCGTGAACAGCGTGTTGTCCGCCTCGGTGACGGTGCGCCCGGGCTGGTGCCGGTACACCACGCCCTCCGTGAACTCCTCGAACCACAGGCCGCGCTGCACAACTTCTTTTTCTGCGCTCATTGTCGCTGGTCTCCTTTTTCCTTATGCCCTTTTTCTTTGTGACGCCTCGTCGGTATCCACGCGCTGAGGTGCTCCGCCCGACCTACACGCCGAGGGCGCGGGCGATGAGCATCTGCTGCACCTCAGTGGTGCCCTCGCCGATCTCCAGGATCTTGGAATCGCGGTAGTGACGGGCGACTCGGTATTCGTTCATAAAGCCGTAGCCGCCGTGGATCTGCGTGGCATCGCGGGCGTTATCCATAGCCGCCTCGGAGGCGACCATCTTGGCGATAGAGGCTTCCTTGCTGAAGTTCAGCCCCGCGGCCATCTTCGCCGCGGCGGCATACCAGGCTTGGCGGGCAGTCCAGGCGCGCGCCTCCATACGGGCGATCTTGAAGCTGATGGCCTGGTATTCCGAGATCGGCTTGCCGAAGCTGGTGCGCTCCTTGGCGTAGCGCACGCACTCGTCGACGCAGCCCTGGGCGGCACCCGTAGCCAGCGCGGCGATGGCGATGCGGCCTTCTTCGAGGATGGACAGGAAGTAGGCGAAGCCGCGGCCACGCTCGCCGACCAGGTTCTCCTCGGGCACGCGGACGTTGTCGAAGGTCAGCGGGTGGGTGTCGGAGGCGTTCCAGCCGACCTTGTTGTAGGAGGGCTCGGCCGTGAAGCCGGGCGTGCCGGTGGGCACAATGATGGCGGAGATTTCCTTCTTCCCGTTTTCCCGCTGGCCGGTGACGGCGGTGGCGGTGACCAGGGAGGTGATGTCCGTGCCGGAGTTGGTGATGAACTGCTTGGAGCCGTTGATCACCCACTCGCCGCCGTCGAGCTTGGCGGTGGTCTTGGTGCCACCTGCGTCGGAACCGGCCTCGGGCTCCGTCAGGCCGAAGCCCGCCAGGTTCTTGCCCGCCACCAGGTTGGGTAGGTAGGTCTGCTTCTGTTCATCGCTGCCGAAGCGGTAAATCGGCATGATGCCCAGCGAGACTCCAGCTTCCAGGGTGATGGCGACGGACTGGTCCACGCGGGCAAGCTCTTCCAGGGCCACGCCGAGGGCCATGTAGTCGCCGCCCATGCCGCCGTATTCCTCGGAGATCGGCAGGCCGAACAGCCCCATCTCTCCCATCTGACGGACCACGTCGTAGGGGAAGGTGTGCTCGCGGTCGTGCTGGGCGGCGACGGGGTCGACGACGGTGTTGGCGAAGTCCTCAACGCTGGCGCGCAGCTCGTGCAGCTCGTCGGACAGGTAGGGGTTGCGGTTCTTGGTGCTCTGACTCATGGTTTGGGTTCTCTTTCTGGGTTAGGTTTCTGGGTTAGGGAGATAAGTGTGAAGTGAAGGGTTTAGCTGTCAGCTGTATCTGCACTGTCGGCCGCGATGACCTCCGCCAGGACTTCTCCGGTGCCGACTTTCTGGCCGATGGAAACGCTGATCTTGGCCTGCCCGTCGCGGGTGGCCACCAGGGTGTGTTCCATCTTCATGGCCTCGATGACGATCACGGGCTGGCCCTCGGTGACCTGGTCGCCGTCGGCAACTTCCACTGCAATGACGGTGCCCGGCATGGGGCTCAGAATGTCCGGCGAGTCCTCCGCACTGGCCTCCGCGTCGTTCGCAGTGCCGGAGAACACCTCCACCACATGCGTGCCGTGCGGGCCGGTGATGCTACCGCTGGCAGTGGCGCTCCACTTTTCAGCCGGGGCGCCGTCGATGGAGAGTCGCCATTCGGTGGCGCTTGCCTGTGGGTTCGCGACCATCTGGATGCGTCGGGTTTCGGTATCCACTGCAGTGCCCTCACCATCGCCACTGGTCAGCGGCGTGAGCTGCACATTCCACGCACCATCCTGATACTCCGCACGAGCCTCCACCGGCGCAGTCACGCCACCCGGGTCGGCCAGCACCAGTCGCAGGGGTGCGCGCTGCCCCGCGCCGCGCCAACCGTCGCGGGCGGTCCACGTGCTGCCCAGCGGGGTCGTTGGGGTCTTTACTAGGGACGCCCCTTCGTCCCCGCCACCCAGCGCCCCAGCCAGGTACAGCACTGCGACGGCGAAGGTATCCGCGGGGATCTCGCGGGGCTGGAATTCTTCGACGATGGAGTCGAGCAGACCGGTGTGTAGATCCCCTGCGATAACCTCCGGGCGGGTGACCAGGAAGCGGTTGAAGTCGATGTTGGTGGTCAGTCCCTCGATGCGCGTGTGGGACAGCGCCTGATCCAGGCGCTGTAAGGCCTCCTCGCGCGTGTCGGCGTGGGCGATGATCTTCGCCAGCATGGGGTCGTAGTCGGAGCTGACCTCTTGGCCCTCCACCACGCCGGCGTCCACACGAATCCCTTCCCCGCGCGGCCAGGAAAGACCCGTGATCAGACCACCGGTGGGCAGGAATCCGGCGGCGGCATCTTCGGCGTAGACGCGCGCCTCCACTGAGTGTCCGTTGAGCTGCACGTCGTCCTGCGCGATCGGCAGGGCCTCACCGCGAGCCACGCGGATTTGCCACTCCACCAGGTCGCGGCCGGTAACCATCTCGGTGACTGGGTGCTCGACCTGCAGTCGGGTGTTCATCTCCATAAAGAAGAAGCGCTCGGGCTGCTTCGCGGAGACGATGAACTCCACGGTGCCCGCACCGCAGTAGCCGCAGGCGCGAGCTGCGTCGCAGGCGGCCTCGCCGATCTCCTGCCTAGTCTGCTCGTCCAACAGAGCGGACGGAGCTTCCTCGATGACCTTTTGGTGGCGGCGCTGCAGCGAACATTCGCGCTCGCCCAGGTGGATAACGTTGCCGTGCGAGTCGGCGACGATCTGCACCTCAATGTGCCGGGGCGTGTCCACGAAGTGCTCCAGGAACAGCGTGTCGTCGCCGAAGGAGCTGGCTGCCTCGCGGCGGGCCGACACCAGCGCGCTGGCCAGCTTCTCTGGCTCCTCCACCAGGTGCATTCCCTTGCCGCCACCGCCTGCGGAGGGCTTAATCAGCACCGGGTAGCCCACGGATTCGGATGCGTCGATGATCTCCTGGTCCGTCAGGTTCGGCCGGGAGATTCCGGGGACGGTCGGCACGTCGCGAGATTCCACGGTTGCGCGGGCGGTGATTTTGTCGCCCATCTTGTCGATCGCGCTCGCCGGCGGGCCAATAAAGATGATCCCCTCGTCCTCGCAGCGCTTGGCGAAGGTCGCGTTCTCGGAGAGGAATCCGTAGCCCGGGTGGATGGCGCCGGCGCCGGTCGCCTTGGCGGCGTCAATAACCTTATCGATGTTGAGGTAAGACTCGGCAGCGGCGGCGGAGCCTAGACACACGGCCTTATCGGCGGCGTGCACATGCGGCGCGGCGGAATCCGCTTCGGAGTAAACGGCCACGGCCTTAAGCCCCATGCGGTGTACGGTGCGGATAACGCGGAGGGCGATCTCGCTGCGGTTGGCGACCAGCACCGTATCGAACGGGCCGGTGAGGGCGTTTGTGTCACTCACGTCAGTTTCTCTTTCTTGTGGTGCGTACGTCGTCGGACTAGAGCTGAGACTGGGCTGGACTACATGCGGAATACGCCGAAGCCGGTTTCCTCGCGCGGAGCCTGGGCGCAGATGTCGAGCGCCATCGCGAGGGTGCGACGGGTATCGGCAGGGTCGATCACTCCGTCGTCCCACAGGCGGGCGGTGGAATACCAGCAGGTGGATTTCTCATCGAACATCTCGCGGATGGGGGCTTCGAATGCCTCTTGTTCCTCGGCCGACCACTCCCCGCCGCGGCGTTCAATCTGGGCGCGTCGGACGGTGGACAGCGTCATGGCTGCCTGGGGCCCGCCCATCACGGCGATGCGCGCGTTCGGCCACATCCATAGGAAGCGGGGCGAATAAGCCCGCCCGCACATGGAATAGTTGCCGGCACCGAAGGCCGCGCCCGTAACCACCGTCAGCTTGGGCACCGATGCGGTGGCCACGGCGTTCACCATCTTCGCCCCGTGCTTCGCGATGCCGCCTTCTTCGTATTGACGCCCCACCATGAAACCGGTGGTGTTCTGCAGGAAGATGATGGGGATGTTGCGCTGCTCACAGAGTTCGATGAAGTGTGCGCCCTTCATGGCGGCTTCGGCAAAGATGATGCCGTTGTTGGCAATCACTCCGACCTGGTGGCCTTCCAACCGGGCAAAGGTAGTGATGATGCTGTTGCCGTATTCGCTCTTAAACTCCGACAGGCTGCCCTCGTCGCAGAGGGTTTCGATGACCTCGTGCGCATCGTAGGGAATCTTCGGGTCGGTGGGCACGATGTCGTAGAGGTCCTCCTGGGGGCGTGGTGCGGGAACCGGGGTGCTGCGCTTCCAGGGGGTGGGCTTGGGCTCCGGCAGGGTCTCTACGATGCCCCGCATGATCCGCAGTGCATCCTCGTCGTCGGCGGCCAGGTGATCCGTTACGCCGGAAATGCGGGAGTGCATCGCGCCACCGCCGAGCTCCTCGGGGGTCACGTCCTCGCCGGTGGCGGCCTTCACCAGCGGTGGGCCAGCCAGGAAGATGGTGCCCTGGTTTTCCACGATGATGGTTTCGTCACTCATAGCGGGAACGTAGGCGCCGCCGGCGGTGCAGGAGCCCATCACTGCTGATAGCTGCGGGATGCCCTTGGCCGACAGGTTCGCCTGGTTAAAGAAAATGCGGCCGAAGTGGTTGCGGTCCGGGAACACATCATCCTGCTGCAGCAGCATCGCTCCGCCAGAATCGACCAGGTAGATGCACGGCAGGTGGTTTTGCTCGGCAATCTCCTGGGCGCGGAGGTGCTTCTTCACCGTCATGGGATAGTAGGTGCCGCCGGAGACGGTGGCGTCATTAGCAGCGATCAAGCACAGCCGACCGTGAACAAGCCCGACCCCGGCGATGATTCCGGCCGCCGGTGCCTTACCGTCGTACATGTCCTCGGCGGCAAGGGGCGCGATTTCCAGGAATGGGCTGCCGGGATCCAGCAGTAGGCGGATGCGCTCGCGCGGTAGCAGCTTGCCCCGGTCGGTGTGCCGCTTGCGGGCTTTCTCCCCGCCGCCGTCCTGAGCGCGGGTGAGGCGCTCGCGTAGTTCCTGGACGAGCTCGCGGTGGCTCGGTATGCCGCGCGGCTCGGCAGAGTCTGTCGCTCGGGGGGTTGCGGTTTCCACGTGTGCAGCTCCTTGAGTGTGGCGAGGGAGCGGGGCGTTCGTCGCCCTCCACTCCTACATTTCAGTTACAGACGATTAACTAACCTGTAACACGCACTGTATGTGAGCTGAACCACTTTTGCTAGTGAATCTAAAAAGTTTCTCCCCCAAAAACACCCCCGAAAGTGGTGGGTCCCCCGGCACTACCCCAGCGCTACCTCAGCGCTACCCCAGCCCCACCGCCGCGCGCGCCGCAGCCAACGTCTGGCGCCGCACCAATGCCGTGGACGCCCACCCCCGGGTCAGCTCCGACGAGTTAATCATTCCGACCAGCAGCTGGGCGGTAATCCTCCCAGCCTCCCCCTTGTAGCGGGGATCCATCTGCGCCAGCGACTCCGCCAATAGCTTGAGGTAGCGCCCCTGCACTGAGCGCACGCGCCCGCGCCCCTCCTCCCCCATGCGGAACAATTCGCGGTTATGCAGGCGAATTAACTCTGGGCGGGACAGCGCAAAGTCCACCTGAAAATCAATCAATACGGCCAATCGCTCGCGCGGATCCACCAACCCCTCGACGATCCCCTGCGCTTCAGAGAGCATGTATTCCGAGATTCCGGTCATCAGCTCGGTGAGGATTTCCCCTTTCCCGGAGAAGTGCCGATAGACCCCCGGGCCAGATATCCCCACAGCTTCCCCGACCTCTTCCAGGCGCGTGCCGTGGAACCCTTTGTCCGCCATGATCGACGCAGCGGCGCGCAGGAGTTCCACCCGGCGCTGTTCCTTTGCCGCCGCCCGCGGAGATAACCCCTCGGTGTTGGGGTCGTCTAGATATTGAGAGCTCATAGCTCACACACTACTGGTTATCCGCCGCTAACCGACAGACAGTGCCCGTACTACCCGCAATCCACTCAACACGCGGCCGCGGGCAGGCTACCCACCTTCCCCTTGAGGAACTTCGCAGCCGCGGTCAGCTCCGCCTGCGCCGACTCATAGCTACCATCCGGGCTTTTCACGGCGATGGCCACAGCCACATAGCCACCGTCGCCCTCCGACTTGGGGATCAGCCCGAACTGCCGCACCCCATAGGCGCCATCGGCATCTGGACCCCAGCCGCCCTTAAAGATGGCGCCCGGGATCGTGCCCAGGCCGTAGCCCCCGCCGTTGGCCACATTGCCCATGGCCTTAACCACCGGCTCTGCCCCCTTGATACACCGCAAGTGCGAGGCAAAATCGGCCTGCGCGGACAACGACCATTCGCTCTGACCAAAAGAACTAAAACCCGGCCGCACCGGCTGCGTTTCCACACGCGCAGTGCTGCCGCCTTCCGAAATCACCGCACCCGTGGCCTCTGCCGCCTGCTGCGGCGAACCGAGAGAGGACCACAGCGTCTCCGCCGCCGCATTATCCGAATTCTGAATCGCCTGGGCCACCGTAGCGCTCATCCCCGGATCATTGCGCAAAGCCGCAATCGCAATCGGCACCTTCATAGTTGACCACGGCGCAACCGCGGTCTGCCCCGGTCCCTTCATTCCGGCCACGGCTATCGTCGCGCTGCCGTCGTAGTGCAGCTCCACGTCGGTTCTCTCCTGCGGCTTCTCTGGCTTGTGCGGGTTCTTTGTGGGGGACGCCCCCAGTGTCGGCCGCGGAGGGTGCCCAGCGGTGGACGCGTCCTGCTTGTCTGAGGTGGTCGCTGCGGACGACGTGGCGTCCTCCCCATCCACATCACCAATCGTGCAACCGGCAGCAGTCGCACCGACAGCGACGAGCAGCGTCGCGACAAGCGAGCGACGGGTCTTAAGCGATGTAGACAATGGCATTGTTGCCCCCGGTGCAGGTGACATACTGGCCGTTATCCTTGCACTTCATCGTGTAAGTCTGACCCGTCACCGACGAGTGAGCCTTCACCGTACCTTCGGTTTCATCCGTGTCCAGGTAGTGGGTAACAAATGCGTCGCGAACCGCGCGGGCGAAAGGCTTCGACGTGATGTCGCTACCGGTGTAGACGTTGTTGAAGTCGCCGGCGGGCTTGTTTTGCTCGGCGGACTGGTTGGCGGGGACTGCCCCGGAGGGCAGCTTCGGGCGGGCGGGGCGGGAATCCTCTGCGTCATCCTCGTCCTTGCCATCCTCGTCCTTGCCGTCCTCGTCCCGGCCTTCGGACTCTTCGCTGTCCTGGCCGTCGGAGTCCGACTCTTCGCCCTGCGCGGCATCGTCCCCCTCGTCGTCACCGCTGGAGCTACCGCCGTCGGCTCCTTGCGACTGGGAAGCGCCTCCACCGGTGCCGCCGTTGTCGTTGCGGCTGCCGATCCAGCCTAGGTAGTAGGCCGCACCCAGGATCAGCGCAATAGCCAAGATCGCGGCCAGAATGATGCCCATGATCGGCTTGAACTTGCTGTCCCCGTCAGAGCCCTCGTAGTGGTACGGAGGATTCTGCGGGGGCTGTTGCGAGAACTGCTGCGGGGGCTGCTGCGAGAACTGGGGCTGCGGAGAGTTCTGCCACTGCTGCCACTGATTCTGCTCCGGCGCATTCGCATTGTGCCGATACTGCGGTGGTTCCGGCTGGTTCGAATTGCTGCCGATGCCAGGGTTAGTGGGGTGTTCGTTAGACATTGGTGGGGGGGAACTCCTGCGCGTGGGGGTGTGTTTTTCTAGTGCGCGAAGTGGCGCTCGCCGGTCAGGTACATGGTGACGCCCGCCTTCTCCGCCGCCTCGATGACCTCCGCATCGCGGACCGAGCCACCGGGCTGCACGACTGCGCGGACACCAGCGGCAGCCAGCACCTCAAAGCCGTCGGCGAAGGGGAAGAAAGCGTCCGAGGCTGCAACTGCACCCTCAGCGCGCTTTTCGTCACCAGCCAGGGAGTTTGCGCGCTCTACCGCCAACTTGGCAGCGTCCACGCGGTTGACCTGTCCCATGCCCACACCCACGGTGGCGTCATCCTTCGCCAGCAAGATAGCGTTCGACTTCACCGCACGCACGGTACGCCAAGCGAATTCCAGTTCGCGGAGGGTGGCCTCGTCGACAGCCTCGCCGGCCGCCAGGGTCCAATTCTGCGGGTCGTCGCCCTTCGCGTCGATGGCATCGGCCTGCTGCACCAGCAGGCCACCGGAGATCTCGCGCCCCTGCAGCTCCGGCTCCTCGCTCGGAGCCTCGGCCTGCAGGATGCGGATGTTCTTCTTCTGCGACAGGATCTCCACAGCACCGTCCTCGTAGCCCGGCGCGATGATGACCTCGGTGAACACCTCGGCGACCTGCTCGGCCATCTCTACGCTGACCTCGCGGTTCACGGCGATCACGCCGCCGAAGGCGGACATCGGGTCACAGGCGTGGGCCTTCTTGTGCGCATCGGCAATGGACACGTCGGATACTGCAATGCCACACGGGTTGGCGTGCTTGATGATGGCCACGGTCGGGCGCTTGTGGTCCCACGCAGCACGCCAGGCAGCGTCCGCGTCGGTGTAGTTGTTGTAGCTCATCTCCTTGCCATGGAACTGCTTGGCACCGGCCAGGCCAGTTCCATTGGAGTACAGCGCGGCAGCCTGGTGCGGGTTCTCGCCGTAACGCAGCACGTTGGCGCGCTCGTAGGAGGCGCCGATCCACTCGGGGAAGTGCACAGCCTCTGCACCTTCAGCGTCCTCTGCACCCTCTGCGACCTGCTCCCCCATCCACGTCGCCACAGCAACGTCGTAGGCGGCGGTGTGGCGGAAAGCGTCTACAGCCAGCTCAGTGCGCTGCGCGCGGGTGAACCCACCGGCACCGGCAGCGGCAACCACATTCTCATAGCGGTTGGGATCCACAACAACGGCCACCGACGGGTGGTTCTTCGCCGCTGCGCGCACCATGGACGGCCCACCGATATCGATCTGCTCTACACAGGCGTCGAAATCTGCGCCGGAAGCCACGGTCTGGGTGAACGGGTACAGGTTCACAACGACCAGTTGGAAGGCCTCGATGTCCAGATCCTCCAACTGCTTTAGGTGGTCGTCCTTGCGGGTATCGGCCAGGATGCCAGCGTGGACGCGGGGGTGCAGGGTCTTCACGCGCCCCTCCAGCACCTCCGGGAATCCGGTCAGCGCCTCAACCTCGGTGACCGGCACCCCGGCCTCCGCGATCTTCTTTGCGGTAGAGCCGGTAGACACGATGTCTACGCCCTGCGCGTGCAGTCCCTTCGCCAGGTCCTCCAGACCAGTCTTGTCGTACACGCTGATCAGTGCGCGGCGGATTGCCTTCTTGTCTGCATCGTTGGTTGCTGTGCTGCCATCACTCATTGTTTTGGATCCTGGCCTTTCGTCTTTGGAAGGTTTTAATCAGTCGTTCCGGCGATGTCGTGCAGCACCTCTACCAAGAGTGCGCGCTCCACCTTTTTGATTCTTTCATGCAAACTGTCGACTGTGTCGCCGTCCGCGACCTCTACCGCCTTTTGGGCAATGATCGACCCCGTGTCCACGCCACTATCTACAACATGAACTGTAGACCCGGTCACTCGCACACCGTAATCCAGTGCGTCTTCAACGGCGTGCGCTCCGGGGAATGCGGGCAGCAACGCCGGGTGGGTGTTGATGATCTTGCCTTCGAAACGCTCCACCACCGTCGGACCGATAATGCGCATGAAACCCGCGCTGACCACCAGGTCGGGCTGGTAGCTGGCCAGCTTGTCCGCCAGCTCCTCGTTCCACTTGTCCCGGTCGGTCTGCTTCGGCACGTACTCGACCAGGAAGTGTTCGATGCCCGCTCGCTCGGCACGGTCGAGCGCCTCGCATTGCCGGTCACTGCCCACGGCCGCAATCTCGACCCGCGAGCGGTCGACGTTATCAATCACGCTCTGGAGCAGGGTCCCCGTCCCGCTCGCCAGAATCACTATCTTCATCGTCGCTCTCCTCTGTATCTTCTGTGTCGTCTGTATCTTCTTGTTCTTTCTTCGTGACGCCCCCATCTTCCCCTTCTTCCGGTTCCTCCGTAGGGGCGTCATCCTCAGAATCATCAGTCCCCTCGGCAGCGTCAGCATCCGCAGCAGGGTCAGCATCAGTCTCAGCCTCCGCTTCGGCTTGCTGCGCCTTCGTCGGCACAACCTCTGCCTCCGGAATGTCCTCAACGACAGCCTCCCCGCGGCGTGCGGTGAAGAACATCATGACGGCCGCAGGCACCAGCAGCCAGGCCGCCAATTCGATAGCAAAGAGCCATTCCACAGCACCGGCGTGCCCATAAACACCCATCTCTCCGCCGGCCAGCCAAGAAACACAGAATCCGATGAAACCGGCGAAAGCACCCGCACCCACCGCCTGCAACAAAGGCGCTTCAACGAAGTTCCGCCCGCGCAGGAACGTGTACACACAGCCCACGGCCACAGCAGCAGGAACGGCCAGCAGCGCGGGGCCGAAGGGAATCTGATCGTTCGGGATTGCCGCCAAGATCGGCACCGGGGGCAGATTCACATTGTTGGCAGTAAAGAGGCTCACGGCGCCATTGCCAACGTGGAACTCTCCGCCCAGCAGCACAGCCACCGCACCGATCACCACGTTGGGTACATATAACAACGCCACGAACGTCAGCCCCACCACGCCCATCGTGGTGGTCGTGATGTCGTAGGCCTTACCGAAGGCCTCCAGGTTCGTCAGCAGGTACACCAGCGCCGCGATAGCACCGGCCGCACTCATCCACTTCAAGAACCGCCCTGCCAGAAGCACCGATTCAACCGGCCAGGTCGACCATCCGCGGCGCAGCAGCAACGCGCGCCACACGCGCGCTCGCATTCCAATAACGATTGCAGCGCCGTTCACCAGCGCCGTAGCTATCAGCGCTACCAGCAGGTTCGGTGGTGTGACGTCGTAGACGCGCGAGGCGTCCCACAACATCAGCCACGCAATGCACGTAAATAGCAAAGGAATCAGAAGACTCAGGGTGGTGAACACCCGCAGCCCGCGGACACTGATGGAGTTGCCCAGCACCGTCGTAGCCCGCTTAGCGTGCCCCCAGACCACCGCCACCGCGGGGAGTAGCGGAACGAACCCCAACTTCGCCCCCGCCATCTCCACCGGCGCAAGGTTAAAGGTCATCCACATGGAGGCAATGCTGGCTGGCACAACGGCGAATCCGGCGCCGATTCCGATAAGAACGGCGATAATGACGATCACACCCACGGTGACAGCGTGATTAATGAGCAACTGTGGGCCAAAGCGTTTAACGTGAGGCTTCCACTTGGACCACCACGTCGCAATCGCAGATTTCAGCCCACCCGCAGCTTGCTGGTGCTTCACTGTCCCGGAAGTTGTCGGCGTGGCCTTTGCACCGCTGCCGACGGAGTTGCCCTTGGCATGCTCTGCAGCAACGAACCGCTCGTGGCCGCTGCCCTTAACTCTGTGCGCGTCACCACTCGTGGCAGACCGCCGGGTGCGGCCGGTGCCGGGGCGTCGCGAAGACGCAGATCGTCGGGATCCGGGTCGTTGGGCAGCAGAATCTTTACTCACCCGTCCTATTGTGCCTAAGACTCCCCTTCACCTGGCGGACTGACCCACCTCTAAGTAATGCTTCTTCAACACTGTTCTCTACATGGGAAGAGCCACATTCGCGCAACACGCTTCAGGTTCTACTTGAGGGTTTGGAGGTAGCGTGCCGAAGATCACCAATCCATCCCCCTCCCCCGAATGTGCAAAATAAACCGTCTCGGAACTGGGATAATCGGACATTGCCAAAAATCACCTTTAACCCCACTACCCCCGCAGTGTAATCAAAGCGTTATTTTTGGCTGAATTAGTTGCTGCAACGTTGCCGACCGGATAGTGTTACGTTCCGTTGATAACAAAGTGGTTACGAAATGCTCACGCAAAGGCTTCGAGCCAACCAGAACAGCTTGAAGCACCACATTTGAGAGATGATCACAGCAGTCGATTAGGTCAAAGGGTTACAGAGAACAGTGCAGAACACTACTCAGCGCCGCACCAGCAAGCACCGCAAGCAGGAGCCGACCGCCAAGAGCCGTTTCGCCATGGTTGCAGTCGCCACGACCGCGATGACCACCGCCGGCGCAGCGGGCGCCACCGCTGGCGCAACCCAGGATGCCGACAAGGACATCGCCCTAGCTTCGGAGAACACCACCATCCTGGCTCAGGGTGAGGGCGCGAATGCAGAGGGCGCGCAGGGCAGCTCCAACCCCGCAGCGGCAGAGGGCAACAACGCTGAGGCACCTCAGATCCTCGAGGTTCCCCAGGCCAAGCCGGTCTCCGACCTGTCCCAGCAGCTGGATTCCGTCCTGCGCTTCGCCAAGCAGCGCACCGAGGCTGATCTCGCTGCTCGCATGCCCGACTTCGTCAAGCCTGCCGAGGGCACGTTCACCTCCGGATTCGGCCCGCGTTGGGGCAGCTTCCACAAGGGCATCGACATTGCCAACGCCGTGGGCACCGCGATCCGCGCCGTACACGACGGTACGGTCATCGATTCCGGCCCGGCTTCCGGCTTCGGCAACTGGATCCGCATCAAGCACGACGACGGCACCGTCACCGTCTACGGCCACATGGCTACCCTGAACGTCAAGGTTGGCGACCGCGTAACCAGCGGCCAGAAGATTGCTGGCATGGGCGCCCTCGGCTTCTCCACCGGCTCCCACCTCCACTTCGAGGTTCACCCGAACGGTGGCGACGCTATCGACCCGAAGCCGTGGCTGGAAGAGCGCGGCATCACGCTCTAGGCTAGCTAACCCTTTAGACCACAAAGAGGCCTCCCGGTTGCCTTTCTAAGGCAACCGGGAGGCCTCTCTTCTATCCGTTTGTTTGGAAAGCGGGGGCTCTAGGTTTTCCAGGAGCCCCCTCCCCTTGTTGCAGATGGCCTACTGCAGAGCAGCACCGATCTGCTTAGCCGCGTTGGTAACGCCTGTGTGCGACATGTGCAGGGTCAGGTTGTAGCGCGGAGTCTGGCTGTCGAATACGCCAGCAACCCATGCCTTTCCGCCCGGCTGGCACGTATCGTGACCATGCGTGGAGCGGTGCAGGTCAACGAACACGCCACCGTTGCGCTTAGCTGCGTCGTGAGCCTGCCGCCAGAGCTGACGCTCAGCTTCCTTCACGATCGGGAACGGAGCCTGAATCCGAGGCAAACCGCGGGGACGGATGAGGCAAAGTCCAGCACGGTCGTTCGTCAGGTGCGGGTAGCTCACGAACTGGATACGAGCGCCAGGAGCAACGCGCTTGATCTTCTTTGCGAGACGATCATAGGAGCGAGCTGCCGCACGGTTGTTGATTGGATCAAGGGTGCGGTACGTGTCGTTGGCACCAACCATGATCGGCACATTGCGCGTGTGGCGGTTCAGCTTGCCGTCTCGGATAGCCTGATCCAGGCGAGCCTCCAGCGGCTCGCGTCCCAGGTACAGCTCCTTGCCGTTGCAGGAGTAATCGTCCACGCGAGCTCCGGTCAGGCGACGCAGCTCGGTCGCAACGCGGAAATTACCCTGGATGCACTTGCGCTTGCCGCTCTTCTTGGCGTCAATGATCTGGTTGAAGGTCGTGTTAGCAAAGTAGGAATCGCCCAGCAAAACGGTGTTTCCGGGGGCTGCCTGTGCAGCGGGCGCCAGCCCCACAACGGAGCCGGCCACGGCCACCGTCGCAGTCAGAATGCGTGCAATTTTCTTCATAAGTTTCTCCCGTGATTGTTTTGGCCTTATTAAGGCTATCGATCGAGATACAAAAATGTTAGCCGTTTGGAAGCATTGCCGGCATGACCTTACCAGTCGGATTGCGCGGAAGCTCATCCAGGAAAGTCACTTCGCGGGGAACGGAGTGCTCCGCGAGGTTGTCCCGGATCCATTCTTGGACGGATTCCTTAGTCAGCGCTTCACCCTCTGGGTTGTTTTCGCGGACAATCCACACGGCCATGCGCTTGAAGCTCTCTTCGTCGTCCACACCCTTTGCGTAGAGATCCCTCACACCAGGCATCGGCGCCAGTACCTCTTCAACACTGCGCGGGTAGACGTTCTCTCCGCCAACAATGATCATGTCGTCTGCACGACCAAGCACGAACAGTCGACCTTCCTCATCGAGGTATCCGCGGTCGCCGATCTCCAACAGACCATGCTTGATCTTCATGCGATCGCGAGTGAGGGCGTAGCGGCGCATCGTCATCGTGCCACGCGCATAGATTCGACCCGGTGTGTTCGGCGGCAGCACGTTGCCGTCGTCATCCAGGATTTTGACGCGCACACCGCGAACCGGGCGTCCAGCCAAGGCCGGATTCTCGGCCAGCTCTTCCCGCTTCGCAATGGCGACCACGCTGTTTTCCGTGGAGCCGTAGAAGTTGCAGACCACAGGCCCGAATTGCTTGTGCAGGCCGCGAAGCAGATCTTCATGCATGGCGTTGCCGGAGGACACGATGAACTCCACCGCCGATGCATCGTAATTGCCGTTCTGAGCGACCTTCAGCTGCTCCTTAATGAAGATCGGCGAAGTAATGATGCCGTTAATCTTGTAACGCTCTACGTCTTCCATGGCCTGAACCGGGTCGAAGACGCGGCGGAACACCACAGTCGCTCGATGAGCAAAGATCAGATTGACGTTCGCCCAGCCCCACGAGTGGAACATAGAGGCGGTCTGCTGAATCATCATCTCCGCGCGCCATGGGATCCACGTAACGAGGTCCGCCAGGGGTGTCGGGATAGGTGGCTCTCGGTGCACCACAGCCTTTGGAGTACCAGAAGTGCCGGAGCTCATGATGGTGATGAAGCCACGCTTCGGGATCGTAGGTAGCTTCTCCTCCGCCTCGGAAGGCGCGTTATCGATGACCTGCTGGAAGGTCTCCCAATCCGGATTCGGGGTCTTCGGATTATTAGGATCCTCCGCGTAGCCGATGATCACCTTGGCGCGGGAATAGTCGGCAGGCAGCCTGTCTGCGAACTCTTCATCGATGATGATGGTGTGGACGTCCAGCTCTTCCCTTGACTTCTGCAGCTGAACTGGGCTGGAAGCTGGATTGAGCAGGCAAATGTCTGCCCCGATGAACCCCTTAGCGATCAGTGCATAGACAACCACGCGAGAATTACGCGCCATGACCGCAATATTCTTCCCCGGCCCCAGCCCCATGCGCTGCAGCGCCCGGGCGAAGGCAAGTGCATCGCTTCGAACCTCGGTGTACGTACGCTCGCCGATGTCATCGATGATGGCCGTGCGGTTTGGCGCTACTTCTGCTGCGTACCAGGCTTGACGCGCAGCAGTGAAGCCGTAGCGGGCGATACTCTCCGCCAGTTTTGCTTTGCCTTTAACGCCACCGCCTTTAACGACTACGCCCGATTTCAGCGCAGTTCCCAATCCAGTGGCAATGGCATGGGTCTCCGCCCACGCTGCTTCGCCGAAATGTTTGAGGTTTTGCAGTTTGGATGCGACTTGTTGGTTATCCGACATAAATTCCCTTCTTGTTCCTCTTCGGCCATCGTTTGGTCAAGAAAATACGTTACATCGGAAAAGTATCCTACGCGAAACATCTGCAACATTAGTCACTTCAGTAACGTCACCCGGGGCGCATCCCGCTCTTTGGGAACTACCGTTTAGAGCTTGCCGCTAGAGCTTCTCCATCGGCACACCACCGAACAACATCAGGCGCACCGTACCCTGGCTGCCGAAGTCGATCATGCACGTGGTGTGCGAGCCACTGCCATCAACGCTCTTCACCGTTCCCAGACCGTACTTGTCGTGGTTGACCTTGTCCCCCACAGCCAAGTCCAGATCCTGGTTCTTCTTCGAGCCAGCCCCGAAGGCCGGCTTCGACTTCTTCGCAGGCTTACGGTAAGACTGGTTGCCCCACCCGCCGGAGCCAGAGCCCGAACCCCAGCCGCCAGAGCCACCGAAGCTGGTCCCGTCGGCATAGCCACCGCCACCCCAGGCGGAATCCAGACCACTGCCGAATCGGGCAGGCTCCTCGCGGATCCACTCCAGCAGATCCTCCGGCACCTCCGACAAGAAGCGCGACGGCGGGTTGTTCACTGGCGCTCCCCAACCACTGCGCGTGATCGCGCGGGTGAGGAACAGCCGTTGCTTTGCGCGGGTAATACCCACATAAGCCAGGCGGCGTTCCTCTGCCAGCTCCGTCGGGTCACCCAGCGCACGCATGTGCGGGAACTGGCCGTCTTCCCAACCGGTCAAGAACACAACGGGGAACTCCAGCCCCTTGGCGGTGTGCAGCGTCATCAGCGTGACCATGTCCTGCTCGTCCGCGGGAATCTGATCCGCGTCGGCCACCAGGCTCACGCGCTCCAGGAAGGCCTGCAGGCTGCCCAGCGGCGCCTCCCCTTCCGCCAGCATCGCCTCGGCGCTGTCGGCACCGGCACTGTCCCCAGCACTGCCACCGGCACTGTCCCCACCAGCGCGGTTGCCGGCACTGTCACCACCGACCGGCATCTCCTCGTACGCCTTCAGGTTCGCCGACTCCTGCGAGAACTCATGCCCCACGCTCACCAGCTCGTTCAGGTTGTCCAGGCGCGCGCCGTCCTGCGGGTCGTTGGACTTCTCCAGCAACTCCTTGTAGCCGGTCACATCTAGCACTGCGGAGATCACGCGCCCCAGGTCGGGCAGCCCCAGACCGGATCCGTCCGAAGCCGTCATTTCCATCGTCTCTGTCTCAGCCCGCAACTCGTCCATCATGTCCAGGAACTTGCCAATGGAATTGCGGCCGCGTGCGGAAAGGCCGGCCACCTTCCCCGCTGCGGCGTCCACAAGAGCAGCCGAAAAACCGATTCTCTGCCCTTCCGCGTGAACAGTGACCTGCGCGATGGCCTTGTCGCCAATTCCACGGCGCGGGGTGTTGATAATGCGCCGCAACGCGACCGTATCCTCTGCGTTGTCCAGCACCTTCAGGTAAGCCACAATGTCGCGGACCTCGCGGCGCTCGTAGAAGCGCGTGCCACCGACGACCTTGTACGGCATGCCGGAACGCACCAGTACGTCCTCAATCGCGCGGGAGGCGTTGTTGGTGCGGTACATGATCGAAATATCGCCGTAGGAGTAGCCCTCGTTATCCACCAGGTCGTCGATCCGCTGGACGATAAAGTTGGCCTCGTCGTGCTCGTTGTCCGCAACGTAGCCGCCGATCAGCTCGCCTTCGCCCAGGTCGGTCCACAGCTTCTTCGGACGGCGCCCCTGGTTACGGTCGATCACAGCGTTGGCGGCAGACAGGATCCGCTGTGTAGAGCGGTAGTTCTGCTCCAGCAGGATGGTGCGGGCATCCGGGTAGTCGCGCTCGAACTCCTCAATGTTGCGGATCGTCGCGCCGCGGAAGGCGTAGATCGACTGGTCGGCATCGCCCACCACGCACAACTCAGACTCGGCCTTACCCTTGCCTGCCAGCGCTGCGACCAGCTCATATTGGGCGTGGTTCGTGTCTTGGTACTCGTCGACCATGATGTGGCGGAAGCGGCGCCGGTAGTGCTCGCGCACGTCGGGGTTGCTGTTCAGGATCGCCACGACCTCACCGATCAGGTCGTCGAAGTCCACCGCGTTCGCCGCCCGCAGGCGGTTCTGATAGGTCTTGTACAGCGAGGCGATCTGCGCCGTGTGGGGGTTGGAATCGCGCTGTGCCTCTTCCAGCGCACCGGCCGGCCCGACCAGCTCGTTCTTCCAATTAGAGATCACGTTCAGCACCCCGCGCGGCGAGAACTCCTTCAGATCCAGCGAGGCATCCTTGATGATCATCGTCATCAACCGCTTCGAATCGTCCGAGTCGTAGATGCTGAAGTTCGTGTTCAGCCCCGGCGCGAGGTGCGCATTGGCCCGCAGCACCCGCACGCAGAAAGAGTGGAAGGTGGAAACCCACATGCGTTCCGCCTGCGGGCCGACCATGTCCATTACGCGCTCGCGCATCTCCGCCGCGGCTTTGTTGGTGAAGGTAATCGCCAGGATCTGCCACGGCGCTACACCGTTTGCCAGCAGGTAGGCGATGCGGCGCGTCAGCACACTCGTCTTACCCGAGCCCGCGCCCGCCACGATCAGCAAGGGGCTGCCCATGTGCTCGACCGCCTGCCGCTGTTGCGGGTTGAGGCCTTCGAGGAGCTTTTCTTTATGACGCCCCGTCTCCCCCACAACCATTCCAGCGCCACGTAGCGGCTGCGCGTAGGAGGCGCGTGCAGGTTCCTGCCCCGGCGTGGGCTGTGAACCAGTGGAATGCAGATTCGCCAAAACACTTTCGTAGCCCTCTGGCGGCAGTTCGTCTTCTGGTGGCGGAACTTCGCCTTCAAACGCCGGGGGCTCTTCGGGCAGTGGCAGATCAGCGAAAAGATCCTGCTGGTGGTCCATGTTTTCCCTTTATGCTCCCTTGAAACTCTTCGGCACAACTAGCGGTAGAATACAGCCCATGAGCGACAACGAATCCTCAGAGTCCACAGAGTTCACTGAGTTCACGGTCCGCATGCCCTCTGGCACGGACGATCCTTTGTCGGATTCAGAAATTCAATCCTACCGCGAGGAAATCAACCGGCTGGATCGCGTGATCATCGACGCAATCCACCGCCGCAGCGAAGTCTCCAAGGCAATCGGTAAGACGCGCCTGAGTTCCGGCGGCACGAAGCTGGTGTATACCCGCGAGGTCGCCATCATTAACCAGTTCCGCGAGGAGTTTGGCTCTGAGGGTGTAGATATAGCAAAGGCCCTGCTGCAGCTAGGCAGAGGGCGCTTGGGCTAGGCGTTGTTGGGGCTAGGAGTTGTAGAGCTCTAGGGCAGACGGAATCCGGCGCCCACCCCGCCAGCTGCGTTGAGGTCAGCGGCGATGACATTCCACGCCGCGCCGGCCGTCGGCGCATGCAGCGGCCCCTGCAGCGGGGTGGTGCAGGAAGGCAGGTTTGCCATGCCACCGTTGACGATTCCTACCAGACGGTTGCCCACGTAGATGGGGGCGCCGGAATCACCGATGGATCCGCACAGGTGGGAAACCAGGAACGGTCCGGAAATCGCTAGCATCGGCCCGCAGGACACACCGGTAGCTACGCCCGTCTTGCACAGCTGCTGCAGGCTAGCCGGGGTAGCTCCGCCCAATGCACCGATGTTCACGTTGTTGTAGGAGCGTGTCAGTCGCACCTTGTTGTTGAACTTGATGACGGCAACATCCGGGTAGCCGTTGCGAACGACGGTGCCGATCTGTCCGGCCTTTTCGGCGTCCATGGAGACCACCGGGGCGCCGGGGCCACCGCAGTGGCCCGCGGTGATTCCCACCTTGTTGCCAGCCTTGTCGTAGCCGACCACGCTAAGGGTGCAGATGTTGTTGCCGACGTAGATCGGCATGGACGGGCCAGCCAGCACGCTAGGCGCGGCGTCTCGCTGTGCCTGGGGAATCCCAGGGGAAGTGAAGTAGTGGCCCGGAATCCGGTGTGGCCCGGGCTGCCCGGTGGCCTTCAGGAAAGCATCCGCAGAGCCTGCCGGTGCGGCGGTAGCTTCCGGTGCAGTGAAGGCGGAGCCCAGCGCCGTCGTCGCCGCCAATGCCACGCCTGCCATCAGTGCACCGATTCGGCGACGCGCCCGTCCCCGGGCAGAACGCCGAGGTGCGACGTTGTCCTGGCGGGCAGTACGAATAGTTTCAGGTGAGGCTGAGGGAAACCGGAAGAGCATTATTTCCTTAGAGTTCTGTTGATGGACAGAACTAACCCTAGCGCAGAAAAATCATTTCACATGCGTCACAGAGGTAACAGTTTGAAAAAGGTTACCCCTGCCCTTCCTGCCACCTGAATTAGCGCAGGACGGTGACGCTTCCGTCGCCGTTAACCTTGACCTTTGCAGCGAAAGCAGCGGCCATGTTCAGGCGCTGCCAAGAGCCGCGCGGCCCCTGGTCATCCAGCGGAGAACCGGAAGGAATGGCGGTCTGGCGCAGGATGGAGGCACGCTGCTTGTAGTTCAGCTTCGGGAACTTGGCCAGCAGCAGATCCGGGGCGGCCTGCGGCACTACCATCGGCGCGTCCTTGCGGTAGATCTTCGGGAAGCCGTAGCTCATGCGCTCGGTGTACTCGCGCACAGCCTGGTCGGTGCTGCGGTAGGCCTTGTCGCTCTTCACTACCTGGGAAATCGGACGACCCGCACGCCACTCCAGCTCGGCGCGCAGCTCCTTGCCTGCCTGGCGGATTGCGTCGCGCATCTTCGGGTCATTCCAGCGGTCGGCAGCGGCTGCGGTGCCAGACATGCGACCACCCATGACGTCCAGCGGGTAGTGCACACCCATGACAATGCGATTGTGGCCGGCCTCGGAACCACGAGCCAGAATCTGCGGCGCCAGCTCCGGCAGGGTCAGCGCCAGCAGCGTGGTGGACCATACGGCCTGGTTGGTGTGGCCAGACGGGTAGGACTTCGAGGTGCCGTAGTAGTCGCGCTTGCCGTCCTGGTACTTCTTGATGCGGTCCGGGGCAACCACGAACGGGCGATCGTTGTTAAACACCATCTTTTCCACGAAGGTGGAGGAAGCCACTCCGCCAGCGCGTGCCAAGTAACCATTGCCCAACAGGAACTGGGTCTTCGGCAGGCGGTTCTCACGCAGCGCATCGCGGAAGTGCCGGCCGAGCTCGCCACCCAGAGCGTCGGAGAACGCCATCAGCACGCCATCCTTGTCCGCCCGAGCATCGCTCTGCGCGCGCTTGATGGCTGCCGGGTTCTTCTGTGCAGCGTTGTTGATGTCCACAACCTTGTCCAGGTTCTGCTTGATGACACCCGGGTGGTTGGCCCGCACGTCGTTAAAGCCATCGACGACGTCCAGGTAAACGCCCCAACCGTGGGAGCTGATGTCAGAGATGTAGCCGCCCAGGTATTCCGGCCCGAAAGGCTGCGGGTTCGGAGCGCCCTTGTGCGGAACGGGGTGCGGGTAGTTCGGTAGTCCCTGGGAACCAGCGATCGCCGGCATGCTCAGCGCCGTCGCCGGCGCCACGCTGACTGCGGAAAGGGACATGGTCGTAGCCATCATGGCCGCTGCCGTGATCTTTAGGCTCTTGTTCTTAGTCACTATTTATTCCTCACCCTTGAAGTCTCTTGCTGCGATTCTTTTGGACGCCGAGCTTCCGGGCCCACCCGGCGCCGATCGCGATAGTTTTATAAACTCCTCGGGATACTAACCCAAATATCTGAACGGCAGGTTAATTTGAGGTTAGACACAAATGACGCTGTGGGCGTCAGAAAGAAGTCAAAAGAAAAGCACTAAACAATAAAGCCTTGCCAGCGCGCGGCTTGCAGCGAATCATCGTTGCCGTCGCGGGTGAAGGGGAAGTTCTTCAGCACCTGATTGGTGAAGCTATCCACCCGCTGATTGGCGTTGCGCAGATCGTAGTAGGTCGATCACCCCGGCAGTGTCGTTGTGAACATTGCCCAGGTAGTTGGCGCCCAGGCCGAAAGACTCCGCAGCATTCACCACGTTCTGCGCCATCAGGCAGGCATCGGTGAAGGCCTCCACAAAGGCCTTCGTGCGCCCGGCTACCTCGTAGATAGTTGCGAGGGTCTGGTCGTCCACCGGCTGATCGGTGAACTCCCTGATCGTGCGGTGGGAAAGCTGGCGGTCGACCATCGAGTTTGAATTGCTAGCCATGGAACCCACCCTAGCTGGAAGATTTTCGACTCTCCCGCCTGCGCCGGGAACAAACGTTAGCGATAATACATTTCAGCATTAACGGCTTGCGTAAGGGGCGCACCCCGCCCCTTCACACGCCAAAGTTTTCTGCACAGATACATTCAAGATAGTTACGTTCACGAGTTTTCCAGGGAAGTTTTACTGACATGATCATCGCAATTATCATCATCGCCATCCTCGTCCTCCTCCTGCTGATCTGGTTCGCGATGTACAACGGCCTCGTCAAAAAGCGCAACGCAGTCAACGAGGCATACGCCCAGATCGATACCCAGCTACAGCGCCGCGGCGACCTGATCCCCAACCTGGTAGCAACGGTCAAGGGCTACGCCAACCACGAGGCCAAGGTATTCCACGACATCGCCGAGCTACGTTCTGCCACCGACCGCGCCCGCGCCACGGGCAATGTGCAGGATGCTTCCCAGGCCGACGCTGTATTCGGCCGCACCATGGCCACCCTGCGCGCAACCGCCGAGGCATACCCAGAGCTGCAGGCATCCCGTAACTTCCAGCAGCTGCAGGAAGAGCTCGCTTCCACCGAGAACAAGGTGGGCTTCGCGCGCCAGCACTACAATGCCTCCACCAACACCTACAACACCGCCATCCAGTCCGTGCCGACCAACATCGTCGCTTCCGTCCACGGCTTCCACCCCTTCGGCTTCTTCCAGGTAGAGGAATCCAAGCGCCAGGCTCCCGACGTTTCTTTCTAGTTTCCCCTTAACTCACCCCCACCAGCGTGCGCCGCTGAGCCACGTACACCCGGGTGATCTAAGTACTGAAAGGACGAGCAATGGCCCACCAGCCCAGAACTTTCAACGAATCGCTATCGCAGCTACGCAAAGGCATCGCCGTCGCGTGGATTGCGAACGTGCTGGTGCTACAGCTTTCCATCGTGGCATGCGCCTGCGCTGCCTACGTCGGTGTTCAGGGAAGCGACATTGACTACAACACCCTGGGCAAGGTCATCCTGATCTCCGCCGGGGTCGCCATCCCGGTGGCCGCGCTGATCCTGCTGTACTCCTATTTCTTCGCCACCAAGACCGTGATTTCCGCGATCGGTGGGGAGAAGCGCAAGGTAGAGCAGGGCATGGTCTACAACATCGTGGAGGAGATGTCGATCGCCGCTGGCTTGCCATCCCCGCCGAAGGTCTACGTCCTCATCGGCACCGGCGTGCCCAACGCCTACGCCTTGGGCGGCAAGCGGAACAAGCCCCACACCGGCACCATCGTCGTCACTGAGGAACTCGGCTACCTGCTAAACCGCGAACAAATGCAGGCCGTCATCTCCCACGAGATGAGCCACCTGACCGCCGACGACAACCGAGTAATGACGCAGCTGGTGGCCATCGCCTCCGTCATCGCCATCCTGCAGTCGGTGTTTATCTACGGCAGCTTCAGCAGCAACAACAGGAGCCGGTCGAACTCCAATTCGAACGGTGGCGGAAACGCTGTCGCTGCCCTGGTGATCCTTCTGATTTCTTTCTGCGTGATCCTCGCCGCCCCCGCGTTGGCCAACATCGCCAGGGCCTACATGTCGCGCTACCGCGAGCAGCAAGCCGATAGCCATGGCGTGGCGCTTTGCCGTAACCCAACCGCTCTGGCGCAGGCTCTGATCACCATCCGGGCGTTTCACCAGGCGAACCCGTCCACGGTGCAGAACTCCATGTACGGCACACCGGGCTCCCTGGCTCTGTACGCCCCGGAGCAGGACATCATCCAAGGTTTCCACAATTCCGACCAGGGCAAAAAGGGTTCCATCTTCAAGCGCGCTATGACGAAGAAGCGTGATTTCTCCGCCACCCACCCGCCGATCTGGGAACGTGTTAATGCGCTGGTTGCCATGGGGGCTTATGTGCAGGACTTCGTCCCCTACGTACCGCAGCACGAGCAGATCTCCGGGCACATCAAGTAGCCTGAGGCACCCTATGACTCCCCTCTCCTACACCTCGACCGACGGCTTTCCGGAGCTACACATGTCGCGGGTCATCACTGCGGACTTCGAGACCGCCGCGGAGAAGCTCTTCCGCTGGGGTGTGCAGCGCAGCGGCCTCTTCCGCGTGCGCCCCACCCACGAGGTTGTGGAGACTGGCGCCGAGGTCGCACTCGGCTTCGGTCCGTGGACCTTCCGCTGCCGCGTAATCGATGCTTTCTCCGAGCCCAATCGCTGCGGCTTTACCTACGGCACTCTCCCTGGCCACGTCGAACGGGGCGAGGAAACCTTCACCCTCGAGCGACTGCAGGACGGAAGGGTTCTTTTTCTTATTGACGCCAAATCTCAGCCCGCCCGTTTCCCCACCCTGCGCCCAGTCATCGACCTGCCGAGGCGTGCCCTGATCCGCCGCTTCTACCTGCGCGCTTTGGACGATTGAGCAGAAGACTAACGGCAGATAGCGGCGGCCACAGACCGCGCGCAACTCTATAAGCAATCCCAGCCGAAGATGACCCGATCGAAGTTGCGTGCTGCCAGGTCGTCGGGGTGGATGAAGAAGTTTCCGACTCCAGAATCGCCCCACTCACATGGGCCATCTTGATCAATCGTCGCCAACACGATCCGAGGGTCAGACGACGGAAATCGCCCTTCGTTCACAAGAATTGTGTAGCCACCGAGCGAGGATCCGTTTGCTTGTGGATAGCCAATTGGCTCCAAATATTCATCGGCGTGAGGGTAAACGGTGAAGCCCTCTTTTTCTGCACGGGCGACGGCCGCATCAAACGCATCCTTTGTCGTTTTCCCGAGGTCAAGGTGGGGCTGCTCAAATGTCGTTTTCCCACCAATTACCCAGCGTGAAACTAAGTTTCCTCGATAAGTGTGAATATCTACGAAATCCCGCCCCCTCCTTAAAAAGGCGCGGGGACCCTTCAGATCAAAAATGACACGACCGTACTCGTGGGTGCTGTAATTCACTTCTTGATCGAATCGAACTCCGTCGATAGTGACGGGATCGAATGGCTCAGGGGCTGGATGTTCACCCGAATCCTCAATCTCTTCTTCGGGCATCTCGCCGACATGCGGCGCAGAGAAATCTTCGAAGTATCGGGCGAACGGGGTGGGTTCTGCGCACAGATCCGGCTTGTCCGTCACCATCCAAGAATCGCCCCAGAATTCTATGTCAGGTACAAAAAGCTGAAGAAGCCCAGTCGTCGGGAACCCTGGAAGGGGCTCTAGCTCGGAAAAATTAAACTGGGCGATGAAGAACATGGGCCGGCCATCGTAATACGGGTAGGGCGCATGCTCCGGCAGGTAGGGAGTGCCACATACCTTCGAAGTGGTCGGTGTATCAGGCCGCGTGCTCTCCTTAAGCGCAAGAGCAGGACGGGTGGGAATGCTGTCGAAGGAGTACTTCAGGTCATACACGACATGATTGACAAGCATGCCAACCACTGTAAGGGAAAACCATTGGTGGTTCCGACGACTCAAGATACACTTTCACACCTTGACAGCACTTTCATTTCTTGACAGCATTGTTGGTATGGAGTTCCGGAGAACCAGCCTGGAACGTTTTCACCTTTACGGCACACCCCCGAGGTACGTTCCGCCCGATCTTCGCAAGATTGTCCGCTGGAACCAGAAAGGAGCTGTTGATGTTGACTTCATCGACTACCACTAACACTGCCTCATCGCTAGATAGGGTGCCTGTGCCGCACCCGGGCGAAATCCTGTTCGCAGAGTTCCTACAACCACTTGGGATTACCCAGTATCGACTCGCCAAGGAAATCCGGACGACCGATTCGCAAATATCCAAACTGGTGCGCGGCTCCATTGGCGTAAGCGCCGATATGGCTCTACGCTTATCTGCTTTCTTTGGGAACTCTGCAGAGTTCTGGCTTGGACTGCAGGAAGAGTATGACCTGTGGCATGCGCGCCAAACCACCGATATTAGCCACATCACCGCATGGCATAAGTAGCCCCCAAACCCCACTTAGGTGCACGTATACAGGCGGGGCAATAACCTTTTCGCCGTAGGCGATGACACAATAACGAAGCACCCCTCTTCCAGCACAAGCTAGAAGAAGGGTGCTATTTGTAGCGGGGGCCGGATTCGAACCGACGACCTCTGGGTTATGAGCCCAGCGAGCTACCGAGCTGCTCCACCCCGCGACGAGTGCTGTACGCTATCGCGTCAGCGACTCCCCTACTGTAACGCAGAGCTTGGATAAAGTGAAATCGCCTGGTCGCAGACGATTTCACCGGTGGTTAACGCTCGGATTGCAGGTCCTGGACTGCCTTATCCAGTTCGTCCAGCGCCTTGCCGAATTCCTCAAAGCTGCCGGACTCACGGGTCTTCTTCACCTTGTCCATCGCATCGCGCACGCGCTGCTCCGGGGTCGTATCGGTGCCCTTGTCATCGGACTTGCCGGCAGCACCCTTCCCATCCGAGCTCTGCTCGTCCTTGGACTTATTCTTGTCCTTGTCACTCTCGTCCTTACCCTTGCCGTCGCCCTGGTCTTTACCCTTGTTCTTGTTCGGATCAACCACCGAGCCATCGATCTCCTGGATGTCGGTCGTCGAGGACGTGTTAATACCCACCTGGCTCAGCGCCTCGGCAATGGTCGGGGCGTAACCCACCTGGCCGTTGTAGCTCACCAGCACGCGCAGCAACTTCGGGAAGGCCGAGTCCTGGCCACTGCGCTGCGAGTACACCGGCTCGACGTACAGGATCTGCCCATCACCCACCGGCAACGTCAGCAGGTTGCCATTCGTCAGGTCGTTCGTGCCCTTCAGCAGGGTGCGCTCGCGGGCGATCTCGTCAGAGGACATCATCGTGTCCTGCGCTTGGTTCGGGCCCAGAGTCTGCGTACCCGTCGGCAGCACACGCACGCTGATCTTGCCGTAGTTATCCGGGTCGGAGCTCACGGACATGTGTGCGGCCAGGAACTCACGGCGCAGACCACGGAACGGGGTGATCAGCTGGAAAGAAGGCTTGTTGGTCTTCGGGTCAGCCGCCACCACGTAGTACGGCGGCTGTGCGTTATCCTGGCGATCCTGCGGTGCAGTCGGGTCGGTCGGCACCGACCAGAAGGAGTCGTTCTGGAAGAACACGCCCGGGTCGGAGACGTGGTACTTAGCGATCAGCTCGCGCTGCACCTTGAACATGTCCTCCGGGTAGCGCAGGTGGTCCTCCAGCTCCTTGCTGATCTCGGCGCGCGGCTTCACCACACCCGGGAACGCACCCCGCCATGCCTTCAGCACCGGATCCGATTCGTCGAAAGCGTACAGATCCACGCTGCCGTCGTAGGCATCGACCACGGCCTTCACGGAATTGCGAATGTAGCCAACTTCATTGTCGACGACCTGGGACTCACTAACGCCGTCGGGGTTGATGGCGTCCGCAGTAGAGTCAGTGAGCCCAATCCGCTCGGAGTAGGGCAGGTTATTCAACGTCGTGTAACCGTCAACGACCCACTTCACACGGCCGTCAATGACGATCGGGTAGGTCTTGGAATCCGTGGTCAGCCACGGGGCAACCTTGTGGACGCGCTCGCGGGGGTCGCGCTCATAAAGGATCTTCGATCCCTCGCCGATACGGTCGGTCAGCAGCATATTCATTGACTCGAAGTGAGCCGAGAACATCAGGCGGTTGAAGTAGTTCGATACGTCCACTCCACCGGTACCGGTGTAGGTGTAGTTGGATGCGTCGGTATCGTACTCCAGCGGCTCGCCCTCGGTGTTGCCGACGATCGCGTAGTCGGAGTTGTTCTGTTTCGACGATGCAATGACCGGGCCGAAGTAAATGCGCGGCTGCTTAACGTCCAGCTTCAGCTCACCGCCCTGCTTACCGGATTCCATCGACTGCAGATCCGCCACAGTGTAGACCGGGTAGCCACCGCGAGCCGATCCCACATCACGGGCGACCTCGTCGACCTTGCGGGCGGGCGCAGCCACGAAACCATTGCCGTGGGTGTACACGGTGTGGCGGTTGATCCAGTCCTTCTGGTTACCGTCCAGGGTGTTCGGGTTCAGCTCACGGGCAGCAACCACAAAATCGCGCATCTGGCCATCGACTTTGTAGCGGTCGATCGCCAGCTCGTCGGGGAAGCCATAGAAGTTACGCAGCTGCTGTTGCTGGGTAAACGTCGGGGTCAGTACTTCCGGGTCCAGCAGGCGCACGTTGGACAGGGTGGCAGAATCGTCAGCCACGGCCTTCTTCTGTTCCTTCGACGCCGCATCGCCGGAAGAACCCCAGTCGCGGTCGTAGGTAACCTTGTCGTCCCCGATACCGTAGGCGTAGCGGGTCGCCTCGATGTTGCGGGCGATGTACTCGCGTTCCTTCTCCGCACGGTTCGGGTTGACGGAGAACTGCTCCAGCATTGCGGGCCAGATCAACCCCACGGTCAGCGAGGAACCCACCATCAGCGCCACCGCCAAGGCCGGAATGCGCAGGTCGCGCAGCACAATGGTGACAAAGAACATCGCTGCGACGAACAGGGAGATCACCAACAGCACGATCTGCGCCGGCAGCACCGCATTCACATCAGTGTAGGAAGCGCCGGTGAAGGTATCGTGCGAACGGGTCAGCAGCCCATAGCGGTCGAACCAATACCCCACTGCCTTTAGCAGCATCCACACGCCCGCGATCACGGCCAGCTGGCGGCGTGCACTCGTGGAGATCGAGGCCTTCTCCCCCACTCGCGGGTTACCCGTAGTGATGGATCCCAGCAGGTAGTGGCCAACGCCGTTGATCACAAAAGCCAAGATCAGCAGCACACTGAACGTAGAAACCAGCATCTGCAGGAACGGCAGGTTAAAGGCATAAAAGCCCAGATCCTTGCCGAACTGCGGGTCGCGCACACCGAAGTTCGAACCGTTCAGGAACATCAATACAGAGCGCCAATTCGACTGCACGATCATGCCGGTGATCACTCCGACGAACAGCGGAATCCCCAGCAGGAATGGCCGCATGTTGCGGCGAATCATCGGCCGGTACTCCGCCAATGGCGAGGATGTGCCCAGCGAGTCGATCTCATCCGGCCGCGCGCGGTAAGCCAGGAAGGCCGCCAGCCAAGACAGCAGCGCACCGAAGGCGCCGAAGATTGCGAACAGTGCCACGCGGGTGACGATCACATTCACGAACACGCCCTGGTAATCCACGCTGCGGAACCACGCGAAGTCGGTATAAGTACTCACCACCACCGGGATAACGAAAATAGCGGCGGCGATAACCGCCACTGCAATACCAAGGATTTTCGAGCGCCTGCTCGGCCCCTGGCTGGATGGGAACTTCTGCTTCGGTCGCCCCGAAGGCGGTGGCGTTGGCGTGCTCAAGGCTTAATTACTCTCCTGCTTATCGCGCCTGTCTGTATCGCTAATACGCGAGGTTTCCACCAGAATACGTACAATTCCTTAAGCGTCATAACAAAACAATGCACGATCAAATCAGCAGTGATTTAAGAAAGGCTTTCGCATGACCTTCCCCGACCCTTCTGCGTCCGTCGATCTGCAGGACGAGCGCGTGCTCAATGCCGCGCTACGCGAGGCTGTGGATTTCGTACAGGCGGAGGGTTGGGACCAGCCCGCCACCTTGTTCGCCCTGGTACCTTCCACTCTGGTTGCGGATGCCGCGCCACAGGCATTCGACGACGATGCGTCCGCCAATCCCCTCGCCCTCGTGGTGCAGGAAGACATTCCGGAGGACATTCGCCCGGGCAGCGAGGAGCTCGGCCAGTTCCTCGCCACCATCCGCTGGCCCGCCCCCGTCGTAGGTGCGATTCTGGCCCAGGAGATCACCTTCTCCAACGCCGCCCCCGGTGCGGACCCTACCCCGCGCCAGGCTCGCTTGTTTAGCGGACTTCTTTGTGACGCCGACCTCTCCGGCCCCGAACGCTCCCTTATCCAGCTACGCCCCAGCGAGGAGGAGCTTGCAGAAGATCCTTTCGGCCAGGACAAGGTGCAGCTGCTCGGCGGGGACGACATCGCCCCCGGCGTGATTCACACGCTGCGCGCAACCTTCGAAGCCGACGAATAGCTGCTACTTGCAGGTATCGGCCTGCTTGCCCTCGTTGTAATCCTTGAGGTCCTTAATCGCATCATCGAGAGTGTCGACCTTCAACAGGGTGATTCCCTCCGGAGGCTCATGCACTGCCTCCGCGCAGTTCTTCGCTGGTACGAGGAACACCTCTGCACCAGCTTCCTTGGCGGCGGCGATCTTGTGAGTGATGCCACCAATGGGGCCGACCTTGCCTGAGGCGTCAATAGTTCCGGTACCGGCGACGAACTTCCCACCTGTGAGTTCCTCGGGCGAGAGCTTGTCGACCACCGCCAAAGAGAACATCAAACCGGCGGATGGGCCGCCGATGTCGGTGAGGTTGTACTCCACCTTGATGTCGCCACCCGGCTGGGCAACGGTGGTCACGCCGAGGAACGCAGTGCCCTGCGGATGGTCGCCACGTAGCTCCTTCGGCAGTTCGCCGAGCTTGACCTTGATGTCTTTTTCCTTGCCCTGGCGCTTGACGGTGATGGTGACCTCATCGCCCGCCTTATTGTCCTTAACCTTGTCCGATAGCTCGCTGGGCAGCGTAACCTTCTCCCCATCGACCTTCGTGACGATGTCGTTGACCTCGATCTTTCCCTGTGCTGGGGAATCCTCGGCTACCTCCAGAACCATGGTCTCCAGAGGCTTGCGTAGGTAGTTCATCGCCGAGATTGTGGCGTTGGACTCAGAGCTGGCGAAGGCGGCGGCGTTCTGGCGCTGCACCTCCTCCGAGGACTTGCCGGAGGGGAATACGTGCTCTAGGGGAACTAGCGTGTCGTCAGTGGTCACCCAGCGCTTAAAGGCCTGCGCGAGAGTCATATTGGTGCGCACCGATACGGTGGTCATGTTGAGGTTGCCACTGGTCGGGTGAGTCTTCGCGCCGGTGATGTCGACTACCTCTCGGCCATCGACCTGGCCCAAGGTGTTGAACGTCGGCCCGCTGCCTTCAGCGGCATAGGGAACGGTGAGATCGATGTTGGTGCCGGGAATGGACGGCAGCCCGAGGAGGGAAAACACCGCCACCACGGGGACAGCACCCACGACGATGGTGCGATTACGCCTGTTCCAAAAATTCACCCGCCCAACTTTACATGTATTTCCCCATGATTTAGCTAAGCGCGCCCTGTGGAGCGATCTGGCGCCTGTTCGCTCTCAGCACACGAAAATACGCGCCGATATGCCCCTTCGAGGTCGTTTTCGCACTGCAACAGTCGGTACGGTGGGGTACATGAGTAAATTCGGCTTTGGCTTCCACGGCCCGGACGATTCCGACGACGACCGCGACAAAGATAACCACGACAACCAGTTCGGTTTCTTCTTCGGCGGCCCCCTGGGCGGCAACGCCGGTGGCAAGGGTGGCGCAGGCAACATGGGGGCCGGCAACCTGGGCGACATTCTGAACCAGTTCGGCTCCATGCTTTCCGGCTTCGGAACCGATATGAACAGCCCCGACGGTAAGGGGCCGGTCAACTACGCGATGGCCAAGCGCACGGCGCGCCAACGCATCGCCGCCACCAAGAAGGACACCCGCCCGCGCCACAGCGATTCACAGGCAGTGGCCGACTCGGTGCGTCTGGCGGAGCTGTGGTTGGACGAAGCCACCATCCTGCCCGCCGGCGCGTCCGGCTCCGTGGCCTTCGGCCCCGCGCAGTGGTTGGACGAGACTTTCGACACGTGGAAGCGGGTAGTTACTCCCCTGGCTGACAAGCTCGGCGACGCTGCCCTCGGCGGGGTGCCGGAGGAAATGCGCAGCCAGCTAGGCCCGCTGGCGGGAATGATGAAGCAGATCAACGCCATGAACTTCGGCGTGCAGCTCGGCAACACTCTGGGTGAGATGGCCAGCGACGTCGTGCTTTCTACCCAATGGGGCGTACCACTTGCGCAAGGCGAGACCGCTGCCATCGCCACCGAGCACCTGGACGCGATGGCCAAAAAGCTGGGCTGCGAACCCCGCGAAGCACTGATCTACCTGGCCGCGCGCGAGGCAGCGCACCTGCGCCTGTTCAAGCACGTCCCGTGGCTGGTGGAGCGCCTGATTCTGGATGTCGAGGAGTTCGCCGCCGGCCTGTCGCTGGATTACTCCGCCATGGAAGAAGCCACCAGCGACTTCACCCCGGAATCGCTGAACGACCCGGCGAAGATGCAGGAGATGATGGAGCGCATGCAGGGGCAGGATTTCTCCCCGCAAGTCGTTTCCTCCAACACCCACGCCCGCGAACGCCTGGAAACCAGCCTGTCGCTGATCGAGGGTTGGGTGGATTACGTCACCGGCGTGGCCCTGGATTCCCGCATCCCCGCCGCGGCCATGATCAACGCCGCCTGGTCGGAGTTCCGCAACAACGGCTCCCCCGCCATGGATGCGCTGACTAAGGCTCTGGGCATCAGCTTCACTGCTCCGAAGGCAAACGAGGCAGTCGAGCTGTGGCGCAAGCTGGATGATGCGGTAGGCGTCACTAAGCGCGACAGCGTATGGGACCACCCCGATTTCCTTCCGGTTGCCTCCGACCTGGACAACCCGGCGGCCTTCATCAGCAACGTGGCATTCGACGAGGACGAGATGGAGGGCTTCAACCCCATCAGCGAAATCGAGAAGCTGGAGCGGGAGCTCAACGAGAAGCGCGACGAGAACGGCCAGAGCGACACCGACGGCCAGAGCGACGAGAAGTAGCTAGCCGCGCATCCCCCAGCGTTTGAAGGCTTCCAGGTAGCCCTGCGCCTTCTCCAGGTGCGGGGTGTGCGCCTCCCAGCGGCGGAACTCCGGGCCGTGGTTCGGCACGAACGTGTGGATCAGCTCGTGGATAATCACCGCATCCAGCACATATCCCGGCACATCCTGCAGCTGGTGGGCGATCCGGATGCGCTTCGACTGCACCGAGCAACTGCCCCAACGCGTGTTCATGTTCGTGACGAACTTGATCTCTTTTACCGTCGCGCGGCCGCCGAGGTACTTGTTGTTGAGCTGCGCCGCGCGCTCGACGAGCTCGTTGTTGCCTATCGTATGACGCCGACTGCTCAGCGCCTTACCCACCAGCTCCATGCTGATTCTGCGTAGCTCGGCCTCCCCAATGATGGCCGGCGCCATGATCAGGAAGCCATCGCCTTCCTCCCGCACCGCGACCGTCTTTTTCCGCCGGGCGGACAATCGAATGCTCACGGGCGGGATCGCAGCGTCAGTAGCTTCCCTGCCCTGAGCCAGCTGCCGCGCTAGCTCCGCCTGCACATCGCTGGCCACCTGCTGAGGGTCGATAACGCTATGCCGACGCAGGGAGGGAGCCACAGGAACATCCTTTCCACCAGCGAGGACGGTGCAGCGCTGCTAGGGTAAGAGGCGACGAGGCGCGCATGGGGAGCGCGACTCTTTCTTGGGGGAACTTCATTCATGCTAGAGCTTAATCTGCCATCCAACACAGCGATCCTGGCCAGGCCGACAATCGGCCTGCAATTCGGGGTGCTACCGCACGAATCGATGATCCTGCCGCTACCGAAGAACGTGAACCCGGGCCAGGTAGCGCACGTGTTCGCACTGGCGCGCGGCGGGATCGGGTTCGAGGAGCTGCACCAAAAGATGGGCTACTGCGGGCTGGAACCCGAAGATGCGCGGCAGATGCTCTCCGAGATGCTGCAGGCGAAAATCCTGCGGCCGTCCCAGTCGGACGTGGACTTCCACGTGCTGGCCTCCGGCGTGGCCAGCGAGCGGCTAGAGCCCGTGCTAGAGGCTCTTGGTTTGAGCTTCCGCATCGTCACCGCCCCCAGCGAGGCTCGGCGATCGCTGATGGCCCTGCCCGGCGCGGTATTCCCGACCCCGGACGTGCAACACGCACTGATGGTCAACCGGGTAGCCCACTACCCTGCTGGCATCGTGGACGGCCGATCGGTGCTGGGCCCACTGGTCGTCCCTGGCATAACACCCTGCCTGGCCTGCACCGATAGCTACTACGGGCAGATCGACGACGGGTGGAAAGGAGTGCGCTTGCAGGCGACAGGTAGACCCGGAAGTACGGAAAGGCACCTGATCCAGGCAGCCTCCACACAGTTTGCGATGATGCTTAACGAACACGTCCTGCCTTGGTGGCGCGCGCAACGCGAGTATCGGCAGGAACGAAAGATGGCGCGGCTTAGGCAGGAAGCGCTGCCGACTCCACCGGATATCCCGGAGGTCCTCACCCAACGGCGGCTAGTGGACTTTGCCACCGGTGCCGTGCACACCCACCCCATCCCCTTCGACGACAACTGCCTGTCCTGCCGGGCGGTGCGGGTTTAGCTGTGCACGAGGCCAACTGTGCACGGGATCAACTGTGCACAAGACCAACTAGGCGTAGTTGCTGACGATCGCCAGAACGTCCTCACCAAACTCCTTCACCTTGACCGGACCAATGCCCGGCACGGCCACCAACTGGTCAGACGTGGTGGGCAGCTGCTCGGCAATGGCGCGCAACGTGGCGTCACTAAAAATGACATACGCCGGCACCGCCTTGTCCTTGGCCAGAGCGCTGCGCCACTGCCGCAGCTCCGTCAGCAGAAGGTGATCAGTCTCGGGGGCGTGCTCCCCGCAGCGGCCGAGGATCTTTAGCTCCGGGCTGCCGAGCCTGGATCCGCAGACCACGCAGGCATTCTTCGGCGCGCCCAGCCTGTCCCGCGAACCGGAGGCGCCAGTACCGGAACGACGCTGTGCGGCGGCCGCTTCCTCCTGCGGGACCAAACCGTCGAGGAAGCGCGTGCGGCGACGGTTCGACTTGGAGCCCTCCTGGCGAGCCAGCGACCAGCTGAGGTGCAGGTGCTCCCGAGCGCGGGTGATGCCGACGTAGAACAGTCGGCGTTCCTCCTCGATCGCCTCTTCCGAGCCCGCTCCTTTGAGGGCATGGCGGATCGGCAAGGTGCCCTCGTTGAGGCCGACCAGGAATACAGCGTCCCATTCCAGGCCCTTGGCCGCGTGAATGCTGGCCAGGGTGACTCCCTGGAACTTCGGCGGGTTCTTCGCGCTCATGCGTTCCTTCAGCAACGCGACTACGCCCTGCATGCTTAAAGGTTCGGTCGCGGTGGTGGTGATGTCCTTGACCAGCTGGAAGAGGGCCTGCAGGGACTGCCAGCGGGCGCGCTCCTGGGTACCGGAGGGTTCGGTGGACGTCAGGCCGACGGGGACGAGCGCGGCGCGGACGGCATCCGGCACATCCTCCGGGTCCGGGTCGTACTTCTTCGCCGCGGCGGTGATGGCGTTCATTCCCTCCCGGATTTCCGCGCGCTTGAAGAAGCCCTCGCCGCCTTTGACCTGGTAGCCAATGCCGGCCTGTTCGAGCTCGTATTCGTAGTTCGCGGACTGGGAGTTGATGCGGTAGAGGATCGCGATGTTCGCGGGTTCCACGCCCTTGCGGATAAGCGTCTGGATTTCCTTGACTACCGCCACAGCCTCGGCGGGCTCGTCGGGGTACTCGTGGAACTGCGGGAGCGGACCTGCGGGGCGCTGGCCCTCCAGCTTCAGCCGCGTGCCCGCAACGCGTCCTTTCGCCTTGCCGATCACATTGTTAGCCAGGTCCACGACCTGCGGGGTGGAACGGTAGTCCCGGTGCAGGCGGACGGTGGTGGACTCCGGGTACTTGGTGGTGAAGTCCAGCAGATACTCCGGCGTGGCGCCGTTGAAGCTGTAGATCGTCTGGTTCGCGTCGCCCACAACGGTCAGATCGTCGCGGTCGCCTACCCACGCGTCCAACACGCGCTGCTGGAGGGGCGTAACGTCCTGGTACTCGTCGACCACGAAGGTGCGGTAGCGCGAACGAAACTCGTCGGCGATGCCGGTGTTGGACTCGATGGCTGCGGCCATGTGCAGCAGCAGATCGTCGAAGTCCAGCAGCATTCCCTCCGGCGTGGCCTTGAGGTTCTCGTAGCCCTGAAAGACCTTGACGAAGGTATGCGGGGCGACTGGGCAATCACGGCGGCGCGGTTCAACGAAGTCCGGGTAGTCTTCCGCGCTGATCAAGGAGGATTTCGCCCATTCGATTTCCCCGATGAGGTCCGCCAGCATCGGGGTGCTGACCTCTACTCCCGCGGCCCGCGCGGCGCGGGAGACGACGCGGAACTTGTTGTCCAGCAGCGTCCACGGCAGGTCGCCCGCATAGGCGGGCCAAAAGTATTTCAGCTGCCGCATGGCGGCGGCGTGGAAGGTCTTGGCCTGCACCTTGGGGATGTTCATCAGCGCTAGGCGCTCACGCAGTTCCGCGGCCGCACGGGCGGTGAAGGTCACGGCCAAGACGTGGTCGGGGTTCACGAATCCGCCCTCGACCAGGTAGGCAATGCGGTGGGTAATGGTGCGGGTCTTGCCGGTGCCGGCGCCTGCGATGATGCTCACCGGTCCGCGCGGGGCGGAGGCCGCTCTCGCCTGTTCCGGATCCAGACCATCCAGTAGGGAGCTCACTCAGATCCCCTACTTGGTGCCGAGAATATCGTCGGCACCGGGGTTGGAGCGCACGTACAGCACACGGTCGCCCGGTTCGATCGTCTCTGCCTCGGAGGAATCGATGCGGTACAGCTCGCCAGAGCGCACCACCCCCAGCACCACGTCTTCCAGCACGCGGGGGTTGCCGCCAACCTCTTCCTCGGTGACCAGGCGCTCGGCGATAGAGAAGCCTTCGTCCGGCGACAGCAGATCCTCCATCATCTCCGTCACTGATGGTGTAACCGTCGCCAGTCCCATCAGGCGCCCGGCCGTTTCGGAGGAAACGACCACCGAGTCTGCACCGGATTGCCGCAGCAGGTGCGAGTTATCGGATTCGCGCACACTCGCGACGATCGTTGCAGAAGGCGCGATCTCGCGCACCGACAGTGTGATCAGCACCGCTGTATCGTCCTGGTTCGGTGCGACGACCACCGCGCGGGCACGGTTCACACCGGCGAGTTTCAGCACGTCGGAGCGGGTAGCCGTACCCTGCACCGTCACCAGCCCCTGCGCGGACGCCTGATCCAGCACCTCCCTGTCCGTATCCACCACGACGATCTGCGAAGGCGATACGCCGTCGGCCAGCAGCGCCGCGATAGCGGAGCGGCCCTTGGTGCCGTAGCCGATAACGATGGTGTGGTTACGCATTTTCTTCCTCCAGCGGCGGATGACTAACGTTTTGCGGGATTCTTCGGTCAGCACTGACAGCGTCGTGCCGACCAGCAGCACCAGGAAGACCAGGCGGGCCGGGGTGATGATGAGGGTGTTGACCAGTCGCGCGTTCTGCGTCTGCGGTGACACATCGCCGTAGCCCGTCGTCGAGAGAGACACCGACGAGTAATACAGGGCGTCCACAAAAGTTTCCATCCCGTCGTAGCCGTCCCTGTCGAAGTAGGCCAGGCAGGCGACGAACAGCACCAGCAGGAAGGCGTAGAACATCCGTCGGATAATGAGCCACCAGGGGCTTTGTACCACCGAGGTCGGGATGCGGACGATGTTCAGCAGTGCGTGCGGCGGTAGCTCATCGACCTCATCGTCGGCGCGAAAACGTTCGCGCAGCCGGTCTCTCATCTACGTCCTCTCGTCACTGCTCGATGCTGCCTTGTGGCTCTTCGCCGTCGTGTTCTTGGGGTGCCTTCTTTGTAACGCCCCCAAGCATCCGCTCGAGTTGCTCTGCAGACAGTAGTGTACGCGGTTCATAGGTCTCATTTGCCGCGACATAGTGAAACACGGCGCGAACGTTGTCGGCGGGCACCTCCACGCCCAGTTTGGTGCTGAGGAGTTTCGCCCATGCCAGCCTGTAAATGGCCAGCTGCTGTTCGGCTGCGTCCAGTTCCGCGCCGGTGGGTTTGCGCCCTGTTTTCCAGTCCACCACGATCCAGCCGTCGGTGGGATCGTCTCCTTCGTGGAATACGGCGTCAATACGTCCCTCAAACACGTGACCGCCGATCGTGACAGAGTAGGCGCCCTCCACGCTTTCGGGTTGGCGATCGGCCCATGCAGAGCGCAGGAACGCCTCCTTCAGGGTCTCGAGGTAAGGGTCGCCGAGCGAAGCATCCGAGGCGCCCGGCAGCTCTTCCTCGTCCAACAGGGTGACCTGCTTGTAGCGTTCTTCCACCCAGTTGTGGAACGCGGTGCCGCGCTTGGCGTAGGGCTTCGGCTCGAGGGGAATTGGACGACGGGCGCGCAGGGCGAACTCTTCGGAATCCCTGCGCAGGCTCACCATCTCGGTTGCCGTGAGTCGCACCTTCAGTGGCACCAGTACCTCGGCGTTGTCCATTTCCGAATATTCCTCGAGCAGCATATCCGTCTCGAGGTCCCACACCTCGGCCACAGTGGTGGGCGCGGAGGGGGTGGGGGTGTCAGCGCTGTCCGGCTCCTGCGTGCCTAGCGCCTCGATTTCCTTGCGCACCATGTCGGCGGCTTCGGCCACACCGGGGCGCTCTGTAGCGGGAGCTGGGCTGGGCCAGGGGGCGCCTGCGCCATTGTTCGCTTCAGCGACGCGCTGCTGTCGCTCTTCGCCATACTCTAAACGCCGGGAATTGACCTCGACAGTGGGAAGCAGCTTCCTCTGCTCGACTGGAAGCTCCGAGTTATTCAACATCTCATCCAACTTCGAGTAATACTGCCCCATGTCAGACCAGTGCTCTACACAATCATTGCGGTTGTTTTCCCGCAGGTGGTCCCGCAACAGTACTAGACACAGTGAAGGATCCTGTGCGTCCTTGGCGCCGTCCTTATATGCCGCTCCACTGACATAGAGCACCCTCTGGGATCGGGTGATGGCCACGTAGAACAGCCGGTCGTTCTCCTTTGAACGGAAGCGCTTGACCTCCACATTGAATGCGTCATAGGCGTCCGCGTGCGCCTTTCTGTCCTCGACGCCTTCAAGGGACAGCTTTGGGTACATTCCGGGCTTATCCCCCGCATCCCCGCGCAGGCTGCTGGGAATGACCTGAGCGGTGGTTGTCCATGAATACTTCTTGTCTTTCCGTGGTTGCGCGTAATCGCTGAAACTGTCGCGCGTAGCATGCGGCACCGCAACGATGTCCCACTCCAGGCCCTTGGCTTTATGGACGGTGAGGATCTGCACGGTATTGTCCTTGCGCTGGACTTCTCCGGGGGTCAGTCCGTCTTCTTCGGCATGCGCCGCCTTCAGATATTCGACCAGCGCTTTCGGGGTTGCGGATCCGATACGGGAGAAATCGCGAACGATATCCGCAAATCTATCCAGGTGGCTGGTGCCAATAGATTGATCCGGGTGGCGATGCCAGCGCGCCAGCACCTCATGCCGCACTCCCAGCATCTTCTCGATGTCCGCGACCAAGTCCGGCAGGTTCTTGCTGAGGCTGTGGCGCCGCAGATACCCCAGCTCCCGACCGAGCAGCTCCAGCCTTTGGGCGCCTTCGGCTGACATCCCCATATCCGCGGCATCTCGAATGTCCGCGAGTGCATCAACCAGACCGACAGAAAAATCAGTGGGGTCTGGAATGGCATCTAGGATCTCCGCGATCAGTTCATCACGCACGCCGGGCGTGTGGAGAGACTCGATTTTCTCCAGTCGCTCCTGCTCCAAAACGGTTTCGTCGATGTTTTCCGCTTCCCCAGATCCGCGTTTGGCAATCTGCTCTGCGCGTCGCGTGAGCACCGCAAGGTCAGCGGCACCGATGTTCCACCTCGGGCCAGTCAACAGGCGCAGCAGTGCCACGTCATCAGTCGGATCCACCAGCACCCGCAGTGTGGCAAAGATATCTGCAACTTCAGGAAGATCCAGCAGGCCTGGCCCGGCGGTCATGTCTGCGGGCACCCCGCGTTCGACCAGCTTGTTGTAGATAGGAACAGCGTTCGCATTCTTGGTCACCAATACCGCTGCGGAAAAAGGTCTGACCTTGGACGGGTCGTCTGCCGTTTCCAGCTTCTGCTGGTACTCCTGCCATCGTTCCTGCAGCTTGTCAGCCATCCAGTCGAGCTCCTGTTCGCGCTCATCAAAGAAAGCCACAGCGACCTCGCCGTCTTCAGCACCAGGGCGCGGGCGCAGCTCGGAAACTAGGCGTCCGGTGCTGTCGGTGCTTCGCTCCATGGACCAGGTAGAGACCTTGTTGGCCATATCCAACACGGTGGTGGGGTTGCGCCAGGAGGTCAGCAGCTGCAGCTTCTCCGCTGGGTTCCCGTTCGAATCCCGAAAGTCCTCGCGGAACTTCTCCAAGTTAGAGGCCGTCGCGCCGCGGAAAAGATAAATCGACTGCATAGGATCGCCCACCGCCATCGCGGAGAACTCGCCGTCGTTCGCCTTTCCCTTGCCAAACAACGAAGACAGCATGATGCGTTGGGCATGTCCAGTGTCCTGGTACTCGTCCAGCATCACCACGCGGAAACGTCGCCGTTGTTCTTCCCCGACGACCTCGTGATCACGCACAAGTCCCGCAGCCTTGCTCATCTGCTGGCCGAATGTCAGCAACTCCCGGCGCTGGAGCTCTTCCCGATATTCGCGCACCAGCTGCAAAAGCTCGATGCGGTATTCCTGCGCGTCGAGGAAACTCCGGTTCTCTTTGTTGAACTCGACTCGACTTCTCGCTTTCCTTGGTAGGTCTTTGAGAACCTCTCGCGCCTCCTCACTTTCCTCCGCTACTTTTTCCGGGTCCGCCAGGTGGTTGTCCATCTCATCGGACAGAGCGCACACCTCCTCGATGACCGTTCCCACAGCCCTATCTACGGATATCTTCCCCTGCGAGTTCAGCACCACATCGCGGGCCACCATCCACCGTTCGGCGTCCGTAATAAGCCTGGCCGCAGGCTCCGAAGGGATCAACAGTCCATACTCACGGACGATGTCCCCCGCATAGGAGTCATACGTAGCCACTGCCGGCGCGATGTTCTTCAACGCCTCGCGCCGCGGATCATCGGTGGCCAGCTGATCCATGAAGGCGCTGCTCGCCAGCGTCTGTAGGCGCTGGCGGATGCGCTCCCCCAGCTCCGCGGCAGCCTTGCGGGTAAAGGTCAGCCCCAGAATCTGCTCGGGCCGGGCGAAGCCGTTGGCCACCATCCACACGGCCCGCGCCGCCATGGTTTCGGTCTTACCGGCGCCTGCTCCGGCAACTACCAGAAAGTTGCCGAACGGCCCGGCCTGGATGACTTCGGCCTGCTCGTCGGTCGGGGCGAACCTCTGTCCCATCAGCTGGGATAGCTCCTGCGGGCTGAAAATGTGCCTGTTGTTATCCATTTAGACCACCTGCTTTCCTTCTGGCTGTGCGGGGCAAATCGATGTGAATGCGCAGTTCGTGCACTCCTCGTTGATTGTCGCCAGATACGTAGGCCCCGCTGTCACTGGAGCTATATCCATCAACATGTCGTGCGTGTCACCCAGTTTTTCCTCTGTCAGCTCTGCCTGAGGTTTGGCAATGCGCCTTCCCTCGGTTCCGGGGTAGACTAGCGCGGCACCACCGGGCTGGTACTTTTTCCCATCGCCGCCAGGGCGCTCGGTGAGCGTAAGCAAGAATTGATACGCTCTGAGCTGCGGGCTCTCTTCTGCAGCCTTTTCCGACACCGCTTTCTTGCCTGTCTTAAAGTCGATCACCTGCGTCAGCCCATCCTCCGGGTTCGTCGCCAACAGGTCCGCACGTCCGCTCAGGGTCACCTCTATCCCGTCCTCGGTCTGTCCCACTTGTGCCCGCAGGGTGCGCTCGGTCTCTAGGTCGAATCCTTGGTCCCTGTATCCGGTAATGAACTCATGTAGTTTCTCGACGCCACCCTCCCAGCGCTGCACAGTGTGCGCATCCTTCCACCCTGGCCCGTCGAGCACGTGCGGCAGAATCTCTATGACCGCCAGCTGTGCTTCGCCGAGCTCCATGCCTTGCACAATCTGCTCGGCGATGGCGTGGATAAAGATGCCCACGCGCATGGGTTCGGTGGATTCGCTCACTCCGCCGTTGCTATCCAGGAAGGTCCGCAGCGCGCAGGTGTTCCAACTCTCCAGCTTGGAGGGGCTTATCCGGATCTTGCCCCCCGACAGCACCCGCTCCTCCGAGGAAGGCTGCGCCATTCCCCACCAGTCCTCCGGCGCCGCACCGTGCACACCAGCCCGCGCCATCTTGGCCAGGTTCCGCGCAGCCGCACGCCGTTCGTGGCCGGGCCGATTCTCATCGGTTACAGCATCCCGCAGCTCCGCCAGCAGGGATTCGATGGCCAGCACGCGCGGCAGCGCACCAGTTGTGGATGTGGCAGGCGGTTGGCTGGAGGCCTCCTCGATGTCACCCGTCGCTGCCAGCTCGGTGGGCTCTACCTCCATCTCGGCGATGAAGCGCGATGGCACCAGAGCCTCGTCACCAGAGTTCTGCACACTCGTCACATGCACGATATCCGTCGCGCGGCTGATGGCCAGCAGGAACAGTCGGCGTTCTTCTTCGATCGCATCGTTGATGCGGGAGACAGGCACGCTCGGGTCGATGTTCCGGTCCAGCAAATCCACGAGCTCTAGCTGGCCGAACAAACCGCCGACGGTCGGCCCGGTAGGCCACTGGCCTTCCTGCACTCCGGCCACCACGGCAACCTTCCACTGGCGCCCTGCTGCCGCGTGGGCCGGCAGGATCTCCACCGCCCCGGCGCGCACGCCGCGCTGGTCGCGCCCGCCGGTGGGCACTTGTTGGGCCCGGATGTTGTCAATGAAGCTCTTCACCTTCGCCTGCGGATTGCGCTCTGCGAAGTCACCGACGATGTCGAACAGGCTCATCACCGCATCAAGGTCGGCATCGGCCTGTGCGCCCAGGGATCCCCCCTTCAGCGCTTGTGTGCGCAGATGCATATCCAGCTTCGTGGCCTGCCAGATCTTCCACAGCACCATCTCCACGCTCTGCTGCCCCACCAGTGCCTTCCGCCCGGCCTCCAGCACGGTGGACACTCGCTGCAGGACCTCCTGTTCACGCGGTCCGCAGTGGCTAGTGACCCACTGATTTTCCGGGGCCTCGGGGCGATTCAGCAGCTCCGTCACGTAGTCAGCGGCTTGGAAGGGCGCACCGTTGTCGTGCTGCCGTAGCGCCTGCCCGGCCAGCTGCGCGGAGCGGATGGCCAGCGCCACTGCACGGTGCACGCGGCGCACCATCACCGGATCTGCGCCACCGACGCTGCCCTCCAGCAGGTCGCTCATCTCCGCCACCGTCAGGTCCCGGTAGCTGGCCTCCGCCGCCAGCAGCAGCATTCGCACCAGTGGCTGTTCGGCCAGTACCACGGAGGTCGGATCCACCTTCACGGGCACGCCATAGGCCATCAGCGACCTGCGCACCCGCGCGATGCTTCCCGTGCCACGCACGATCACGGCAATGTCGTCCCACGGCACCGAATCCTCGACGTGCGCACGGCGCACTACATCTACGATCTTCAGCCGCTCTGCCGTCTCCGTCGGGGCGATCGTTACCTGCACGGAATCCGCACTCATAGACTCCGCAACCGCAGCACCTACGGTCTCCCCCGCACCGGCAGAGCGCAGCTCCACGCGACTCGGCTGGGCACTCAGGTGCCTACGGACGGCATTAACGGACTGAGCCGCAGGGGGCGTCAAACGATAGGAAGCACTGAGCACAACCCGGTGATCCGGGTCCTGCGAGTAGGAGTCCAAAAAAGCCTCATCCGCGCCGCGGAAGTGGAACACGCACTGATCCGGGTCGCCCGCGATAAGGGTGCGCGTGCCGGGGGCGATAAAGCTCTGGATCAGCCGCGCCGAGGCCGGATCCAAGTTGTGTGCATCGTCCACCAGCAGCAACTTCACCCTCTCCCGCTGCTGCTCCACCACCTGCGCGCCTTCAGGGCATTCGAACGCGCCTAACGTGGCATGCAGCAGCTCAGAAGCGTTCAAGCTCTCCGAGCGACTCAGCCGCTGTACCTGCTGGTATTCCTCTAAGAAATGTCCCGCACCCTCCCACATCGGCCGGTCGTGCGCCACCCCCAGCTCCCGCAGATCCGCCGCCGACAGCCCGCGCTCGGTGGCGCGCAACAACAAGTCGCGCAACTGCTGAGCAAACCCGGCGTAGTCCAGCGCGGGAACCACGTTGTCCGGCCAGTACCGGTTGCCATCTTGCGCCGTGCCACGCAGAATCTCACGGATCTGCATGTCGTGCTCCGCACCCGTAATCAGCCGTGGCGGCTTCTTCCCTCGCAGAGCCTGCACGCTGCGGTAGAAAGCAAACGCCCATGAGTGCACCGATCGCACAAAAGTGCCGGACGCCGCGTAATCGCCTTCCCCTGCCACCCGTTCGTACAGCGAGGCACGCACGGCCGTCGCCGCCTCCTTCGACGGGGCGAAGAACATTATTTCGGACGCCGATCCCCCCTGCAGCAGGAAATCTCTAGCTGCAGCGATCAGTAGCGACGTTTTGCCGGTACCCGCCCCACCGAGAATCGCATAGGGTTTCGAATAGTCAACTTTGGCGGAACCTTCTACCAGCGCGCCTGCCAGCCCATCGAAGTGCTCCGTGGCGCTGAAGGCCGAAGCGGATTCCCCTAGTCGCACTTGCGGCTGCCCGCTAGCACCAAGGCGTTTTTCCAGGTCACGGTTAATATCGCGAGTGTTCTGCGGATTCTTATCTGGGTTGTGGCGATCCATGACTCTTAGTTTGTCACGTGCCCCGGACAACCTCTTGCTTAGCCACCCACGCTTCGACAACATCGGCCACTCGACCGAGCCCCTCCCAGGATTCCGGCTGCGAGTTCGGCAGCATCGCATGGAGGAAAAGTCGGTACATCACGGCTCGCAGTGCCAACTGCGGAAAGTCCGGAAGGTGTGCCCACCTATCCAGCAGCGCGTCCGGAGCATTGCCCCAGGCCATCGTGTCCACGATCAGCAAAGCCACTGTCCACGCCGCCGGATGCCATGCCGGGTACAGATCCGTCACGATCGGGTCGGCGGTTCCATCAAAGATGGTGCACCCGGCCATGTCCCCGTGCACCAGCTGGTCGTCTTCCCTGATGGGGCTGCGCATCTCGGCCAGCACAGCGGCCTTGACCAGTGCTGCGGCTACGTCCTCGCGGGGTACGCTCTCTGGCGCCAGCACCGGCGTAACCCATTCGGCTGGATCCTCCGCGAACGCCGCCTGGTCAGCTGCGGCGTATAGGTCGTATTCGTACCACTTCTTGCCCGCCACCGGGGGCGCCAAGAACGTCGGCTTCGGTTCGCCACGCAGGGCCTCGTTCAACCGCAGCGCAGCTGCCACCATCTCATCGAAACGCGGCGACTGGTGGCCAGACATAAACGTCCTCGCACGCCAACCGGACACGCTAAAGCGGCCATCGGAGGAGAAGATCGGGCGCGACATGGACACTCCCGCGGGCCGCACCTTCGACATGATCTTGGCGATCCACGCCGCGCGCGCCGGTTCATCGGCGCGGGAAATCACTGCCCGGTCGCAGCGCCACCCCTGGCTCCACTCCTGCTCCAACAACACCGGACGCGCCGATGGAACCTGGAAACTGGCAAGAATATGCGCAGGTGGCGGGGAGTTGAAGTCACTGTGCGGGTCGTCGTTGATCATCTGCTCGTTTTTCTTGGCTCTGCTTGTGTCACTTAGGTCGCTTGGGTCGCGTGGGTTAGGAGTCTTTCGGACCGTAGGGGAAAACCCACGGGTTGGCCCGGCAGGTTTTCGAATCGTGTCCGAAGGGCTCTTCTGGGTTGATTTTATAGATCTCGGCGTTGTTCAGACTGATTGTCTGCTGCATCATCACCGGCGCCAGCCCACCGTCGCGTGTGCACGGCTTGTGTGCCTTGTGCCCCACGCCGTGGCCGACCTCGTGGTTGATCATGTACTGCCGGTACGCGCCCAGATCCCCTTCAAAGGGGATCGCTCCCCGCACCCAGCGTGCCTCGTTGAGCACCACGCGGCGCTCCCCCGGATAGTTGCAGCTAGTTTCGATCCCGTAGGTATCCCCGCACGTCTTCGCCGTGGTCTCGGTCGAGGTGAGCTGGATTCTCAGATCCGGCTCCTCACCGTTCTTCAGTTTCTTTTCGTCGACGTGTTGAAAGGAAAACCGCGGGTCGCCGCCCCAAGACTTCGGATTGGATAGCGTGGCATCTACCATCGCAGCAAACGCATCGTCCCCGCCATAGGCCGAGGCCTTCAGAGTCGTTTCCACTTCCACCACATAGGTGAACTTTTTCTTGCCCTCGCCGAAAGACTTCCCCGGCTCGCCGACGGTGCGGAACTTTCCGCTGCCTTTCGTGGTGTACTTACCGCCCGGCGGCAGCTCTCCGAGTTTCAGATCGTCGTAACCACCAGCACCGTGTTCACCAGCGCCGTTGCTACCATTCTGCTCCGAACCATCCGCAGGTCCGGGAGCCTCGCGTGTCACCGCTTTAGCGTCGCCCTTCACCCCTTCAACGCTTCCCAGACCGTTGATGAGGCTGTGCATGACCAGCAGCGTCACCACGACGAATATGGCAGTAATCAGCACAACCTGGCGGAAGGTCAGACCACCCCGCGGTTCCCCATTAACCATGCGCGCGTCGTGGGCCTCATGGGCCTCGCAAACCTCCCGCGCCGGCGGAATTGGACGCCGCTCAAAGTTGCTGCTGCCACTCATATATAAGGGCTAAAACCAACTAGCTAACAAAGCCGACGGAGTTCTTGGCCTCCGCACCGACCTCGACGTACGCAACCTGCGCACGTACCAGAACGTAGCGCGCACCCTTAGCGCCCTCGATCGTCAGAGTTTCGCTACCGCCGGAACGCAGGAAGTTCTCTACCTCTGCGACGTACTCGTCCTGAGACTTAGCCTGCTCACCCTTGGTATCGACGGCGATAGCCAGCTCGCGGGCATTGTGTACGAATCCGACCTTGATCTGCATAGGGAATCCTTCCTTCATGTTCGCTTTATACTCACGTGCAGTATTGTGACCATCATAGACGTCGAGCAAGGAAGGCAGGTATCCATGTCCACTGGCCCCCGCCCGACCTTTAGCTCGCTCGGCGTAGCTGCGGAAATCACGGAAGCCCTGGCAGATGCCAACATCACCCACGCCTTCGCCATCCAGGAATACACCCTGCCCATCGCGCTAAAGGGCTCCGACGTTATTGGCCAGGCACGCACGGGGATGGGCAAAACCTTGGGCTTCGGCATTCCGGTTCTGGATCGGGTCTTTGATGACGCCACCGTCACCGCCCCCGACGGTACCCCGCGCGCCTTGATCGTTGTGCCCACCCGGGAATTGTGCTTGCAGGTTACCGACGACCTCACCCTGGCGGCCCGGCACCTGCGCGTGCCGGTGGGGTCCGAGGGGGCGTCCCAAAGAAAGAAGCACAAGACCCGACCGTTGCAGGTACAGGCGGTGTACGGCGGCGTGGGCTTCGAGAAACAAACGGCGGCGCTGGACCGTGGAGTGGATATCGTCGTCGGTACGCCAGGAAGGCTGCTAGACCTGTCGCGCCAGGGGCACCTGCAGCTGGCCACGGTGGAGATCGTCGTGCTGGACGAGGCTGACGAAATGCTGGATCAGGGCTTCCTGGACGATGTGCGCGACATCATGACGCAAACCAACCCCCAGCGGCAGACGATGTTGTTCTCCGCGACGATGCCGGGGCCGATTGCGGCACTGACGAGGACTTTCATGCGGCATCCAGTGTTGATTCAGGCGGACAGCGCGGCGACGGAAGCAACGCACGAGTCGACGAAGCAAGTGGTGTTTCAATCTCATAAGCTCGATCGACTCTCGGCGCTGGCTCGAATTCTGCAATCCCCCGGTCGCGGACGCAGCATCGTCTTTGCACGCACGAAGAGGCAAGCGGCGAACGTGGCCGAGGAGCTCGCCAAGCTGGGGTTCCGCGTGGGGGCTGTGCATGGGGACATGCGGCAGAAAGACCGCGAGGAATCCCTGGATGAGTTCCGCCGTAACGAAGTGGATGTGATGGTCGCGACTGACGTGGCTGCACGAGGAATCGATATCGAAGACGTCACACACGTGATCAACTACCAGGTACCGGACGACGAGCGCACCTATGTCCACCGCATCGGCCGCACCGGGCGCGCCGGAAATACTGGCACAGCAGTGAGCCTGATTGGTTGGGACGAGGTAGCGCGATGGAATGCCATCAGCGACACGCTAGGGCTGGGCCTTCAGGACCCACCACAGTGGTTTTCCTCCAGCGCAGAGTTCCTAGCAGAGTTTGATCTGCCCGCAGATGTGGTCGACAGGGTAGGCTCGGCACGCGGAGTGAAAGGTGCTGCATTGAAGGTAAAGAAATCTAGCCGGGGGCCTCGCCGATGAGCCGACGTTTCCCCTCGCCCGAACGGGCGCGTCGCAGCGACCACATGGCCGCCGCCGCACTGGTAGCCGGCGCTCTTGCCCTCGGTGGCATTACATGGCTAGGTTCCGACGCGCGCAATGTGGATCACCGGGTCGCTAACCAGCCGATCTCGGCCTCTGATAAGACTCTTGCCAAGGCCGGAGAGGACAACAACGACCAGCAAATCCCCCAGCAGCTGCACGAGTTATGGAGCGCGCAGACCGATTCACCCGACCTGGTTGTGGATCAGGGCGGCGTAGTTCTGACTGCCGATAGCAAGACAACGATGGTGCGGGGCGATAACGGCGAGGAAGTTTGGCACTACGACGCTCCAGAAAAGCTCTGCGGTGTGGCAGCGAACTGGGAAAATACGAACCTATTCCTGCACGGACCCAAGGGCTGCGGGCAGGTCGTGGCCCTCGACAGCAGCACAGGTGAGTATCGACACACCCGCGACATGTTGGCTTCTAACACGGTGGCCCTGTTTCAAAGCCGCGACAGCATCGGAATGCTGGCGCCTTCCCGAACCGAGCTGCTGCGCTACGACCTGGTGCGAACAGTCGAGGTCGGCGAGAAGAAGACCTCGGTGAAGCCCAACAAGCAGAAGTATCTGGAATGCACCTTTACTTCCGCGCTGACGCGCAAGGAACTGCTCGCCACGGCGCAGACATGCCCCGACAAGAACACAAAGCTGGTCCGCCTATTGAAGACCAAGCCGGAGGATTCGGACGTTCCGGAGGAGTTTCACGAATACGAGGTACCAGCTGGCAGTGAACTAGTCGGCATCAGCGTGGATCGCGCTGTGATCTACGTGCCCGGGAATGGGATCCGTGCCAAGGATGAAAAAGACAACAAGGGTTCCCGCTTCCAGATCCTGGATAAACAGGGCAAATTCAAGCAGATTCCCGCTGACCCCGCACCCCTATTGGATCCACACAAGCGCCAAAGCGAGCTCTTTAGTGCCCAAACCGCGGACTCCGCGCATGCAATGAGTTGGTTTGACGGGAAGCGCGTGGTGGCTTTTAAGCCGTCAACAATGGAGCCGAAGTTCCAGGTCGAGGGCGCTATTGGACCCGCAGCCCCAATGGGCGGCCGGCTTTTGGTCCCGATGCAAAAGGGAATCGGAGTCGTGGATTGGAGTACCGGCGCGCTGCTGCGCACGATTCCGGTGGATCGCAAGGGATACACCGGACCGGTGACGCTGAAGATGACCGGCGATGTGCTGGTGGAGAAGCGCGGAAAAACTGTGGTCGCGCTCGGGCGCGCGCCCCGTTAATCGCAGTCCTCACTAGCACCAAATTATTTCCTTGTGGCGTTCATCACATTTTGCTGAAAACTCTAGCCAAACCGGCAGAACCGTGCCAGAATCTTCCAAGTAACCGATAAGAGGCCAAGAGGTTAACAGAAAACCAACTCAGCCTAAATCGATGGCGAGAAGTCGCCGCTGCCTTCCCCTGTCGTTGGCACGCACGCCACTTCGCCACAGAAACACTTTTGCCTGAATCTACCTAGAGATTCTCTAGGTGAATTTGTCGAGCCCAACTTCGATCAAAAGTGTCCCCACAACGACGCAAGCAACACTAACGACGCACCTCGGGCTTACATTGTCCGAAAAATAGAAGGGAAACACAATAATGGATTGGCGCCACAAAGCCGTTTGTCGTGAAGAAGACCCCGAACTGTTCTTCCCCGTTGGAAACTCCGGCCCTGCCCTGGCACAGATCGCCAAGGCAAAGTTGGTCTGCAACCGCTGCCCCGTTGCTTCCCAGTGCCTGAACTGGGCCATCGAGTCCGGCCAGGATGCCGGCGTATGGGGCGGCATGGCCGAGGACGAGCGTCGCGCACTGAAGCGCCGCACCAACCGTGGCCGCACCCGCACCCGCAAGCGCATCACCGTCTAAACCCCAACATTTTGTCCAGTTAGGCGCCCCCGCTAAGCTGAACAGGTTGAAACTGTCCCTTTAAACACCAAGGAGCTGCAATGAGCAAGCGTGGCCGCAAGCGCAAGGATCGTCGCAAGAAGAAGGCTAACCACGGCAAGCGCCCGAACAGCTAAGCCGTAACAAAAAGGCCGGCAGGTGCACCGCATAAAGCGGTCACCGCCGGCCTTTTGCTTTGCTCTGGAGCTATAGGACTATTGGGCTATTGCCTACAACGCCCCAAGAACGCTATGTGCGATCAACGCATCAATGCGACGAACGTCGAGACCGCGACCGATCTTCACCTTGATCTTCCCGGCTCGGGTCCATAGCTCAATCTCAGCATTGAAATCGAGGGTTCCCGCGTTCTCTGTGGACCACATATTGATCGACGAATACGGCAGAGAATAAACCTCAACCTTCTTACCTCGTAGCCCCTGTGCGTCACGCATGATCAGGCGCTTCGTAGTGAAGATTGCGCTATCCCTGAAAGTCTTAAAAGCCACGACCGCCTGCTCGCCGGGCACAAGCAGCGCCATGACGTCCTCCGGAATCGGAACTTCTTCGACGAAAGTCCATTCCGCAATCTGTGCAGCTTCCATAGCTCTCTCCGTTCTCTCCTCAGACCGTGACGTCCCAATGTCTATCTACTAATAAATCTAGATTGCATAGGGCTGCAATGGCCGGGAAAGAACAATACTGTGACCTACTTCTCCACGACCTACTCCTCCACGCGGTAACTAATCACCCGCAGCTGCGTACAAATCCTTGCGCGCAGTTCCACCGGCGCGGGCTGGCTGCAGCAGCTCCGCAGGAGGTCTCGCACCTGCTGCTCGATCCCCAGCTGTCGCAGGCACTCCGGGCAAGCGTCGGCGTGAGCGCGCAGACGTTCGCGACTCTCCCAGTTGGCGTCACCATCGGCAACCTCGTACAGGGCATCCAACAGTTCGTCGCAGTCTGTCCTTCGCGAATTGTCTTTGAACATGTGCTCTTATCCCTTCGCTTCCGTGAGTTTCTTCTGCGTCTTTCCTGTCTTCTGCGACTTCACTGTCGCGATCCCGTGCTCTGCCGCCACGTCCTTCAGCTTGCTGCGCAACTGCTTACGCCCGCGGTGCAGCCTAGACATCACGGTGCCGATGGGGGTGTCCATGATCTCGGCAATCTCCTTGTAGGCCAGACCTTCGACGTCCGCGTAGTACACGACCATGCGGTAGTCCTCCCCCAGGCTCATCAGCGCATCCTGGATCCGCTTGTCGGGGATGTTCTTCAGCGCCTCCACCTCGGCGGATTCCAGCCCCACAGAGTCGTGCTTCGCCGTCTCGGCCAGCTGCCAGTCGGTCATATCTTCGGCGCTGGATTCCGTGGGGCGCCGTTGCGCCTTGCGGTAGCTGTTGATGTACGTGTTCGTAAGGATTCGGTACATCCACGCCTTCAGGTTGGTGCCCTCCTTAAAGGAGCCAAACGCCTGGTAGGCCTTCATGTACGCATCCTGTACCAGGTCTTGCGCATCGGCCGGGTTGCGTGTCATCCGCAGTGCCGCCCCGTACAGCTGATCCAGCAGGGGCAGCGCGTCGGCCTCGAATCTTTGCAGCAGCTCATCAGCGCTGTCATTGCTGCGTTTCATTCGTTCACCTCTCACGATTCTTTCAACGCAATTCTATCCCCGATTCATTCCCACCAGCTCCGGGTAGTTGTTCGCCACGGAGCCGACCTTCCTGTCCGCCTTCCTGCTGTGCACTTCTGTCTTTTTATTTGGTGACGCCACCATCTCCGCCCCTTCACCCCTAAGCCACGTGCCTAGTTCGTCGCCCACCAAAATCCGCGGCATGCGGCTGTGGAGCCATTCCAGCTCTGGGAGTGCCGCCACCGTGATGATTGTTCCGTACAGTTGCCCGTCGACGGCTTTGCACAGCCCGGCGGCGTACATGGGCTGGCCGTCCGGCGCCGTGGTAAACCAGGGCTGCTTTTTACCGTCGTCTCCGACGGTCCACTCGTACCAGCCGTCCATAGGGAAGGCACAGGGCAGGGAGCCCGCAAAGAGGGGCTTGGAGAACGCGGTTTCTCCCCGGGCGTTAAACACGTTCTTCGGCAGGTAGCCCCAGTTCGCAGGGCCGATCGCCGCCTCGCCCTTAAACTCCCGCAGGATGGGCACCTGAGTGGTCGGCGCCACGTTGTAGTTGGCGGGCCACTCCCCTTCCCCGGCACGGAGTACGCGCTTGGTCTGGAGCCTGCGGCGCATATCGGCGGACAATTGCTCGAGCGTGCTGAACAGAACGTATCGGCCACACATACCTGCCTATTATGCCCACCCCATACTTCTTTTCCAGCAAAAAAGTGAGACAATATGGGTATGTCTGCAGGTATGTCTGAACAACTCTGGCCCGCCCCCGTCGCCACCGAGCCCGTACAGGCCAACGTGGCCATCCCCGGCTCGAAGTCGATTACGAACCGTGCGCTGATCCTCGCCGCGCTGGCGGATGCGCCCTCCACGATCACCGGTGGCCTCGTCAGCCGCGATACGGAACTGATGATGGCGGCTCTGCGCGCCATGGGTACCCAGATCCTGCTGAAAAACGACCAGATGTATGTCACCCCTGCCGAGAAGCTGCATGGCGGGCAGGTCGACTGCGGGCTGGCCGGCACCGTCATGCGTTTCGTCCCACCGATCGCGGCATTGGCCAACGGCACTGTCTCCTTCGACGGAGACGTAGAGGCTCGACGCCGTCCGATGTCCACCACCCTCGATTCCCTGCGCGCCCTAGGCGCGGAGGTAAGCACCAGCACGGAGTGCAACCCGGAGGGGCTGCCTTTCTTCGTAGAGGGCAAGGGGCAGATCCAGGGTGGCGAGATCACCATCGACGCCTCCCAGTCCTCCCAGTTCGTCAGCGGCCTGCTGCTGGCCGGTGCCCGCTTCGCCGAGGGCGTCACGGTCATCCACGAGGGCAACTCCCTTCCCAGCCAGCCGCACGTCGAAATGACGGTGCAGATGCTGCGCGAGGCCGGCGTTAACGTCGAGACCTCCTTCAACCGCTGGACAGTCCACCCCGGCCCGATCCACGGTCGCCAGTGGAATGTGGAGCCAGACCTGTCGAACGCCACCCCGTTCATGGCCGCGGGCGTCCTCACGGGTGGCACTGTGCGTATCCAGAACTGGCCCGCCACCACCAACCAGCCGGGCGATCAGTTCCGCCAGATCCTGCTGGACATGGGCGCAGAGGCCGAGCTCGACGTACACCGTGGCGAACTCGTAGTCACCGGCTCCGGCCGACTCGAGGGGATCACCTGGGACATGCACGACATCGGCGAGCTCACCCCGACTGTCGCCGCCCTGGCCGCCCTCGCAGAATCCCGCAGCCACCTCTACGGCATCGCGCACCTGCGTGGACACGAGACCGACCGGCTGCAGGCCTTGGCCGACAACATCAACGCCCTGGGAGGCAATGTCGAACAGACCGCCGACGGGCTCATTATCAACCCGGCAGCTCTGGAAGGCGGCCGGTGGGAATCCTATGCCGACCACCGCATGGCCACCGCCGGCGCGATCCTGGGCCTGCGGGTAGAGGGCATCCAGGTTTCCGACGTGGATACCACCGCCAAGACACTCCCCGGCTTCCGCCGCCGCTGGGCACAGCTGTTAGGCCAGGAACGCTAGATGGCGCGGCGACACAGCAGCACCCGCAACTGGGACGAATCCGATGTCCGGGTGCGCCCCGGCAAGGGCTCCCGCCCCCGCACCAAGGATCGCCCCAGCCACAAAAACGCCAAGCGCGGCATGGTTGTCTCCAAGGATCGTGGCCGGTGGGGCGTGGTGTTGGACGAGGACGGAACCCTCGTCACCTGCATGCGCGCCCGTGAGATGGGGCGCACCAACGTCGTCGTCGGCGACCACGTCGGCGTGGTCGGCGACACCTCCGGCAAGAAGGACACCCTGGCACGCATCGTGCGTCTCGAAGACCGCACCTCGGTGCTGCGCCGCACCGCGGACGATACCGATTCTTTTGAACGCATCGTTGTCGCCAACGCGGACTACCTGTTGATCGTCAGCGCGGTCGCCGATCCCCCGCCCCGCACCGGCTTCGTGGAACGCGCCCTTATCGCCGCCTTCGTCGGCGGGCTGACCCCGCTGGTGTGCCTTACCAAGTCCGACTTGGCCGACCCCAGCGCCTTCGCCGCCGAGTTCCGCGACCTAGACGTCGAGGTGCTCACCACCGGCATCGATGACCCCCTCGACGCGCTCTCCGGCTACATCACCGGCAACGTCAGCGCCCTGGTAGGGCATTCGGGAGTGGGCAAGTCCACCCTCTTCAACCGCCTCATCCCCGATGCAGAGCGCGCCACCGGCGAAGTCAGCGGCGTGGGCAAGGGGCGGCACACCTCCACCCAGTCGGTAGCCCTCCAACTCCCACAGGGTGGCTGGATCATCGACACCCCGGGCATCCGCAGCCTCGGATTGGCGCACGTCGACCCGGACAAAGTGGTGGAGGTCTTCGAGGATCTGCGCGAAGTCATCGAGGACTGCCCGCGCGGCTGCACCCACATGGGCCCGCCCGCGGACCCGGAGTGCGCACTGGATACCCTCACCGGCCCCTCCGCCCGGCGCGTCACTGCGATTCGCCGCCTATTGGAAGCCCTGCGCAGCAACAACGAGTGGGAAATGTAGCCCGATAAGCTACATCAGGTCCACCAGGAACGGCAGCTCCTTCGCGTCGTACCAGCTCATAAGGTTGTCTTCGCAGTCCCCCAGCGCGAATTCCGCATCTTCATCCCCCAGGTCAGCTGCGTCAACGCACTCGATCGCCTTCGCCGTGGCGGCCTCCGCGTCGGCGTCATCAACATGGATCGCCAACAACTGCTGCAGCTTAACGACGGCCGGGTCCAGCCGCACCACAGACTCACCGTCCTCCGGCGCCAGCGTCACGGCCGAATCGTCGAATTCGGCGCTGATTACCACACGACGGTGCGGGAAGCGCTCCTCCCCGCCCGCGCTCAGTAACCGCAGCGAGGCGCGCGCGGCATCCAGGAAGGCCGTGTACGCCAGCTCTTCCTCGTCGCCACCGGTGTAGAACTCCCGCACCGCAGGGGTCAGGGCGAATCCCACTGCGGAACGCACCGGGTGCTCGCCCTGCTCCGCGAGGGTGCCAAGCATGTCAAAGGTCGCGGGAATGTACACCAACATGGTTTAGAACTCCCCCTCCAGCTCGAACACGCCGGTGATTTCCACCACCGCGCGATCGAACTGCTGGTAGTAAATGCCGATCAGGCCCGCATCGACGGCCCCGCGGATGTTCAGAATGTTGTCGTCCACCAGCACCAGGTCCTGCTGCGGCAGGTCCAGGCGATCGGCGGTGATGCGGAAGATTTCCTCCGAGGGCTTCTCCGCGCCGACCTCGCCGGACAGGATCACGGCATCCACGTAACCGCCCTCCAGCCATGTGCGAATCGGCGCCGCGCCCGCCCCACCTGGGTCGTTAGACAGAATCGCCGTCGCGATCCCCTCTGCCCGCGCTGCGGACAGCAGCTTCCGCCACCGCCGACGATCTTCCTCGGCTCCGTCCAACACTCCGCAATAATCAACTACTAGTCCACGCATGCCCTACATTCTGCCATCTTTTCGCCCGCCGCCTCCCCACTGGGCGCTGGGTTCGCTATAGTTGGTCGCGTACGGCGCCTTCGGGGGAAAGCGCCACGATCACATCTTCTAGGGGGAACTTCTTTCGTGACCACTTCAACGCCCACCCGCCCGCTAACGGACTTCGTGTTTCTGCGCCCGCCCACCCCGGCCGTGGCGGTAAAGGAACCGTCGGAGGTCGTCGCCGATTCTTTTCTAGACGCCCACACGCCCCCACCCCAACGCATCGCGCAGATGGTCAAGTTGTGGCTGGAGGCACTGGAAGGGCGCCGACCGATCGAAAATCTGCGCCGTGCGCCGTTCAGCGAGCGGGTGTTGGAACAACTGCGAGTTCGCCGAAGTGCGCGTCCGGTGCAGGTGGGGGCGTCAATAATAAGCCTGCACATACAGCCCAGCGCCAGCGACTGCGTACGCTTCTGCGCGTCGGTACAGATGGGCGACAGGGTGCGCGCCTTGGCAGGCACGATGTCGCAGCACACGCAAAAGCGCCGCGCGGGGCTGCATCAGATTCGCAGCTCCGCGCGGCGCGGGGTCAAGATCTGGGTGATCGATAGCCTCAGTCTGATCTAGAGGCTAGCCACCCATGGTGGTCTGCGTAGCGCGGTCGACGGCCACGCCCTCGTTACCGGCAGCCGGGTCATCGACGTGCACCTGGCCGGCGTTCTTCAGCTGGTTGCGCACCAGGAACAGCTGGCGGACGGTCTCTTCCTTGATGCCGTCCTTCATGCGGTTAAACATGTCGCCGCCCTCGCGCTGGTATTCCACCAGAGGATCGCGCTGCGCCATTGCGCGCAGGCCGATACCCTCCTTGAGGTAATCCATCTCGTAGAGGTGCTCGCGCCACTTCTGGTCCACGACGTTCAGCAGGGATGCGCGCTCCATGCCACGCATCTGCTCCTCGCCGGCGAGCTCGGTGACCTTGTCTTCCAGCTCGTCGTACTCGTGGTTAGCGTCCTCCAGCACGGCCTCCAGCAACTGGGAGGAGCTCAGCTCGCCGGGGCGGCCGTAGTCGTCGCCCTCAACCAGAGACTCGTGGGTGAACGTCGGGCCGTACAGGGATTCCAGGGCGTTCCACAGGGTGTCCAGGTCCCAGTCCTCGACGTAGCCCTCGGCGGTGGCGCCGTCGACGTAGGCCTCGATGGTGTCCTTCAGCATGCTGCGGATCTGCGATTCCACGTCCTCGCCCTCGAGGATCTGACGGCGCTCGCTGTAGATCACCTTGCGCTGTTCGTTCATGACCTCGTCGTACTTCAGAACGTTCTTGCGCATTTCGAAGTTGGCGGACTCCACCTGGGACTGTGCGCCCTTGATGGCGTTGGTGACCATCTTCGAGTCGATGGCTTCATCATCCGGGATGTTCAGGCGGGTCATCATCGCCTCCATCGTCTGGCCGACGAAGCGCACCATCAGGTCGTCGCGCATGGACAGGTAGAAACGGGTCTCGCCCGGGTCGCCCTGACGTGCAGAACGGCCGCGCAGCTGGTTGTCGATACGGCGGGACTCGTGGCGCTCCGTGCCCAGCACGTACAGGCCACCGACCTCGCGAACCTTCTCTGCCTCTTCCTTGGATTCCTTGCGGACCTTCTCAATCTCGTCGTCCCAGGCCTCTTCGTAGGCCTCCGGAGTCTCCACCGGATCCAGGCCACGCTCGCGCAGGTTGATGTCGGCGAGGATGTCCGGGTTACCACCCAGCACAATGTCAGTACCACGGCCGGCCATGTTGGTGGCGACGGTGACCGCGCCCAGGCGGCCGGCCTGTGCGACGATCTCGGCTTCCTTCTCGTGGTACTTCGCGTTCAGGACGTTGTGCTTGATGCCGCGGCGCTGCAGCAGCTTCGATAGGTACTCGGAGCGCTCCACGGAGGTCGTACCTACCAGCACTGGCTGGCCGGTCTCCACGCGCTCGGCGATGTCCTCGGCAACAGCCTCGAACTTCGCCTCCTGCGTCTTGTAGATCAGGTCGACGTGATCCTTACGCTTGTTTTCCTTGTTCGTCGGGATCGCAGCGACGTCCAGCTTGTAGGTCGACTTCAGCTCAGCGGCCTCGGTCTCTGCCGTACCAGTCATTCCAGACAGCTTGTCGTACAGGCGGAAGTAGTTCTGCAGCGTGACGGTGGCCAGCGTCTGGTTCTCGTTCTTGATCTCGACGTGTTCCTTCGCCTCGATCGCCTGGTGAATGCCTTCGTTGTAGCGGCGACCGTCCAGGATGCGGCCGGTGAATTCGTCGACGATGACGACCTCGCCGTTGCGGACGATGTAGTCCTTATCGCGGGTGAACAGCTCCTTGGCCTTGATGGAGTTGTTGAGGTAGCTCACCAGCTGCGAGTGCTCAGGTGCGTATAGGTTCTCGATGCCCAGCTGGTCCTCGACGAACTCCACGCCCTCTTCCTTGACGCCCACGGTCTTCTTCCGCTCGTCAATTTCGTAGTGGATGTCGCGGGTCAGCTTCGGAGCGATTGCTGCGAAGGCGGTGAACCACTTGCTGGAACCCTCAACCGGGCCGGAAATGATCAGCGGGGTACGAGCCTCATCGATGAGGATCGAGTCGACCTCATCCACGATGGCGAAGTTGTGGCCACGCTGCACCAGGTCGTTGAGGGAGTGAGCCATGTTGTCGCGCAGGTAGTCGAAGCCGAACTCGTTGTTCGTGCCATAGGTGATGTCCGCGTAGTAGGCTTCGCGGCGCTCGGCGGGGCTCTTGCCGCTCAGGATCACGTCGGTGGACAGGCCGAGGAAGCGGTGCACACGACCCATCCACTCGGCGTCACGCTTAGCCAGGTAGTCGTTGACGGTAACGACGTGCACGCCCTTGCCGGACAGTGCATTGAGGTAGGCGGGGAGCACACAGGTCAGGGTCTTACCCTCACCGGTCTTCATTTCGGAGACGTAGCCGAAGTGCAGGCCGGCACCGCCCATGATCTGCACCTTGTAGTGCTTCTGCCCCAGCACGCGCCAGGAAGCCTCACGCGCAGTGGCGAAAGCTTCGAGCAAAATGTCGTCCAGGCTTTCGCCGTCTTCCTGGACTCGTTTCTTCAGCTCGTCGGTCTTGGCACGCAGCTCGTCATCGCTGAGTTCGGTGTATTCCTCATCGAGGGCCATCACCTGATCGGCGATCTTTGCCAGGCGCTTGACCGCACGGCCTTCGCCCATACGCAGGATTTTCGAAAGTCCTAGCACGATGATGCTGTCCTTTTCTCGGGGTCTTGAACTTATTAGCTTCGGACAATTCTACCCGCACCACCGAGTGCGGAGGCAACCGCACCCGGCAAGACATGCATCTGCGCTAGGACTTCGCCGGAAGTTTAGGCTTCCTTCTGTTCCAGGGTGATCAGACCGTAATCGAATGCGTGGCGACGGTACACCACGGACGGCTGGCCATTCTCCTCGTTAATGAACAGGAAGAAGTCGTGACCGACCAGCTCCATTTCGCTCAGCGCCTGATCAACGCTGATGGGGGCAGCCTTGTGCACCTTCTTGCGCACAACCTGGCCGGGCTTGAACTGATCCTCATAAGGATCAACGTCGTACTGGCCAGCCTGCTCGTTCTGCGGCTCCTCCTGCGGGCGGGCCTCTTCAACCAGGCTGGCTGCGGCCTCTCCCATGGACATCGGAGTGCGGTGCCCGGAGCGGGCAATCTTACGGCGGGCCTTTACCTTGCGCAGGGAGCGCTCCATGCGCCCAACAGCAACCTCCAGGGCTGCGTAGAAGGAATCTTCCTTGGCTTCCGCGCGGGCGATGTGCCCCTTGCCGGTAGCCGTAATCTGCAGGCGATCCTGCTCGTCACCACGGCGCGGGTTCGGCTCGTGCTGCAGCTCTACATGGAAAAAGGTGAGGGTGGGATCCAGGCGCTCGATTTTCGCCAGCTTGCCCTTAACACGCTCGGCGAAGTGCTCCGGCACCTCCACATTGCGGCCGGTGATTTCCACGCCTGCCTCGGGTGCGTTCACTTCCTCGTTGCCGAAGTTGGACGAATTTTTGCCCGTCGACATTGCTCAACCTCCAAAGTCAGTCACCGCCAAGACTGGGCCGGATTACCCCGCCTTTCAACGGTGATCGTTCCAGCTCCCATTCTACCTATCGAACTGTTGGGGCTAGGGCGAATCCCCCTAATTATGCTCCAGCTATCACCAGAGCCAGCTTGGCCCGTACCCCACGCGCCGATAACGCCAGCGCGAACTGCGCAGTTGTCGCCCCGGTGGTGCACACATCGTCCACAATTACGGCCTCTTCCGCCCCACGCAAGCGTGCAATCGCCGCGGTATCAAACAAGATGCTGCCCGCCACGTTCTCGCGCCGCTGGTGGCGGTCCAGCCCTACCGAGTCCACGCTTCGCTCATCCAGCCACGCCACCGGGTGAACCTCAATCCCGGAATACAACTCGGCCGCCGCATGACACATGCGCGTCACAATATCCCCGCCGCGGCGTCGAGCTGCGGACTTGCGCGTCGGGGCAGGCAGCAACACCACTCGCCCCAACCGCGGATCCGGCACCAGGCCCAATCCCGCAACATGCAAAATCCCGGCGGCCAGCACTCGCCCGGCGACGGTGATTGCTGCTGGCCGCAGACGATCCTTCGCACTCAGGATAAGCATCCGGCGCGCCCCGCCATACGTACCCGCGGCAAACACCGGCACGGTGGCCACCCGCGGCTGCCAACGCTGCCACGGCTGCAGCAGCTGCACCCCGCACTCTGCACACAGTTGCCGACCAACCACGCCCCCAGCCGGCTGCGCATTCAACTGTCCGCAGCACACGCAGTCAGCCCGCCAGACCAACCCCGCAAGCGCTTCCAGATCCCCCCTGATCCCCACAAGCAGCCAGCCTAGTCCGCAAGCACCGGTGTCGCCCGCTTTCCCTGCATGGTCGGCACTTCGCGCCAGAAGCGGGATTCCTCAGAAGCCACGTCGAACTGCATCAAGGCATTGGCATCGGTGACGTAAATCTTGTTGCCGTCCGTTGCCACCGACACCACCGGCGCGGCCAGGTTCCTACCGGTGATCTGCTGCGAATAGGAGCCATCCACTTCCACGTCCCACACCGGCGCATCGTTGGCGCGCGTGCCGACCAGCACGGAACCGTCCTCGGTCCAGTCGGCGCTGACGGCCGTGTCCCCCACCGCGCTGCCGATCTCCACCGGCGAACCCAGTCGCTTGTTACTGCCCTCGGTGGTCTCCAGCACCGATACGTATACCCGCCCGTTGACAACCATCACCGCGCGCGTGCCATCGTGCGAAACGCGGAACACACTAATGCGTTTTTCGTCGCCTTCGATCATCTTCAGGTTTTCCGCGTCGACTTCCTTCTCCCCCGCGATGCCGGTTTCCGGGTTGCGGGTGATCTGCACGATCTTCTCGCCATCAACCACCACGTAGAGCGTCGTGGCGTCCAGGCCCCAGGTCGGCCGGGTCAGGGACTTCGCCTGTACGGAGCTGACGGGCTGCTCGTCCCTCCCGCCGATCACCAGCTGGCGCTGCTCGTCCCCTCGCCCGGTCACGGCGGCGTAGACCTCGTCGCGCGGGCTCAAGGCCACAGACTCGACGTAGCGATCGGCCAGCCAGCCGTCCAGCTTCTTGGCCCGTGCGCCGTCCTGCTGATAAACATCACCGCCGGAGACCGCCCGCAGCGGAACCTGTGCCTGCACGTTCGGATCGAATTCCGACAGGTCTTGGACCAGCCACTTTTGCCGCATGTCGTCGGACATCGGCGTGCCGTCCGCCAACAGCTCATAGGGGCCGCGAACCTCGGATCCGGCAAGGGTCCACACCACTTGCGCGGCCAGCAGGCGCCGCACGTCGGGCGACAGCCCTTCAATGCCGCTGAAGTTGACGGAGGGGTCTCCCTCGTTGTCGGCGGAAACCTGGGCGGTGGCGTCCTCAGGAAGAAGGTTCCGCACCGCCTTCTTTAAGCGCTCCTGCGGTCCGGCGACCAACAGCGAGACCAAGGAGGCAGCGGTGGACTGCTGGCCGGTGTAGATCCATCGACGATCCGGCACGAGCGCACGACCGTTGAGATCCGGGAAGTAGACGTTGCGGGCGCGGTAGGTGCTCAGGAAGTCCTGGCGATCCAGCACCACAACGTTCGGCAGGTTGCTGATGCGCCATTGGCCGTCAATGCTTTGCAGCTCGTAGTTGGTTTCAAACGCCGAGTACTGCGGGTCGAACACGCCGCCCACGCCCAGGTTGCCGACGATGTTGCCGCGGACGCGGTAGGTGATCTTGGTGTCGCTACCCTCGCCTTCCGAGGCGATGTCGATGCGGTCGAGGACCATCGTCGGCGCGTTGGACTGCCACCTGTTCTGCATCCCTGGGGTCAGGAACTTCTTCGCCGCCTGATGGTCGCGTAACGGGTGGGCACTGGCGGTGAAGAAGTCGCGCAGCAGCAGGTCGGCTGCTTGCCCGTCACCCGGTGTCGGGGCTTCCTGCCCGCTGGGGGCCGGCGCGTAGCTCGAGATCGCCTCGGGCCTGGAGTTATCCGGCAGCGTCGAACACGCCGCGATCAGCCCCAGCCCCGTCACTGCGGCCAGCACCTTCATGGTCTTGTTACTCATCGTTGCCTCCTTCCTGCTCTTCGGTAGTGACGCCCTCAGCCTCAACCTCCAAAGGCAGCGGCGAGGCCTTCGCGGTCCGCCCCTGCTTCAGGGGCAGGGTCAGGCGGAAGCAGGCGCCCACACCGGGCTCTCCGGTCGCTTCGAGGCGACCACCGTGCAGGTTTGCATCCTCCTTCGCGATGGCCAAGCCCAGGCCCGTGCCACCGGTGCGGCGTTCACGGGAGGGATCGGAGCGCCAGAAACGGTTGAACCCCATCTCTTCCTCACCGGGCTTGAGCCCCACGCCGTGGTCGGTGACGGCAACGGCCAGGGAGCCCTTGCCTACTGCCATCTCGACGTCGATGGGTTTGCCCTCGGAGTGATCGACAGCGTTGGCCAGGAGGTTACGCAAGATTCTTTCCACGCGGCGGGAGTCGACGGGGACAACCACCGGTTCCTCCGGCAGATCCACGTTGAACTCGGTGCCGACGTCTTCGGCGATGGCGCGCACCTGCTGCAGCGCGGAGCGCACCACACCACGCACGTCGACCTTTTCGGCCGAGAGGTTCGCCACGCCCGCATCGTGGCGGGAGATCTCCAGCAGGTCGCCGAGGAGAGTCTCGAAGCGGTCGAGCTCCTTCGTCATGAGGTGCGCGGCGCGGGCAGTGACGGGGTCGAGCTCATCTGCGTTGTCCTCGATCATGTCCGCAGCCATGCGCACGGTTGTCAGCGGGGTGCGCAGCTCGTGGGAGACGTCCGAGGTGAATTGCCTTTGCAGAGAGCCGAACTCTTCCAGGTTGCGGATCTGTGTGGACAGTTTCTCGGCCATGTCGTTGAAGCTAATGGCCAGCTTCGCAACTTCGTCCTGTCCGTCGACCACCATGCGCTCCCGTAGGTGGCCGGCGGCGAAACGCTCCGCGATACGCGAGGCGGAGCGCACCGGGCCGATGAGCTGCTGGGAGAACACCCACGCGATAACCAGCAGCAGGACGATCAGGACGATCCCGCCGGCCACCAGAAGGCCTCGCATGAGGCTCAGCGTGGCTTCCTCGGCAGACAGCGGCATCAACAGATAAAGCTCCAGCCCAGGGATATCGGAGTTCACCGGGCTGCCGATGATTAGCGCCTTGTAGCTGCCGTTGTCGCCGTCCACGCGGGCGTATTGGTAGGCCACCTGCCCTTGGCGCACGAAGTCGCGCAGGCCATCGGGGATGGTGATGTCGGTCGGGATCTGCGTGTCCGCATCGCTGGCATCAGAGGCGATGAGGACGGAGTTATACACCGGTGCACTTGTCTCGTCCACGCCCGCAGAGCGATTCGAAAGTACAGCCCGGGCTGAGCTTAGGCGCACCGAAATCGGGTTGGAGGAGTCCGTCGCACCGATCTGCTCTTCCACCGCAGCACGCGCCCGATCCATGCCTTCGATGGCCTCGGAGTACTTGGTGTTCAGCAGCTGCTGGCCAAGGAAGCTGGTCAGGATGAAGCCGATAAGCAGAATCGCCACCGAGCTAGAGGCCAGCACACTGCCAATCACGCGTGTCTGAATCGACTCGCGCCACCGTAGCCAGAGTGTGTTCTTCGCCCGGCGCCAGGTCTCTTTCGGTCGCCAGAAGAAGTCGCGCAGCACTGACCAGAATGTAGCCCCCTCCTCGAGGGTTTCCTTCCGCCGTCTCAGCTGGGCTGCAACCTCTGCCGCCCTGGACTTGCGGTCCTTCTTACGCGTGCCGTCCTGCCGTTGTTCCTGATCCACGGGCGCCTATTCGCCGGTTTTGTAACCGATTCCGCGGACGGTTTGGATGATCTTCGGGTCGTCCGGATCGACCTCCACCTTCGAGCGCAGTCGCTGGATGTGCACGTTCACTAGGCGGGTATCGCTGGACTTGCGGTAGCCCCAGACCTGCTCCAGCAGCTCTTCGCGGGAGAACACCTGGCGCGGACGGGAGGCGAGGGTGACCAGCAGGTCGAACTCGATGGGGGTCAGCGAGATCTCCTGGCCATCGCGGATCACCTGGTGGCCAGGCACGTCGATGTGTAGATCCGCGATGTCGATGGACTCCACCGTCTGGGCTTCCTCCGGGGTGCGGCGCAGGCGGGCGCGCACGCGCGCCACTAGCTCCTTCGGTTTGAAGGGCTTGTGTACATAGTCATCCGCGCCGGATTCCAGCCCCAGCACCACGTCCACCGTGTCGGTACGCGCCGTCAGCATGACGATCGGCACTGTGGAGTGCTCGCGCACCGCCTTGCACACGTCGATGCCATTCATGCCGGGGAGCATCACGTCCAGCAGAATCAGGTCGGGGTTGCACTCTTGTGCTGCTTTTACTGCCTCTACTCCATCGCCCACGACGACGGTGCGGAACCCTTCGCCCTGCAGGACGATCGTGAGCATTTCCGCGATTGCCGGGTCGTCATCGACCACCAGAATTGTCGTTTCCACGGTGTTATCCTCTCATTTCTTCCAGCAGGTCCGCGACCTTTGCCGCGCGTCCTTCACAGTCGTCTCCGGTGCTGTCGACCACCACCCAGGGACTGAGCCATTCCCGCTGCGCGAGATCCCGGTAAGCACGGACGGTGCGCTCCTGCAGGTTCCCGTCCCGCTCGTAGGCGTCCCGCGCGCGCGACTGATCCTGTGCCTCCCGCGACTGGGCGCGCTGCCCGGCCACGTCGGCCTCCACGTCCACCAGGATCTGCAGGTCGGGCGCTGGAATCCCTAGCTTGTCCTGTTCCAGGCGGGTGACCCACTCGCCGACTTCTGCCACGTCTCCGCCCACCCGCGCCGCGGAGTAGGCCACGTTCGATGCGGTGTAGCGGTCGATCAGGATCACGTAGCCGTCGGCATCGAAGTCCGCCAGCTCTGCCCCGATCTCAGCGCGATCCAGCGCAAACAGGGCGGCCATGCCGTGCACGGAATCAATCAGGTCGCCCAGGTTTTCGTGCAGTGCCTCGCGCGCCAGCATGGCGGAGTGCGATTCCTCATAGCGCGGGAAAGCCACCCGAGCCACGGGCACTTCACGCGCCACCAGTTCCTTTTCCACGGCAGTAACCAGGGTGTTCTTCCCGGCGCCGTCTACTCCTTCGAAGCTAATGATCATGGTCTAGTAGCGGTAGTGCTCCGGCTTGAACGGGCCGGCAACGTCCACGCCGATGTACTCGGCCTGTTCCTTCGTCAGCGTCGTCAGTTTGCCACCCAGCGCCTCAACGTGGATGCGCGCAACCATCTCGTCCAGAATCTTCGGCAGGCGGTACACCTCGTTGCCATACTGGTCGGACTTCGTGAACAGCTCGATCTGTGCAATCGTCTGATCTGCGAAGGAGTTGGACATCACAAACGACGGGTGGCCGGTGGCGTTGCCCAGGTTCAGCAGGCGCCCTTCACTCAGCACCACGATAGATACCGGGTCGCCGTGTGCGCCTGGGAAGGTGAACTCGTCGACCTGCGGTTTGATGGTCACGCGGCTGACGTCTTCGCGGTGCAGCAGGCTGGCCATGTCGATCTCGTTGTCAAAGTGGCCGATGTTGCCCAGTACCGCGTGGTTCTTCATCATCTGCATGTGCTCAAACGTGATGATTCCGAGGTTCCCCGTTGCGGTGATGACGATGTCGGCGTCACTAATAAAGTCCTCTACCTGCACAACCTCGAATCCGTCCATCAGCGCCTGCAGGGCGTTGATCGGGTCGACCTCGGTGACCTTCACGATCGCGCCCTGTCCCGCCAGCGCTTCGGCGCAGCCCTTGCCGACGTCGCCGTAGCCGCACAGCAGCACCGACTTGCCGCCGATCAGCATGTCGGTGGCGCGGTTGATGCCGTCGATCAGCGAGTGGCGGGTGCCGTAGCGGTTATCGAACTTGGACTTCGTCACCGCATCGTTGACGTTCATCGCCGGGAACGGCAGCACACCCTGTTCCGCGAAGTGGTACAGGCGGTGCACGCCCGTCGTCGTTTCTTCGGTTACGCCCTTGATGTTTTCTGACGCCCGGCTCCAGAAGCTACCGTCCTCCGCCAAAGTCGTACGCAGCATCTCTAGGAAGGCCTTGTATTCGTCTGCATCCTGCGGCTCGGCATCCGGAACGAGGCCGGCGTTTTCGAATTCCATGCCCTTAATGACGGCCATGGTGGCATCGCCACCGTCGTCGAGGATCATGTTCGCCTCAACGCCCTCACCCCAGGTGAAGATCTGCTTCAGGCACCACCAGTACTCGTCCAGGGTCTCCCCTTTCCACGCGAACACCGGCACGCCGGCGGGCTGCTCCGGGGTACCGTCGCCGACCACGATGGCCGCCGCGGCCTCGTCCTGAGTGGAGAAGATGTTGCAGGAAGCCCAGCGCACTTCCGCGCCCAGGGCCACCAGGGTCTCGATCAGAACGGCCGTCTGCACGGTCATGTGAATGGAACCAGCGATGCGGGCGCCCTTCAGTGGCTGATCCTCGGCGTACTCGCGGCGCAGCTGCATCAGCCCCGGCATCTCGTATTCCGCCAAGCGGATCTGGTGGCGGCCGGCCTCTGCCAGAGAGAGATCCTTGACTTTAAACTCCATGGGTGGGGTGACTCCTCACATGATTAGCAAACGCTGTATTTAACAAACCAAACACAGTGTATTAGACGTGTTGGACAAGCAGTCCCGGACTCTAACTTAAGGCCTCAACAAAGGTTTCCAGGTCTTCTGCCTCTACTGCTTCCGTGGCGCTCAGCCGCTCATACTCGCCATCCAAGAGCTGCAAGGAAACCTCCTGCAGGTTGGTTGGGCACTGGCCGATGTGGGCGCGGATGAAGGGGTGATCGTCGGCCACGTTCGCCACACTAAACGGCGCGCCCGACCAGATGGCCGCCACGGTTGCGGCGCAGAGGCCGACGGAGTGATCCACGGATCCGGGCTGGCCGTCACGTAGCGCCAGATTCACTGCGTCCACCAGCGCTTGGGCAACCTCGTTGCCCTCAAGCTCTGCCACTTCGTCAAGGAAGTCCACGTTGTCTTCCTGCGTGAAGATTAATTCGTCCCAGTTGCTCATCCTGCCGACCTTTCTGTCACTTAATTACCGACTGTAGCGCGTTTGCGCGCGTGGCAGCCATGGTCAAATGGCACGATCCCTGCTAGGCTCTTCCCTATCCTTAACCAAATTGTGACCTTTTCTTGTTCGCGAGTGTAGGTTTCCGGGGAACATTGTTTCCCTCGCCCGCATTGCACAGCAGGAGTCGACAACACCGACAGAGTAAAGGAGGTGAGCCGAGTGGCCACAGAAGAAAGCACCACCGTAATCTACGAGTCCCCCGAGGAGCACCCGCGGTTTCCTCGCGTCATTAGCGGCATCGCCGTGGTCGGCTTGGCTCTTGCTGGCGTGATTGGCGTGTGGACCTGGCAGGCAGGCTCCGATGCCACCGCACCCAAGCCACAGTCCGCCGAGGAGTCCACGATCGCCATCAGCACGGGAGCGGCGTCCCAAGAACACGATGTGGTTCCCGACAATCCCTCCTCGGCAGAGCCCACGGCTCAGCCCAAGGCTCCGGCCTATTCCACGTCCCACCAGGCAAGCCCCGGCAGTGGACACTACACCAACGTAGCTCCGCTGGGACAGGATCCCTACCTTCCGCCGAACGCGTGGAACGGTCGCCAGACCTCCAACCCACAGCCGTCAGAGACGATCATTGCGGAAGGGCTGAATTCGCAGAACACCCCCCAGACCTCTGCACAGCCCCAATCCCAGGCCCAGCCGCAGCCCCAGGCACAGCCTCAGCCCCACACCAAGCCTGGCCAGGATTCGAATCAGGGAATCCCACACATTCCGCCGATTCCGCCAATCCCGGAGTTCCCCCGCCCGTCAGAGCCGGCCGGGTCTGACGATCAGGATCACTCCACCCCCACCGAGAAACCCACCCCGGGCAAGACGGATGCAGAGGTGGCGCCGAGCGAACCTAGCGATCCAGACGAACCGCAACCGAAGACGGGCAAGCCCACCGACACCACAAAGGGACCGGCGACGGACGCTACGCCCCCGGCCGAGCGATAAAGGCCTTTCCGCGCACGGTAGCCTCTTCGCCCGCGGGCACCCAGGCTGCCGATCCGCTTTCTACCTGCAGCTCGCCGCATTCTGCTGTGTCCCCCACTGCAAGGACGATCGCCGGCCCCGTGACTTGCCCTGTGCCATCGATCCGGCACAGGCTGAACTCCTCTGCTGGGGTGTGGTACACCCCAGCATTATCGGCACGCAATCGGGGATCCGCCAGTTCCTCCCAACGCACCACGCTCAGCAGCTCCGCCACGTCGATGTGCTTCGGGGTCAGCCCACAGCGCAGCACGTTATCGGAGTTCGCCATGATCTCCACGCCGGTGCCACGCACGTAGGCGTGCAGCTGCCCAGCGTCCAGGTAGAGGGCCTCCCCCTCCTGCAGCACCACGCGGTTGAGCAGCAGGCCAAAGAGCACGCCGACGTCTGCCGGATACTGCTCCTCCAGGCGCACAACAAGGTCCGCCACGTCGCCCATCCAGCCCTGATCCTGGCCCGCAACATCCCGGCAGCGCCGCGTGAGGGCGTCAATAATCCGGGGAAGGTCCTGCGCGGGCAGGTGCAGGGTGCGCTCGACGGCCTCGCGCAGATCGCCATCGACCACGGCGGCGCGCAGGAAGTCCAGTTCGGGTACAGCCAGCCACTCCAGCAGCTCTGCGGTGCGCGCCAGGGGTCGGAAGCCGGCCATCGCCTCAAACTCGCCCAGAGCTACCAGTAGTTCGGGCTTGTGGTTGTCGTCCTTGTAGTTGCGTTCGAAAGCGTCGAGGGCGATTCCCGCGGCCTCGTCAGCAGCGAATCCGGCTTCGGCCTGCGCCTTCGTGGGGTGCACCTGGATGCTCAGGGCGCGCTCGGCGGCCAACAGCTTCAGCAGGAACGGCAGGCGCGTGCGCCCCTGCCCCAGCTGCCCTTCCGGGTCGGCCTCGATGAGGTCCAGCAGCACTCCCGGCGCTCCCGGGTGCGCGCCGAACCACAGTTCAGCCTCGGGCTTTTCGGTTGGCGCCGGGCGCCCTTGGATCTGCGCCAGGGCCTCGTGCGAACCCCATGCGTAATTCTGTACTACACCCTCGATGAGCTGCATTTAACTCCCTTAAGCGCGGATAATTGCCAGTGCTTCGTCGACGATGGCCTGTACGCCCTCGTCGTCGCGCGCTTCGACGTTGAGGCGAAGAAGGGGCTCTGTATTGGACGCCCTCACGTTCAACCACGAGCCATCCTGCAGCTCGATGGTCACGCCGTCGAGCCGGTCGACGGATACCGTGCGATCGGCGAAGGCCTCCACCACGGCTTCGGTGCGGCCCGCCTGGTCGGCAACCTCGGAGTTGATCTCCCCGGAGGCACGGTAAGTCTCGTAGGCGCGCTTCAGCTCCGACAGGGGCTTATCCTGTCCGCCTAGGGTAGCTAGGACGTGCAGGGCGGCCAGCATGCCCGAGTCGGCGTTGAAGAAGTCGCTGAAGTAGTAGTGGGCGGAGTGCTCGCCGCCGAATACTGCGGATTCCTGTGCCATCTGGGCCTTGATAAAGGAGTGGCCCACGCGGGTGCGCACCGGCTTGCCGCCCTTGGCCTCCACCAGCTCGCGCACGGACTTGGAGGTGATCAGGTTGTGGATGATCGTCGCCCCCGGCTGTTCGTCCAGGTAGCGCTCGGCGATCATAGCGCAGATGGTGGAAGGGGAAACGGCCTCACCCAACTCGTCGACGATGAAGCAGCGGTCCGCGTCGCCGTCGAAGGCGATGCCCAGATCCGCGCCCTGGTCCACGGTAAACTTCTGCAGGTCGACCAGGTTCTTGGGATCCAGCGGGTTTGCCTCGTGGTTGGGGAAGGTGCCGTCGAGCTCGAAGTAGAGGTCGAAGATCTCCAGCGCGTCCTGCTTCAGCACGGCCGGAACGGTCAGGCCACCCATGCCGTTGCCTGCGTCCACCGCAACCTTGAGAGGGTGGATGTTCAGCGGCACGAGGTTGTTCAGGTAGTCGGCGTAGCCTTCCAGTACATCTTCAGTGGTGTTGGTGCCGGGCTCTCCATCGTAGGCTGGCACGCCTTCCACCAGCTCGGAGGAAATGCGGTCCAGGCCAGAATCCTGCCCCACGGGGCGGGCGCCGGCGCGGCAGAGCTTGATGCCGTTGTACTTCGCTGGGTTGTGGGAGGCGGTGAACATCGCACCCGGGCACTGCTTCACGCCGCTGGCGTAGTAGAGCTCGTCGGTGCTGGTAAGTCCCAGAGTGATGGTGTTCAGTCCCTGCGCGTTCACGCCCTCGGCGAAAGCGGCGGCCAGGCTCGGGGAGCTGTCGCGCATGTCGTGGCCGATCACAATCGTGTCGGCCCCTTCTTCGCGCATAAGGCGGGCGAAGGATGCCGCCACGTCGCGCACGAAGTCCTCGTTGAGGAATCCGGCGCCCTCGCCGACAACTCCGCGTACGTCGTAGGCCTTAATGGCCGCTGCTACATCTTGGGGAGAATGGGTAGCCATGGGGGTTTCCTTTCGCTAATGCTGGTTACGTACCGCGCGCAGGTGCCGGCGCGGGGTGGATCGGGGCAGGTTCTTCATCGACGGGTGGTGCGGGGTGGCCTCCGGGATTTCGGAGCGCCGGTAAAGCCGGGGGGCTGGCTGCGGTGCTTCCTCGACATCGTGTTCTGCGGCCTGCTGCACCGCTTCCGCCAGGGCCATAAGGTCTTCTTCGTCAGCCTCCTCTGCCGGGGCGTCGACAAATTCGAGCCGCCAGCCCTGGGGGACGGTGGTGCGGCGAGCGTGGATTTCGCACAGATCCCACCGGTGCGGATTTCCGCTAACGCTCAGCGGCCCCACGATGGCTAGCTGCTCTGCATAGTTGAACTCCAACGTCGCGACGGCGGGTTTGCCGCAGCCGGGGCGAGAGCATTGTCGGATGAAAGTCACGCGCATTAGTGTAGCCCTTTTCCGTCCGCTTTCGAGCGTGCCCTCGTGGCATGTCGCTGTACCGCGGTTAAGATGTGGGGCTATGAGGCAAGAGGCGCGCATGAGGCAGGATCCCCGCGGTCGAGGCATCCGCGGCATCCTGTTGCCGGAGGTGCCGCGCAATAAGTCGCGTTCGCAGCGCTTCGACGATGCGGTTATCGATGCCTTCGAGCCAATCCTGGAGCGTTTTGACGCCGAACTGTCCAGCCTCGACATTGCTGTCGACGTTGTCCCGCGCATGCGGCTGAGTGCTGGCTACCGGCAGTGGCCGGAGGATGTTGTCGCCGATGGCCAGGTTCCCCTGGGTCGGCTAGTCGTGGCGGGCGTGGACAGCAAAGGGGCGCCGACGCGCCCCCGCATCATCATCTTCCGCCGCCCCGTAGAATCCCGTGCAGCGTCCGCGCAGGATCTTCACGAACTACTACGGATGATCATTGTGCGCTTGGTGGCCTGCTACCTGAATGTGTCCCCCGACCAGATCGACCCCCGCTTAAGCTAATTAGCCGATACGCTTCTTCAGTCGGCGACGCTCGCGCTCCGAGAGTCCGCCCCAGATACCGAAGCGCTCGTCGTGTTCGAGGGCGTACTCCAGGCACTCGTCACGCACGCCACATGCCTGGCAGATTCGCTTCGCTTCGCGAGTAGAGCCACCCTTTTCCGGGAAGAAGGCCTCCGGATCCGTCTGTGCACACAGGGCCTGTTCCTGCCAGTCCTGTTCCACAGCATCGAAGAGTAGATCGAAGTCCTGCGTTAGATCGAAGAGGTTCTTCTGGCGAGCTTCGTTATCCACGTTCGCCTCCTGCTCAACCGCCGAGGAACCGTCAGCAAAGTGGCCACGAAGGGCTGTGTCTACTGACTTGTCCACGGGGATCTCCTCATCTGATTGGCGCCATTGAAAGGCTTCGTTTTTGTCGGTCTACTGAAGATTACACACTGGTAATTACACCACGTCAACCTTTGACGAAATCCCGGGAGCCCCACTAGTCACAGCAGTCACATACGCCCCATACGCCCCGCAATCCTGAGCGAATGGTACGCCGCACAACCACAATGTATGCGTGCGGCCAAATTTAAAACCACAACATATGGGCGTATTCCTGAACCTTTAGTTCAGGACACACTAGATGTAGTGAAATTTCTTTAAATTTTTTCGCCGGGCGCGAAACCGGCCTTAAATATCAGAGGAGAAGCGCACTCCACCGTCCGGCAGGTTCACTCCCGGCCACACGCGCAGCCCGTCGCGCAGCTCGCAGCGCGCGCCGATGACGGCGCCTTCACCGATGACACAGTCCACCAGGTGCGCCCGCGCGCCAATTCGCACGCCCGCGGCAATAACACAGCGCTCAACGGTTGCGCCGGCTTCGATCTGCACTCCGTCGAAGATCACAGACTCCTCGACGCGTGCACCGCCGCCGACCTCCACGCCGCGGCCGATCACGGTGCCGCCCAGCAGCAGCGCTCCCCCGGCGATGGCGCTGGACTCATCCACCAGGCTCTCTCCGTTGCGTCCAGCCAGCAGTGGCGAAGGGGCAATACCACGCACCAGGTCCGAGGATCCGCGGACGAAGTCGGCTGGGGTGCCCATGTCGCGCCAGTAGGCCTGATCCACGTGCCCGAACACGCGGGCGCCGGCTTCCAGCAATCCCGGGAAGATCTCGCGCTCCACGCTGACCGGGCGGCCGGCTGGGATCTTCTCGATCACGGATCGGTTGAACACGTAGCTGCCCGCGTTGATCTGGTCCGTCGGCGGATCTTCCGTCTTCTCCAGGAAGGCGCTCACGCGACCGTCGGCATCCGTCGGCACGCAGCCGAAGGCGCGGGGGTCGGAAACGCGCAGCAGGTGCAGGGTGACGTCCGCCTCTTGCTCGACGTGCGTATTCAGCACGGCCTGCAGGTCCGTTCCGCCCAGAACGTCGCCGTTGAATACCATCGCACGGTCGTAGCGCAGGTGGTCCAGGACGTTGCGGATGCCACCGCCGGTGCCCAGTGGCTCATCTTCCACGACGTATTCAATTTCCAGCCCCAGGTGGCTGCCGTCGCCGAAGTGCTCCTCGAAAACTTCCGCCTTGAACGAGGTCCCCAGCACAACGTGCGTCATGCCGGCCTCCTTGATGCGAGCCAGCAGGTGCTCCAGGAAGGGCGCGCCCGCCACCGGCAGCATTGGCTTCGGGATGGAGTTGGTCAGGGGGCGCAGTCGAGTGCCCTTGCCGCCGACCAGGATCACTGCGTCGGTCGTGGCTGCGAGATCTACCACTTCTTTAGCCTTTCTATACCCTTGCTATAGCTGTTAATTTTCACAGATTAGCTACTGTTAACGGCCCGCTGTAGAACCCACGCCGTGGGCCGCGGCAATTGCGATCTTCTCGCGCACCTTCAGCCCCGCCTTGAGCACCAGCCGCACCGGCAGGTAACGCAGCCCGGGCAGCCGATCAGCTTGGAAGCGGTACGCACTGTCGTGATGGGCCTTCAGCACCACGTCGGGGTGCTTCCCGGCCACGTGACCTTTGGCGTGGCGGATCTCGGCGCTGGGCACGAAGACGTTCAGCCAGCCCGCGCGCCCCAGCCGGTCGCCCAGGTCCACGTCCTCCATGTACATGAAGTAGCGCTCGTCGAAGCCACCCAGCGCCTCGAACGCATCCCAGCGCAGCAGCAGGCAGGATCCGCTCAGCCACCCCGCGGGCCGTTCGCTGTCCATGTCGGCATCGTCCAGGTAGCGCTTGGTCCAGGGGTTCGCCGGCCAGATCTTGCCGAAAAGCGCATGCCCGATGCCGGACCCCAGCTGCGGCACTGCGCGTGCCGACGGGTAGGCGGTGCCGTCTGCCTCTACGATGCGGGGGCCCAGCGCTGCTGCTCGAGGATGACGCCGCGCCGCCTCCATTAGCTCGTCGATCGCACCGTCGCCGAACACCACGTCCGGGTTGGAAATCACCAGGTAGTCCCGGTTGATCTCTCCAGCCTCGCGAGCCGCGCGCAGGTGGCGGGCGCCGAGGTTCATGCCGGCTCCGTAGCCGATGTTGCCCCCGCTGTAGAGCAACTCCGCCTTTCCTGCCTCGGCGGCGGCTTCGGGCGCGCCGTCGGTGGAGCCGTTATCAACCATGACGACCCGGGCGTTTGCCGGCACCGAGTCCAGGAACTTGGCCAGGTACTCCCCCGGTGAATAGGTCACGGTGATAATCGCGATGGGTGCCTCTGTCATGGCCGTTGAGGTTACCCCAGGGCGGCACGCAAACTATCTCGCCACGCGGGCAAGCCGCTCGCTGGAATCTGCAGGGTGCTGTTGCGGGGCCTGTGCGCGGGGGTGGGATACTCGCTGCTCGGCACAGCCTTCACTCGCCGGGGGTCGTGGCCGATTGTGGCGAAGATCTCGCGGGCGAATCCACACCAGGTGGCCACCGGACCGGAGCCTGTCACGTGGCTGATCGCTGCGGTGCGCTTCCCGTCGACCATGGCGGCGAGCTCCGCCGCCAGCACGGAGGCGTGAGTGGGCCTGCCGTATTGGTCGTCTACCACCGTGGGGCTCACTCCCGACCGGGCCAGGCGCACCATGGTGGTGGCGAAGTTCCGGCTTTCTGCGTCGTACACCCACCCCGTGCGCACCACGCGCCCGCCGAAGTTCAGAACCTGCCGCTCCCCCTCCAGCTTGCTGCGCCCGTACGCGTTCACGGGTGCGGGCTGGCCGTCGACTGGGTTTTCCCAGCCCACGGGTAGATTTCCCGGGAACACATAGTCGGTGGAGACGTGTAGCATCGGCACTCCGTGCGCCCACGCCCAGGAGGCCATGCGCCCAGGGGCTACCGCATTCACTTGGTGCACAGCACTCGCGTTCTCAGGCTTTTCGGCATCGTCGACCGCTGTGAATGCGGCGAGGTTGACGATGGCTTTGACGGGAGATGGTGGCGTCAATAAGAAAGAATCCACAGAACCTGCCACCGCCAGATCCGCCTGCGCTCGCCCTACCGGCACAAAGTCCGGGCGAAGGCGCAACAGTGCGCGGCCGACTTGGCCGGAGGCGCCGAAAACCAAAACACTCATGAATCCAGTACTACACCAGCCGCATTTTTGCCGCTAAAGTGATAACAATGACTGAGCATGAAAGAGGCCGCCACTCGCGGCGCATCCAGGCAGCCCCGGGCGGCCGGGAAGCCAAGCAGATCGGTTCCCGACTGTCGCGCGGAGTAGTCGCCGCAGTCTCGGCACTATCGCTGGTCGTGATGGGGATCGGCTACATGGCCGTCGGCAACCTCAACGATGGTCTTGCTCAGGCCGATAACCTGAACCTCGGCAACCAGCCCGATGGGGCGACCGACATTCTGCTGGTGGGCGTGGATTCGCGCACGGACGCGAAGGGCAATCCGCTGTCGCAGCAGGAGATCGACATGCTCCGCGCTGGCGAGGAAGAGGCCACCAACACGGACACGATGATCCTGATCCGCATCCCGAATGATGGATCCTCCGCCACCGCAGTATCTCTGCCCCGCGATACCTACGTGCGCACCCGCGACTACGGAAACATGAAGCTCAACGGCGTGTACGGAACGGCGAAGTTCGAGAAGTCGCAGGAACTGTCCAAGAACGGCGAGACCAACAAATCCGAGGTCGACAAGAAGTCCACCGAGGCCGGGCGACAGGCGCTAATTAGTTCTGTGGCTGACCTCACCGGCATCAACGTGGACCACTACGCCGAGGTCGGCCTGCTGGGCTTTGTGCTGCTGACCGACGCGGTCGGCGGCGTGGACGTGTGCCTGAAAAACAAGGTGGACGAACCCCTGTCCGGCGCGAAGTTCAAGGCCGGGCGCCAGACCCTCACCGGCCAGGATGCGCTGAGCTTTGTCCGCCAGCGCCACGAACTGCCCCGCGGTGACTTGGATCGCATCACCCGCCAGCAGGCGTACATGGCCAGCCTGGCCAACCACGTCCTGTCCTCGAAGACGCTGACGGATCCCGGCAGCATGTCCAAGCTCAACAACGCGGTGCAGCGCTCCGTGGTGCTGGATAGCGGCTGGGATGTCATGGGCCTGGCTACACAGATGCAGAACATGGCCGGCGGCGACGTGAGCTTCCAGACCATCCCCGTCACCAGCATCGACGGCACCGGCGACTACGGAGAGTCCGTCGTCACGGTCGATACCGACCAGGTCCACAAGTTCTTCAAGGAACTGCTGGGCGACAAGCCGGGCGAGGAGGAACCCACCTCCGACAAGCCGGCGGACATTACCGACTACAAGGCCGGGGACTACAAGGTCAACGTATTCAACGCTTCCGAGCAGGCCGGCCTTGCGGCGCGTGTGTCGGAGTTGGCAAAGCAGTACGGCTACAAGTCCGGCAAGGTGGGTAACCACCCGGAGACCGGTGTGTCTGAGTCCCAGGTCAACGCGAAGAACGCTGACGATCCGGCCGCCCGGGCGCTGGCCAAGCAGCTGGGCGGGCTGCCCGTCGTCCAGGATTCCTCCCTGGACGAACACGAGCTGTCCGTCACCCTGTCCGGCACCTACGCCGGCCCGGGCATCCTGGAGCAGTCCGCCCCGTTGACCAAGCCGGATGATCCGAATGTCGGCACGCTGACCGAGGGCATGAAGGACCTCGACGGCGATGGCATTCCGGACGAGACCACGAGCGCGGGCACCACTGCCGACTCCACTTCCACCGCCGCCAAGCCCTCCACCGTTGGCACGCCGGGTACCGGCCAGGGCACCGACCGTAAGGATCCGATCGACGCCGGTGGCGACGGTCCGATGTGTGTGAACTAATGGATATTATCGCCCCGCTCGTCGCCCAAGATCCGGCCAGCCCGCGCCTGACCACCTACACTCCGGCGGGCCGCATGGAGCTGTCCGCCCAGACGCTGCACAACTGGCAATCGAAGGCGGCTCACCTGCTGGATTCGCTCGCCCCAACCTCAGTCGGGATCGCCTGCGCTCCGGGTTGGCAGCCGCTCATGATTGTTCTGGGTTGCTGGCGGACTGGTGTTTCTATTGTGGACGCCGACTCTTGCGACGTGCTTTTTACCGACGACTTAAACTTGGCGGAGGCCCACTCGGGTGAGGTTTTCGTACTCTCCGACGATCCTTTTGGCCGCGGCGTGGAGGAGTCCGGCGGTGAGCTGCCTTTCGGCGTGAACGACTTCTCCCCCGAGCTGCGCGTGCAACCCGATACCTACCCCGGCCCGGCTGTGGCCGCCGCCCCCGCTGGTCCGCGGGTGCTGGTGCCCGCGTGGACCGATACCCAGTCGATGCTGGATACACTAAAGCCGCTGCGCGACGGCGGGTCGGTGGTGATGGCCACCGAGCCCACTGCCGAGATCGCAGCGGCGGAGAACGCGACTATTTAACGTCCCTGCGCTGGTGGACGAGGAAGGCCCAGGCCACCAGCACAACCGTCCAGGCGACGACGATCGCCACGCTGACCAGGGTGTCGTGCTTGCCAACGGAGACGCTGTTGCCCAGGATCATCCAAATGTTGCTGAACGGCAAATAGGGCGCGATGTTGTCGGCGATCCATTGGCTGAGCTGCTGGGAGATCAGCTCCACCGCGGTCGCCCACACCAGCGGCAGCACCACCGCGCCGGCCGTGGAGGGAATCAACACGCCGATCGCCGAGGCCATCAGGCTGATCAGCCCGGCGAACAGTATCGTGTAGCCCAGCAGCGGCAGCTGGTCGGTGTTGATCTCCTGCGGCAGGGTCGCCATCATCGCCACCGAGACTCCCACCGCCACGGCCATGGTCACCATCGCCAGGGCTGCGTTGACGAACAGCTGCGCGAACAGCTGCTGCCAGCGGGCGGGGATCACCAAGAAGGACTGCGCATGCAGGTTGTGCCCGCGCGTACCGCTGACTCGCACGGCCGATAGCGACAGGATTAGCAAGTAAGCCGGCATGAGGCCCCCGCCCAGCTCCGTCAAGTCCACCTCCGGCTCATTCATCCCGTATTCGGACCTGTAGTAGCTCAGAGTCAGCGCATTGGCACCGATGTAGAACAGCAGGACGAACCCCAGCATGATCCAGGTGCCCAACATGACCCGCGAGCGCGTCCATTCGCTGCGAATGATTCCCAACATTACTGGCCCCTCCTGTCCTGAGTCTTGTACTCCACTGCCTGCCCGGTCGCGTCCAGGAACTTCTGCTCCAGGCCCGCGCGCTGCGGGGTCATCTCTAGCACCACAGCTCCGGTGTCGCGCGCCAGTTCGCCGAGGCGCCTGTCCAGGTCGGGGGCTTCGGAGGCGAACTCCAGGGAGCCGTCGGCTTGCCGTGTGAGGTTTACGCCATCCAGGCGCGAGGTGGCGTCCACAAAAGAATCGGGATCGGCCACGCGCATCCGGATGGTGGGTTGGGCGCCCGTGCGCAGGAACTCGTCCATGGTGTATTCGCCGATGAGGGAGCCCTTGCCAATGACGACTAGGCGGTCGGCGGTGAGTTCCATCTCGTGCAGCAGGTGGGAGCTGACCAGTACGGCGCGCCCCTCGGCGGCGCTGCGGCGGATCAGTCCACGCATCCAGTGCACACCTTCGGGGTCGAGGCCATTGACGGGCTCATCGAGGATGAGGTGCTGCGGGTCGCCCAGCAGAGCCACGGCCAGACCCAGGCGCTGCTTCATGCCGAGGGAGAACTTCTTGATCTTGCGCTTTTGCACCTCGGCCAGGCCCACCAGCTCCAGGCACTCGTCGGCGCGGGACTGCGAGATCCCGGCCGCCTGGGCGATGGAGCGGATGTGCGCCCGGGCGGAGTGGCCGGGCATGTACCAGGTCGGTTCCAGTAGCGCGCCGGCGATGTGAGGACGCTGCGCGCGGTAGGCATGCAGAGGTTGGCCGTCGAAAGTGACCTCTCCCCTGCCAATCGTATCCAGCCCCAGAATGCAGCGCATCGTTGAGGACTTTCCGGAACCATTCGGCCCCAGAAAGCCTGTGACCTGGCTATCTGGGACAGAAAAAGTGAGCCCATGGAGAACCTCCGTGGACCCATACTTTTTAGTTAATTCTTTGACTGCGATCATGCCGTCAGGCTATCAAATTCTATTTCACATCTCGCACCTTGTTGCTGTACAGCCCCAGTGCCAGCAGGACGACCATCCAGGCGATAAGCACAATGAATCCGGAGGTAGGAGAAGCCATTCCGGCATGGTCCGTCGAAACGACCCACGACTGCATGTCTGGGACGCGGCTACCTGGGGAGAGGTGGTAGAGGGTCTTGAGGAACGGGATCTTCTGGCCACCCATAGCCAGCAGACCTTCAATTACGAGCATCCACACCAGCGGCAGTGCGATGGCACCCACTCGATTACGCAGCAGTGCGGCGATGCCGACGGCCATCACGGCGAAGGCGGGGGCGCCCACCGCGTATCCCCACACCAGCAGCTGGCCTTCGCCGGTGAAGTGCCCGGCCGGGAATACATTGAACACTGCCCAGCTGAGCGCCACGCCGAGGATGTAGTTCAGCTCCACGAACACCGCCGCCACCAGCGCGCGGGCCAGCAGCCAGGAACTCCTACTCTTCTGAGTAAGGAAAGCGTGAGCCGTCATGTGGTTACTGATATCGCCGCCCGTCGTCGAAGCGCCGAAAATGATGGCGATCATCAGGAAGATCATTCCGCCGAATAGAAGCTCGGGCCAGCCGCCAACCAATCGCGAGGAGTCGTTGAAAAGCATGTAGAGCGTCGTCGGGCCGTAGATCGAACCCGTGAACAGGATCACGTAGATCCAGGTGCTGCGGAGGCTTAGCAGCTTCGTAACTTCGGAGGAGATTGCTTTGAGCATGGTTTGTCTCTTTTCTGTGCGGTGGGGGCTAGTTGCTGCGGTATTCCTGTTGGCTGGCGGTCGCGGCGAGGAAGCGCTGTTCCAGGTTGTCTGCGGTAGTCGCGAGCTTGGTCACCGCAAACTTTTCCTCTAGCGCCGTGGCCGCGATCGCTGCGCGCACCTCGTGCTCTGGTATGTTGTCGACGCCCACACGCAGCGTCCGCTCGCGATCCAGATCGACCTGGAAACCGCGGCTGCGCAGGCTGTCTGCTAGCAGGACCGCTTCCTTGCACTCGACCTCCACGTGGGCGCCGCCGGCGAGGAACTCGTCTAGGGTTTGCTCGCCGATGAGCTTGCCCTGGCCAATTAGTACGAGGCGGTCGGCAGTTTGCTGCATCTCGCTGAGCAGGTGGGAGCTGACCAGCAGGCCGCGGCCGTCGTCGGCGAGATGGCGGATGGTGCGACGCATCCAAGACACACCCTCCGGGTCGAGGCCGTTGACCGGCTCGTCGAGGATCAGGTGCTGCGGGTTGCCAAGGAGGGCGGCGGCCAGGCCGAGGCGCTGCTTCATGCCGAGGGAGTAGCCGCCGACTTTCTTCTTGCCCGCGCTGGTGAGGCCCACCATGTCGAGGCATTCGTCCACGCGCTTGTCGGAGATGCCCGCACCCTTCGCGATGACACGCAGATGGTTGCGGCCGCTGCGGGCAGGGGTGAACCAGGTGGCGTCCAGGACCGCACCGGCGATGCTGGACTTGCTATCCAGGCCTGCGAAATCGCCGGCGTATCCCCTGCCGCTGAAGGTCACCTTGCCGGCGCTCGGCTTATCGAGGCCGAGCATGCAGCGCATGGTGGTGGACTTGCCCGCGCCGTTGGGCCCGAGGAAGCCGGTCACCTGCCCGTCCGGAACGGTGAATGAAAGGTCGTTGACTACTGTTTTCTTGCCGTACCTCTTTGTGAGGTTTTCCACGATGATCATGGTTCCCATGCTGCCGCCCGGGGTGGTGTTCCCACATCGGACGAGGGGTTGATCTTGCGTGTCCTACCTCAGTATGACGGCCCGCCACCCCTTTCCTCTATCGCCTGGTGATATTCGGCCAATGTCTTGGTTTTGCGGACGTTACGCTGGGCGAAGGTCTCGCGCCCCAGCGGCCCCTCGGCCTCTGTGATCACGCTGTGCCCGTCACCGTGGGAGGTCCACACCTCGTGCCCGTCGGGATACAGGGCGACGTCCCAGCTTCCCGCGGTCTTGAGGTTGTGATGCTTCGAGCAAAGCAAGTGTAAGTTTGCCGTGGACGTCGGCCCGCTGCCGTAGCGCCGCACGTGGTCGTATTGGCACTTATAGGCGGGAACCTCGCAGCCCGGGAAGCGACAGTGCAGGTCACGCCCCGCGACGGCGGCCTTGATGCTCTCCGTCGGCGCGTAGCCCTCGCACTCCGCATAGCCCGGCGCGGACAGATGCGTCACCCGCTGCAGCCAAGTCTTGGAGGCGGAGCGGTTCAGCCAGTGGTCCTCCCCTAGCACCGCGCCGTCGTTCGCCGGATCGTGGTACAGGTTCAGAGTCACGGAGACCTCGGCCTTACCGGTGATCAGCCGCACCATAGCCTCGGGCTGCGAGCAGTCGTATTTCTTGGCGGTGGCGCGCACGATCTTGTCGATCTCGATACCCTCCATCCGCGGAACGCGCAGCGTGAACGTGGTGTACTCCGGGTCGCGGCAATCCACTCCCAAACACGGTTCGGCCGACGTGGCCTCATCCTTAGGTACGACGTCGCGGTCGATATCCTGCAAAATCTTCGCGATGCGATTGTGGATCGTCCTCGGGGACATCACGTGCTGGTTGGGACGTGAGGGCGTCAATTCGCAAAGAACCTTTTCTTCAACAACCGAGCGATCGTCCGGCGCCACCGCAAAAAGATCCTGCGCCACCCGCAATACATGGCGGTCGGTGAAGCAGCCTTCTTCGAAGTAATCGACAAGGCGCGGATAGTCGCGCAGTACGAAGGCGGCCTCGGCCCAGGCCTCCGCAACTCCGACCGAAACGCCTAGGCGCACGGCAAGTCGGGTGCAGAAATCGGGCACCAGATCGTCCCCGTCCGGCACGCATGCCATGATCAGGCGGAACCGTTGTTGGTTAAGGTTTCGCGCCGCAATGGTCAGCGGATCCTGCGAGGTAGCTATTCGAAATGTTGGTGGTGAGGTGGGATCTTTCGTGTGCATGGAACTCCCCTGGTGGTGCGGCGAGGTTACCCCCGCCAAACTTCCTAAACACAGAATAGAACACACGCACAACCCAAGTCAATAGCCAGCCAAAACTTTTTTCTTTTTTAATGACGCCACCAGCCTGAACAGCGAGAATACCCCTAAAGCTTAAGTGGAAGTTTTAGAAAGTTTGTTCTAGCAGAGCGTCAGCGTGAACGAGGTGATGCTTAAACGCAAACAGCACCGCGTGTACACGATCACGGGACTGAGTTTTCGTGAGCACGCGGCCGACGTGAGTCTTGACGGTGGGCAGCGAAATGTAAAGCTTGTCGGCGATCTCCTGGTTGCTTAGCCCCAGCGCGATGAGCTTCAGAATCTCCTGCTCGCGCGGGGTGAGCGGATCGGGAAGATCCAGCTCCACGGGCCCGCGACGCTGCGGGGTTTGCTCCATGCGGATGCTGCGCAACAGCCGTGCAGTGGCCTTCGGACTGATCACGGCCGCCGAATCACCGACGGTGCGGACGGCGGAGATAAGGTCCTCGGGGTCGGTGTCCTTAAGCAGGAAACCGCTGGCCCCGGCCTCCACGGCGCCGAGGACGTAGTTGTCGTTATCAAAGGTGGTCAGCACGATCACGCGGGCGCCGGTGGTGCCGGCAACCACCCGGCGGGTCGCCTCGATGCCGTCCAAGCGGGGCATCTTCACATCCATGAGGATGATGTCGACGGGCTGCGACTCGGCCAGCTCGCAGGCCTCCTGCCCGTCGGCAGCCTGCCACTGGACAGCGATGTCGTCCTGCGAATCCAATACCAAGCCAAACCCGGCGCGCACCAGCTGCTGATCGTCGGCCAAACCTACGCGTATCACTTAATCCTCCTTCGCATAAGGCACCGTAGCGGTGACGTTCCACCCTCCGGGGTAAACCGCCGAGGCTCCCCACCTAGCCGTGCCGCCATGAATGGCCACACGCTGGCGAATGCCGGTCAGGCCGCGCCCGGAGCCCTCGATCTGCTCGTCGCCAGGCGCGTTATCCACGCTAATGAACACCCGGGCAGGCTCCCACTCCAACCGCACCTGCGCGGGCACAGAACCCGCGTGCTTCAGCACGTTGGTCAGGGATTCCTGCACGATGCGATACACACTGAGGTCGCGGACCTCGTCCAGCTGGCGCGGCTCGCCAATAACCTTGAGCTGCACCTGCACCCCGCTGCGCTTTGCATCCTCCACCAGGTCGGGAACGCCGGCCACCCCAGGGGTGACGCTGGTGGATCGCGGCGAGGGGGCGTCCTCATGAAGAACAGAGAGCAGCTCCCGCATCTGGGTCAAAGCCGAACGACCACGCGCGGCGATCGTGTCGAGGGCTTCGATGGCCTTGTCGGGATCCTTGCGACCCGCGTAACGACCACCGTCCGCCTGCGCGATGACGACAGTGAGGGAATGCGCGACGATGTCGTGAAGTTCGCGGGCGATACGGTTGCGCTCGCTGACGGTGGCGAGTTCGGCGCGGGCGGCCAACGCCTCAACGGACTGGTCACGACGCAGCGAATAGCGGCCCGTCAGCCACATCAGGGCGACGGTCAAGACGGTGAGCAGGACAATTAGCCCCCAGAATAGCCAGAACTCGGCGGTCCGAAAGTCTACGCCGACCCCAGTGGTGCCCGCGTTGTAGCAAGTCGCCCACACCATCGCGAAGAAAGAGCCGAGCAGCAGCAAAGTCAGCCACAGCTTGCGGCGCAGCGTCAGCTTCGCGGAGATGAAGTAAGCCTCGTAGGCCACGACCAGGTAGCCGAGAGGCCAGACCAGCATCGCAGACGCAGCGAAAAAAAACATGCCGAGCGCCACGACTGCCACGCCCGGCTCGGGCCGAAACCTCTGCAGAAGCAGGCCGATGAAGCTGGTGATCAGCCCAACGACTGCAAGCACGACCTGCCAGGTGGCGCTAACGATCCCGCTGCCGAATGTCGCGCCGGCACCGAGGAAGAAGTATAGGAAGCCCGCGATGGATACGAACACCCACCAGGAGGCATCCCGCCACCACACCGGGCGAGGAACTGCTTCATAAGACATGTATGAAGAGTCTAGCTACAGTCGCACCCTATCGCCGTAAACAAGCAGGCCATTGACGAAACAACTTCTGCTCGGCAACAAATGGCGTTCGAACGCTATATGATCAACCAGAGGATGTCGCCAGACCTAGCCCGAGACATGGCAGATTGGCTGGAGATCATGTTAGGCTTCTAAAACTGATGAAGAAGCAAATCGGCGAACTTGGCTCACTCATTGCATTGACCCTCACCCTTGTGGCCATATGTCTCCCGATAGTATTGACTGTCATTGCAACGCAATGGATCATCCCAAACGCGCACTGGCGATTCAGCGTCGGCGGCGTTTGGGCTGTGCCACTGTGGAGCTTAACCGTCCTCATCCTGTCGCCGATATTGGACATCTCAGTTGCGATTGTTGCTAGAGCTTTCATTATGCTCGGAATCTGCCCGTCAGAGTACTGGGCGTCCACAATTGGTGGCACCTTTCTCTTGGCTGCTGTTTTTTACATTATCCTTACGCCTTTCTATGCCTGCCTAATTGCCGCCCTTGTTTGCGCAATCCTAAATGAGATTCTTGAGCCATTAATCCCCCCAAGGAATACTTCTACCGAGTAGGATAAGAATCTTATCGATCGAGGATCTTAGTTTTCTTTGCTACCTGGTTTAAAACCAGCCATCCAGACAATACGATTCACACCTGCTGGGGATGAGTCAGTCTCTTGGGCTACACAAATTGCGAGATGAGGTAAATTATGGCCTATTTAATCATCGACCCATCCGGCTACCCATTAAGTCGCCCGAATGATGGAGATGTTGTATCCAATCCAGACACAGGGCAGGTCCTTACCGTCAGCTTCCTAAGAATAACCACGCCCGCCGGGGACTATGAAATTGATTTTCTTCCCGGAATTGTCAACCTCTACCAAGGAAGCAATGATAGATCATCCTACTCCACAAATATTCAAGACATAAGCGTCGAGAAAGGAACTCGACTTCACAAAATTGGCAGTATTGACCATATAGATGATGTAACCCTGACGCATCTAGGGGATAAATACCGAGTTCAGGCCGCGAAACTAGACGACACGAAACCAGATAGTTTAATCCTCTGCGAAGATGGTTTTATAAGAACTTTGCAAGATAGTTTTTCTGCTACCGACAGGCCTCAAGGAGTTTTTCCCGTTCTCCACAAAGTAGATGAGTAGGCAGCCCCGACGACCCCTACCCAGTTAGAACGCTTCACCCCATCAACTTCTGCTGCAGGGCACGATCCTTCTCCAGCACCGCGTCGCGCATATTCTCCTGGTATTCGACCATCTTGTCCATCAGAGCCTCGTCAGCCACCGCGAGGGTGCGCACAGCCAGCAGTCCGGCGTTCTTCGCGCCGTCAATGGAGACGGTGGCAGTCGGCACGCCGCCCGGCATCTGCACGATGGAGAGCAGGGAATCCAGCCCATCCAGGTTGCCAAGTGCGCGCGGGATGCCAATCACCGGCAACGGAGTAGCCGCGGCGACCATGCCGGGCAGGTGGGCGGCACCACCGGCGCAGGCGATGATCACCTTCACGCCGCGGGAGTGGGCGGTGCGGGCGTAGTCGAGCATCCGCTCCGGGGTGCGGTGCGCGGAGACCACGCCGACCTCGAAGGGGATGCCGAACTCGGCCAGCACCTCGGCGGCCGGTTCGACGGTGGGCCAGTCGGAGTCGGAGCCCATCACCAGGCCGACCAGCGGGGTGCGTGCGTTCTCAGTCATCGGTTAGTCCTCCCATTCGGCGGTTTCCAGGAACTTCGCGGCCAGCCGCGCCTGCTCGCGCATGCGCGCCGGATCCTCCCCCAGCATATTGACGTGGCCGATCTTGCGGCGCGGGCGCCAATCCTTGCCGTACATGTGAATCTTTGCGTTCGGGAAGCGACGCCACACCGCATCCATGCGCTCGTGCATCGGCATCGCCGGATCCTCGTCCGCTCCCAGCACGTTTGCCATCACCACCACCGGCGCGGTCGGCTCCGTGGAGCCCAGCGGGCGATCCAGTACGGCGCGGACGTGCTGCTCGAATTGGCTGGTGACGCAGCCGTCCTGGGTCCAGTGGCCGGTGTTGTGCGGGCGCATCGCCAGCTCGTTGACGATGATCTCCGGCTGGCCGTTGTCGTCGGTGGTCTCGAACAGCTCCACGGCCAGCACGCCCGTCACGCCCAGCTCGGTGACGATGTCACGGGACAACTGCTCGGCGGCGGCCAGGATCTCCGGCGTGGAGTTCGGGGCGGGTGCCACAGCCTCCACGCAGATGCCATCTTCCTGCAGGGATTCCACTGCCGGCCACGCCTGCACCTCGCCGGACGGAGTGCGGGCGACCATGGCGGACAGCTCGCGCACCAGCGCGACCTTCTTCTCCGCCATCAGGGGGATCTCCTTGTCCAGCAGCTTCTCCACCAGCTCGCGGGCCTCATCCACCGTGGCGGGGAACCACACGCCCTTGCCGTCGTAGCCACCGCGGCAGGCCTTCAGGCAGACCTGGCCACCCACGGCCTCGAAAAACCCGGCGATGTCATCGGCGGACTCGATGGCAGCGAAGGGCGGCACCGGGGCGCCCAGCTCGCGCAGCTTCTTGCGCATCACCAGCTTGTCCTGCGCGTTGATCAGCGCCGCGGGCTGCGGCTGGACGTTCACCCCCGCGGCGATGAGGTCATCCAGGAAACGATTGGGCACGTGCTCGTGGTCGAAGGTCACCGCGTCGGAATCCTGGGCAACCTCGCGGACGTGCTCCTCCAGTGCGTAATCCCCCAGCACCACGTCGGCGGTCACCTGTGCGGCCGAGGAATCCGGCGCCCCGGCCAGCACACGGCAACTTAAGCCCAACTCGATCGCCGCCTGTTGAGTCATACGCGCCAACTGACCATCACCGATGATCGTCACCAGCGGCGCTCCCGGCGCGTGTGCGGCAGGGCGCGCTAAAGACCAGTCGGCTGTGTTATTCCCATTGCTCTCACTCACAGCTCCCAACTATAGTTCCCCGGCCCGACACTCTTAATCTGGCTCTTCAGCAGCCTCTCGAACTTGCGGGTATAGGGAACCGAATGCAGCACCAAAGGCACGCGCGCCCCGGCCACGTACACCGCCACGTCGCCCCGGTGGGCCCTGCAATCCACCACGTTGGCCAGTGGGATCTGGCCAATGCGACTGCGCAGGTGGCCGGTCGCGGTAATCAGGCGCCTGTCGGTCAGCAGCATACGGGAGCGCGCGCGGAAAACCAGGTGACGCACGCAGCGCCTCCAGCACACCAACAGCCACGCAACCAGCAGCCCCCGCCGAAGCCACATGCAGGCTTCCACCGTAGGGGCGTCCAGAAATTGGGTGGCCATGTACTGATCCAGCGCGCCGATGCCCATCCAGAACAATCCCGTCCACAACAGCAGGCGCAGGACGGGGAAGAACATGGAGCGGCGGGCGGGGCTGAGCTCGGCGAGGATCTGCTCGTCCGGGTCGAAGGTTATTTTGCTCATGCGTAGCGCCCTCCGTAGTCGCCGGTGCCGTCGGCGCGCAGATGCACGATCTCGCCCGCGCGGATCAGGCGCGTGCCCTCCGCGGTGCGGACCAGCAACTCGCCGTCGTCGTCGATGTCGGTCGCCGTGCCCTCCACGATCTCGTCGCCGGGCAGGAAAGCACGCACGGCCGTGCCGATGGTCGCGGAAGCCTGGCGGTATCGCGGCAGCACGGTCTGGGCCGCCCCTCCTAGTCGACGCCACCGCTCCAGATTCGCCGCCAGCTCCGCGAACACGGCCACCGCGACGTCCTCGCGCGTCGGGCAGGGCATCCCCAGGCGGGCGCATTCGAGGTCGATGGAGCTGGCGTGGGCGACGGGCAGCTCGTCGGTCTGCAGGTCGTGGTTGATGCCGAAGCCCAGGATGATCGCCGGGTGCGGGTCCAGGTGCACGGCCTCCACCAGGATGCCCACCAGCTTGCGGCCATCCAGCACGCAGTCGTTGGGCCACTTCAGCTGGATAGGAATGTCGGCGCTGGCGCGGATGCCCTCCACGATCGACAGACCCGTCAGCAGTGGGAGCAGGCTAATACGGTCGACCGGCACGTCCGGCAGGCGCACCAGCACCGAGCAGATCAACTGGCTGCGGGCCGGGGCTTCGAAGGAGCGACCCTTGCGACCGCGCCCGGCGGTCTGCTCCTCGGCCATGAGTAGGGACATGTCGGGCAGGTCCTCGCCGCAGCGCACGCGGTCAGCCAGGTCGGTGCTGGTGGAGCCGGTGGTCTCTAGCACCTCGACGTGGCGGTAGCCCAGCGGGGCCAGGCGCTCGGCCAGGCGGCGGGGGTCCAGGGGCGCGCGCATGGCATTACCGTCCTTTCTCTTCACATGCCTTCCCTCAGACACTCTAGCCCCACCAATCACGGCGCTGGAGTTTTTACGCCGTATTATGGCCACCATGAGCTCTACCACCGACACATCGACCACCGCCGGGAAGATCGCCGACCTCCGCGATCGCCTGGCGGAGACCCACAAGCCGCAGGGGGACGAGATTCCGCGCGCCCGTCGCCGCGTGGACGCACTGCTGGATGCCGGTAGTTTCGTGGAGACCGACGCGCTGGCCCGCCACCGCGCCACCGCCTTCAAGGCCGACAAGTTCCGCCCCGTCACCGATGGCATGGTCGCCGGTTATGGCACCATCGACGGTCGCCCGGTGTGCGTGTTCTCCCAGGACGCGACTCTCTTCGACGGCCAGATCGGCGAAACCGCGGGCGAGAAGATCCTGAAGGTCATGGAGCTGGCCGTAAAGTCCGGCACCCCGCTAATCGGCATCTACGAGGGCACGGGCGCCCGCCCGAAGGAGGGCATCGCCGCCCTCGAGTACTTCTCCCGCATCCACAACCTGCAGGCGAAGCTCTCCGGCGTGGTTCCGCAGATCGCGCTGGTCGCCGGCCCCACCAGTGGCGCGCTGGTGCACTCGGTGGTTCTTTCCGATGTCGTCGTTGCGGTCAAGGGCGCCGGGGGCTTTGTAGGTGACGCCGCAGACGGCACCGCCCACCTTGTCGCCGAGGATGACGCCTCCGCGCTGGGACTCGTCGCAGACCTCCTGGGCTATCTGCCCAGCAACAACCGGGCGCTCCCGCTGCCTGGCGAGGACGGTTCGGCAGAGCCGGGCGAACTGGACGGCTTGATCCCCGACTCTGACGCGCAGACCTACGACATGCACGAGGTCTTGGCTCGCGTCGTAGACGCCGATACCGTACTGGAAATGCAGAAACTCCACGCACCGAACCTGATTACGGCGCTGGCGCGGGTGGGCGGCCGAAGTGTGGGCGTCATTGCGAACCAGCCCGAACAGCAGGCAGGGGCGATCGACGTGGCGGCGGCCGAGAAGGCAGCACGCTTCATCCGCTTCTGCGACGCGTTCAACGTGCCGCTGGTGACCTTCGTGGACTCGGCGGGCTACGCGCCGGACGCACTGTTCCGCCGCACCGCGAAGCTGATCGGCGTGACGGCTGAGGCCTCCGTGGGCAAGATCGCGGTGATTACGCGCAAGGCATTCGGGGACGCGTACCTCTCGCTGGGCGCTAAGCGACTGGGCACCGACCTGGTGTACGCGTGGCCGACCGCGCAGATCGCGCAGGACGATAGCTACCAGGCGGAACCCTACTCCGCCGCCGAGCTGGGACTGGTCGACGCGGTAATTCCGCCCTCCGAGACCCGCACCCGCATCATCGACGGCCTGCGACTGGTGGAGCGCAAGGCCGAGGATAGCTACCCGCGCAAGCACGACAACCTGCCGTTCTAGGAGGAAGCGCGTGACCGAATTTCAGGTGATCAAGGGCAACCCGGACGAGGTAGAGACCCGGGCGCTGCAACTCATCGTTGACGACCTGGCCGCGGAGGCCGAGGCACTGCGCAACGCGAAGCCCGATACGCGCGGGCACTACGGGCGCGGGGTGCTACACGGCAACCCGGGCGCGTTCCGCAATCCGCGGATGCCGCGGGGCTAGGGCATGCAGCTCACGCTGGCTAGCACCTCGCCCGCGCGCGAGAAGGTATTGAACGCCGCCGGAGTGTACCCGCGCAAGGTCTCCCCCGGTGTGGACGAAGAAGCCGCCGTGGTGGGACTCGTGAACCCTACCCCGGCGGACTACGTGCAGCACCTGGCCACCGCAAAGGCGCGGGCGGTCGAGGGAGAGCTGGTGCTGGGCGGCGACAGCATGCTGCTCATCGACGGCGAGCTGCAAGGCAAGCCACACACGCGCGAAGAGACGGTGCGACGGTGGCGCCAGCAGCGCGGGAAACGCGCGGAGCTGATCACCGGGCACGCTCTTATCGACGCCGCCTCGGGGCAGATCTACGAGGAGGTTGTCGCCACACAGATCCAGTTCGCCGACGTGTCCGACCGCGCCATCGAGGCGTACGCGGCCACCGGCGAGCCGCTGGAATGCGCCGGAGCCTTCACCCTGGAGGCGCTCGGCGGGTGGTTCATCGAAAGCATCGACGGGCACCCGTCGGCCGTGATCGGGTTATCGCTGCCCGCCCTACGGCGGGGGCTGGCGCACTTCGGATACGACTTCTCCGACCTCTGGGGCTAGCCAGCCTTGACGGCACGCTGCTCCGGGCCGACGTAGCTGGATAGCGGGCGGATCAGGGCGTTGTCGGCGTTCTGCTCCACAATGTGAGCGGTCCAGCCGACGACGCGGGCCATGACAAAGATCGGGGTGAAGAACGGGATGTCGATGCCCAGCATGTAGTAGGTCGGGCCCGCCGGGAAATCCAGGTTCGGCTGGATGCCGGTGCGCTGGTCCATGGCCTTCTGCATGTTGTCGTACATCTCCACCCAGCGCTGGCCGTCGTGGTTGGCGGCAGTGCGGCGCATGGCGGCCTCCATGGTGGGCACGCGCGAGTCGCCCTTCTTGTACACGCGGTGGCCGAAGCCCATGATCTTGTTCTTCGCGTCACACTGGTCCAGCACCCACTGCTCGGCGGCCGCCGGGTCCTCGACGGCCAGGAAGTTGTGCATCACGGCCTCGTTCGCGCCACCATGCAGCGGACCCTTGAGGGCGCCGATGGCGCCGGTGACGGCAGAGTAGACGTCGCTCATGGTGGAGCTGATCACGCGGCCGGTGAAGGTGGAGGCATTGAAGCCATGCTCCGCGTACAGGGTGAGGGACTGGTCGAAGGCCTCCACGTCGTCACGGTTGTTGGCGGGGCTGTCCTCGCCGTCGCCGAAGCACATGTACAGGAAGTTCTCCGCGATATCCCGGTCGCGGGACGGCGCGATGTACCCCAGGTTCTTACGTCGGCGCAGGTCATAGGCGATGATCGTCGGCAGCTTGGCCAGCAGGGTCAACCCGGTGCGGCGCACCGCATCGGGGCTCCGGTCGTGCGAGTTCAGGTCCTCCGTGCCGAACACGCTGACCGCCGTGCGTAGCACGTCCATGGGGTGGGCGGTCTTCGGCAGAGAGTTGATGAGGTCCAGCATGCTGCGGTCGATGGGGCGCAGGGCGCGCTCGCGCTGACGGAACTGCTCGAGCTCCCGGAAGTCCGGTAGTTCGCCATTCCACAGCAGGTAGGCGACGTCCTCGAAAGTGCAGTGTTCTGCCAGCTCCTCGACGGGGTAACCCCGGTAGGTCAGGGAGTTGGTTTCGGGGTTCACCTTGGAGACGGCCGAGGTATCCACCACCACGCCGTTGAGACCCTTGTTGATGTTCTTGTCAGTGCCGGTGGCGTTGGAGGTCTTGCTGGACTGGGCGCGCGGGGTGGTGAAGTCGGTACGTCCGCGGTCGAAGGGAGCGTTGGAAACCTTGATTGGATCGGTCATGGTGAGTGGTCCTTTCTTAGAAAATACCGCCGGGGATCTGTGGTGCGCGGGCCAGCACATCGTCGCTGACCACGAGGTTCAGCTGGCCGAGCTCGCCGGGCGCCAGGTCCGCGGTGGCCTCGGCCACAGCAAGGAAGCGATCCTGCTCGGCCTCGTCCACCACGCCCTCGGCCAGGGTGCGGAACTTGTTGATGTAGTCGGCGCGGCCGAACGGGCGGGCGCCCAGCGGGTGGGCGTCGGCCACGGCCAACTCATCGACAATCTCGGTGCCGTCGCGCAGAGTGACCACCGCCTTGCAGCCGAAGGCCTTCTCGGCTGGATCGGTGGAGTGGTAGCGGCGGGTCCACTCCGGATCCTCCACGGTGGAGATCTTGTGCCACAGCTCCACGGTCTCCGGGCGCTGAGCGCGCTCAGGGGCGTAGGAGCGCTCGTGGTGCCACTCGCCGTCCTCCAGAGCTACGGCGAAGATGTACATCACGGAATGATCCAGCGTTTCGCGCGAAGCCTTCGGGTCGAACTTCTGCGGATCGTTCGAGCCGGTGCCGATCACGTAGTGGGTGTGGTGGCTAGTGTGCAGCACGATGCTTTCCACCTGGCTGAGGTCCCCGATCTTGTCCCGCATACGACGAGCCAGGTCGATCGGCGCCTGGGACTGGTACTCCGCGGAGTGCTCCTTGGTGTAGGTATCCAGGATCGCCCGCTTCGGCTCCCCCGCCTCCGGCAGCGGCACCACGTAGTGGGCATCCGGGCCGTCCAGCAGCCAAGCGATCACGCCGTCCTCGCCCTCCCAGATCGGAGCCGGGGCGCCCTCGCCGCGCATGGCTCGATCCACGGCCTCCACCGCCATCTTTCCGGCGAAGGCGGGTGCGTGTGCCTTCCACGAGCTGATGAGCCCCTTGCGGGACTGGCGCGTCGCCGTAGTGGTGTGCAGTGCCTGACCAACTGCCTGGTAGATCACCTGCGGGTCCAGGCGCAACAGCGTGCCGATGCCCGCGGCCGCGGAAGGCCCCAGGTGCGCCACGTGGTCAATCTTGTGCTTGTGCAGGGAAATGCCTTTGACCAGGTCCACCTGGATCTCGTAGCCGGTGGCGATGCCGCGGATCAGATCGCGCCCGCCCAGCTCGCGCGCCTGTGCTACGGCCAGGATCGGGGGAATGTTGTCACCTGGGTGGGAGTACTCGGCGGCCAGGAACGTATCGTGAAAATCCAGCTCGCGCACCGCTACCCCGTTGGCCCAGGCGGCCCATTCGGGGGAGACGGTGGCGTCCGTACCAAAAACAGCGCTGGGACCGGAGTGGCACAGCGCTTGGGTGCGCGCCGACGTGACGGGGCGGCGCACGAGGGAGGCGGCGGCGACGGCCGCGTTATCGATGATGCGGTTGACCACCATGTCCGCGGTGTCTTGCGGCACCTCGACCGGGTCGGCGGCGACCTGCGCGACCTTCCATGCGAGGTGCTCTTCCTGCGGAAAGTCGTCGGCCGAGGGGTGGACGCGAACGTCGTGGTTAATCATCGCGGGGGTTAGATCCTTTCGGAGATTGAGGACGTGATGCGCCTCACTCTAACGCCCCGCGACGGGTTATGTAGTTAAACAAATATTTTTTAAGGGCAAAACAGTACTGGTTAAAGAATCACCACGTCGTGCCGGGAGAGTTGTACTCCACACTCTTCAAGGAAACCGGAGCGCGCAACCGACCGTCGTTGTGAATCCTGATAATGGTATCTGCCACATCTTCCGCTTCGACAGCAACAATCGGAACCTCACCATCTCTTTCTTGCAGCAGAAACTTATCCTGCACACTGCCGCCAACAACGGCGAGAATTATGACGGATACATCCCCACGGTTAATGCGCGAAGCCTCGAACCGGGTAACATCCGCAGCCTTCTCTCGATACTCACTGCCCGGGTGGTTAGGACCTGCGGTAAACTGACCGGCCGAGTCGAGACTAAGCTCACCCGTCCAGTGTTTAGTATCCACCATGATAAGGCCCGCAGCCGTGGACAGAATGTGGTCCGCATTGGCCGTCGTAGCATTCCTGGCGGTTAGTTCCCCAAGCGCACCAAAGATACCCATGGCAAGGCCGAACTTCCGCGCCGTAGGGGTGGTTCCGTACATCAGGGGCTGCTCCACCCCTCTCATACCATCCAAGATCTTAGTCAATCCGTCGCGACCATCGCGGTGAATGATTACGTCGTGGGCGATCTCGATCGGGTCTGGAAGCCGTTGCTCAAGCATCAACCCAATCTGCTCCTCAGCCCTGTACCCCTGGGCGGCGCGCTGAAAAGCCGCCGGCAATCCAGTCTGCTGTATGTACCCCTGGCGCGCCATGGCGGTAAGGCGCTGAGCTTCCTGCTTACGTCTGTCTTCCACAGACTGCTCGAGAGTGGTGTTGGCTTTGAGGTTGCTGGTATCTTTCCCCTCAACCTTGCGGTTCATGGAAAAAATGAAGCTGAACATCAAATAGAAGAACGCCGCTATGGAAGCCAGTATCAGCCAGGCACCGATATAAACCTGTTCGCCAACCACTAGCAAACTGCCAACGATGCCGCCGATGACCCACACAAGCATCGCAATGCGACGGAGCCGCTTGCGGTTTCTTTTGAAATTCGCACGCTGCTCCAACTCGCCACCGTCGTATTGCCAGGCGTTCTGGCGCATTTCGTATGTAACAGAGAAGCCTTCGACCTCATCCTCCAGGAACGCATCCACGGAGGCTTCGAAGTCTTCCCACCCACTCTGCCCGGGGCGCTTCTTTCCATAAACAATTGCCATCTGACCTACTACCTACTTCCTTAACGGGCAATTAATACTCCCTAAGAAAGTAGGGTACTAGAGGCAACTAGGCGTGCTTCGCCTCCACACGCTTAATGGCCTCTTCGGCCACCAGCTGCTGGATACCCATGTCCAGCTCGGAGGTGAAGCCCACGCAGGAGCAGTTGATCTCACCCAGGACGTAGGTGTCCTCGCCAGTCTCGTCGTCATCGGCCAGCATGAAGTCGGCGGTCCAGATCAGCGGGATGTTGTCGCCACCCAGCTTCTCGGCAATAACCGGGCGAGCCTCGGCGAACATGTCGACCAGGTCCTGCCACTCCTCCGGCTTCTGGTAGGTGTACTTTGCGCCAGAGAACAGGGTTGCGGAGAACGCATCGCCACCCTCGGCCGGCTTCTTGTGAACCACGAACACCGGGTGCGGGCCGACCAGCAGGATGCGGATCTCGCCCTCGACGATGCGCGGCATGAAGCGCATGTCCACCAGCATGCCGTTGTCGCCCACGATGTACTGGTCGCAGAAGTCCATGAACTCGCCCAGCTCGCGAACCTCGGTGTGGTTGTCGACAGCCTCGGTGCACTTCAGCTTCGTGTCCAGTGGCAGAGCCGTACCCGGCTCGACGGTTTCGGCCAGCTGCTTGTCTTCCAGCTGCACACGCCAGATGCCCGAACCGGTGGAGCCACGGTTCTGCTTCAACACACGCTCACCGTACGACAGGGAAGTCGGGAAGGTCTTGTGGAAGGAATCGACGTCGTAGTAGGCAGCGGTATCGTCCGGCACCAGATCGGTGTCGTTCAGCTTCACCAGCGCATCCTTCGCACCGTAGGCCATCATCTCGGCCGGGGTGGACATACCAACCAGGCCGGCTTCCTCCGTCAGCTTGGTCAGCATGTCGAAGTAGCCCTTTTCGCCACCGGGAATGTGGCCTGGGTTGACGCGGGAAATGTAAGCGTCGTACTTAGCGGCAACGTCTTCGTAGATTTCGTTGGTCTTCTCCGGGTCGAAGTAGACAACCTCGGCACCCCAGCCCTTCTCGCGGATAGCCTCGACGATCGGCATCGTGTCGCGGCGGTGGCCGTCCTCACCCTTGTCGTTTCCGCCCTGAACCTCAAAGACAACAATGTTCTTGTGCACGGTTTCCCCTAGCTCTGGAAGTAAAAATACAGTGCGTGTGGCCTTGTCTGACCAACACCTTCAATTCTACGACCACTCGGCCCGCACGGCAGTGGAAGAAAGGCGCCTCATAAGGCGCTAGACTTTCAAACGATCGAAAGGCAGGTATTTATGGGAATCGAATTCGACCCCAGCCCTCAGCTCCAGCAGTACGCGCACCCAAACAAGCTGGTCACGAACGCTTGGCTCGGCGCCAAGCTAGGAACCCCCGGACTGAAGGTCGTCGAGGTGGACGCGGATTCGCTGCTCTACGATATTGGTCACATTCCTACCGCCGTACGTGTCAAGTGGTACGAAAACCTCTCGGACCCTGTGTGGCGCGACCTTATTGGCTCCAAGGAGTTCGAGGAACTCATGGATCGCCTGGGCATCACGCGGGAGGACACCGTGGTGTTTTACGGCGACCACGCCAACCTGTGGGCCGTTTACGCACTATGGGTCTTCGAGCTTTTCGGCCACCCGGACGTGCGCATCTTGGATGGCGGACGCGATGCCTGGATGCAGGAGGAACGCGAAATCTCCTATGCCGTCGATGACATCCCGCAGCAGCCCGGCTACCCCGTGGCCTCCCGCCGTAACGATCACACCCACCGCATCTTCGTCGATGAGCTGCGCACGAAGTTCGAAGGCTGCCAGATCATCGACCTGCGCGATGCCGAAGAGTACACCGGCGAAGTAACCCTGCCCGGCTACCCGATCCGCCGCAATGGCCACGTCCCGGGGGCCGTTAACCACCGCGCCGATTCGTCACTGCTGGCTAACTCCCGCTTCTGCTCCGCGGAGGCAATCGAGGCCAACCACAGTGGCCTGGGCCTGGATCCCACCCGTCCCACCGTTGTCTACTGCAACAACGGTGCCCGCGCAGCCCTGGAGTGGTTCGTTCTGCGTTTCCTGCTGGGATGGGAGGACGTGCGCGTCTACGATGGCTCGTGGATCGAATGGGGAAACATGATGCGCGTGCCCATCGAGCGCGGTTAAGTGGGCAGTGTAGCCTCATTAACTAACCCCTAACTATTGACCCGAAAGGATTGCCCGTGACTTCCAGCACCGCTGCCCCCTTGACGAAGGTACTGATCGCCAATCGTGGCGAGATTGCAGTACGCGTCATCCGGGCTGCGCGCGACGAGGGCATCGCTACCGTTGCCGTTTATGCAGATCCGGACGCGGAGGCGCCTTTTGTACGCATGGCCGACGAGGCACTGGCTCTGAACGGCCAGACCTCGGCGGAAACCTACCTGGACATCGACAAGATCCTCGCCGCCGCGAAGAAGTCCGGCGCCGACGCAGTCCACCCGGGCTACGGCTTCCTCTCCGAGAACGCCGATTTCGCCCAGGCAGTCATCGATGCGGGTCTGAACTGGATCGGCCCGCCTCCGGAGGCCATCCGCAAGCTCGGAGACAAGGTCACGGCGCGCAATATTGCTCTTATTGTTGACGCCCCTATGACTCCGGGAACTAAGGAACCCGTCGCGGATGCCGCAGAGGTCACCGCCTTCGCGGAGCGCCACGGACTTCCGATTGCCATCAAGGCCGCATTCGGCGGCGGTGGACGTGGCATGAAGGTCGCCTACACGATGGACGAGATCCCCGGCCTCTTCGAGTCTGCAACTCGTGAAGCCATCACCGCTTTCGGCCGTGGCGAGTGCTTCGTGGAGCGTTACCTGGATCGCGCCCGCCACGTCGAGGCGCAGGTGGTGGCCGATAAGCACGGCAACGTCGTGGTCGCCTCCACCCGCGATTGCTCCGCCCAGCGGCGCTTCCAGAAACTGATCGAGGAAGCCCCAGCGCCGTTCCTCAGCGACGAGCAGAACGAGCGCATCTACTCGTCTGCAAAGGCCATCTGCCGCGAGGCCGGCTACTACGGTGCGGGCACGGTGGAGTACCTGGTGGGGTCCGACGGGCTGATCAGCTTCCTGGAGGTCAACACCCGACTGCAGGTGGAGCACCCTGTGACCGAGCAGGTCACCGGCTGGGACCTGGTGCGCGAGCAGTTCCGCATCGCCCGCGGTGAGGAGCTGTCGCGCACGGAGGATCCGGAGATCCACGGCCACTCGATCGAATACCGCATCAACGGCGAGGATCCGACCAATAATTTCATGCCCGCACCGGGGCGCATCCAGACCTACCGGGAGCCCACCGGCCCCGGCGTACGCATGGATTCCGGCATTGAAACCGGCGCGGTCGTCGGCGGGCAGTTCGACTCTATGCTGGCCAAGCTCATCGTCACCGGCGCAGATCGCACCGAGGCGATCCAGCGCTCGCGACGGGCCCTGGAGGAGTACCTCGTTGAAGGCATCCCGACCGTGATCCCCTTCCACCTGGCTGCACTGAACGACCCCGCCTTCGTCGCCGAAGACGGCGATTACCGCGTGTACACGCGCTGGATCGAAGAGGAATGGGACAACCAGCTGCCCGCCTACGAGGAGCCTCTCACGGCACCCGCCGAAGGGGCGCTGCCGAAGGAGAAGCTGGTCGTCGAGGTCGACGGCCGACGCGTAGAGGTCATGGTGCCGGGCGAAATCCTGGCCGGTCGGGGCTCGGTTAGCCGCGCCAAGAAGCGCCGCGCCAACGCCGCGGACATCGCAATCACCGGCGACACGGTGGCCTCCCCAATGCAGGGCACTGTCATCAAGGTAGAAGTCTCCGAAGGCGACCAGGTGGCAGAGGGCGATGTCTTGCTGGTGCTCGAAGCCATGAAGATGGAGAACGCCGTCAAGGCGCACAAGGCCGGTGTGGTTGAGTCGCTGAGCGTCGGAAACGGCGATGGCGTCACAAAGAATCAAGCACTAATGGAGCTGAAGGACGACAGCTCTACTGATAATGTCGCAGAATAAATAATCGAAAAAAGAAGGTAGCCACTATGACGCACCGCAATGTCGACAACGCCCCCGAGCAGAAGAAAACCTCGAAGAGCATGCTCTTCCTGGGGCTCGGTCTGCTGATCGTCGCGCTGATCACCGCCATCGTCTCCCTGGTGGGGGTCAAAGACTTCGGAAAGGGCTACGACGTTAAGGCAGGCAAAGAGTACTTCCTGCTGGCCGACGAAGATGCGCTGAACGCCCGACAGTGCAGCCTGGTCGACGAGAGCGGCAAGGAAATGACCGACCGCATCGAGACGGCGGAGCTGAAATTCAATGCGGATGATCTGGAGATCTCCGATGTATCGCTACCACTGACCAAGAACAAGGGCGTGTACACCTCCATCAAGTTCACCGAGGACGTCTCGAAGGTCAAGTACACCTGCGACGCGGGCACCATCTACATCTCCAAGTACTCCTCCGGCACCCTGCAGGCGCTGCGCTGGGTAACCATGCTGTGCGGCGCCGCCGGCGTGGCCATACTGATTCTGGCGGCGTTTGCGAGCCAGCGTAAGAAGGCTCCGGCTGAGGACGCGGAGAATACCGACGCAGACCTGGACGAAGACGCCGACCTGGACGAAGCCGCCGAGTACACCGAGAACACAGAAGACTAAGTGGTAGAGAACCTCACGAATCAGCTCACCGGAACCTTGGCAAAGTGGAAAAGCTCCAAACGGGGCTATGTGCTGGCGCTCGATCAGGGGACTACCTCTACCCGCTGCATCATCTTCGATGCCCATGGAAAGATCGCGAGCACCAGCCAGATGGAGCATCGGCAGATCTTCCCGCGGCCAGGCTGGGTAGAACACGACCCGGAAGAGATCCGGCGCAACATGCGGCGTGTCATGGCGGACGCCGCAGCATCCAGCGACATACCGGTGGAAGAAATCGCCGCGGTGGGCATCACCAATCAGCGCGAAACCACCGTCGTGTGGGATCGCACCACCGGCAAGCCCATCTACAACGCAATCGTCTGGCAGGACACGCGCACCGACGAGATTGTCAATGCCCTCAGCGAAGAGCAGAAGGCCATGATCTCCGAGCGCACCGGGCTCAACGCCTCTACCTACTTCGCCGGGCCGAAAATCCGGTGGATCCTGGATAACGTCGACGGCGCCCGCGAAAAGGCCGAACGCGGGGAGCTGGCCTTCGGCACCATTGACTCATGGCTCGTCTGGGAACTCACCCGCCGCTCCCACAAGAAGTCCAAAGCGGGGCGTGCCGGTCATGCCCGGCACGTCACCGACGTGACTAACGCCTCCCGCACGATGCTGATGGATCTGCGGACACAGACGTGGGATCCGGAACTGTGCGAGATGCTAGGCATTCCCCAGTCCATGCTGCCGGAAATCGTGAGTTCCTCCGAGGTGATCGGCAAGGTGCGCCGCAGCGGGCCAGTCCAGGGCGTGCCGATCGCCGGCATCCTCGGCGACCAGCAGGCCGCCGCCTTCGGCCAGGTGTGTTTTAGCCAGGGCGAGGCCAAAAACACCTACGGCACCGGCAACTTCCTGCTGCTCAACACCGGCACCGAACCGCAGTGGTCCGAGCACGGATTGATCACCACCGTCGCCTACCGGCTGGGCAACCAGCCTGCGGTGTACGCCTTGGAGGGTTCCATCGCCGTGACCGGCTCGCTGGTGCAGTGGCTGCGGGATAACCTGGGCTTCTTCGACACTGCCGACGACATCGAACCGCTGGCACGCAGCGTGGGGGATAACGGCGGCTGCTACATCGTGCCTGCCTTCAGCGGCCTGCTTGCCCCGCACTGGCGCCCCGATGCCCGCGGCGTCATTGCCGGCCTGACGCGCTACGTGACCAAGGCGCACATCGCCCGCGCCGCCCTGGAGGCCACCGCCTTCCAGACCCGCGAGGTAGTCGAGGCCATGAACGCGGATTCCAAGGTGGATCTGAAGAACCTGCGGGTCGACGGCGGCATGGTCGTGAACTCGCTATTGATGCAGTTCCAGGCCGACCAGCTGGAAGTACCCGTGACCGTTCCGGAGGTATCGGAGACCACCGCCCTCGGCGCGGCCTACGCCGCCGGCCTGGCGGTAGGCTTCTTCCAAGACCTCGAAGAGCTTAAGTCGTTGTGGCAGGAGGAAAAGACCTACTTCCCCGCAGGCGACCCACAGGAGCGCGAAGTTGCGTACGCGAAATGGAAGCGCGCAGTAGAGCGCACTTTCGACTGGTTCGACGGCTAGCCCGCTAGTGATACGGTTAGGTGTATGAACGAACCGTCTCGTAGGCACATCCGCATCTCCGACGTCGACCGCAGTAACGCGATCAGCACCCTCGGAGAGCACTTTGCCGACGGTCGCCTCACCATGACGGAGTACGAGGAGCGCGTGCAGCAGGCCACCGCCGCAGTATCCGAAGGCGAACTGGAGCAGATCTTTTCCGACCTTCCCAAGCTGGAGGCCTCCCGAGAGCTGGTTCCCTACTACTCTGCCCGCGAAATCGACCGCCTGTACCGTAGCGGCCGCAATGTCCGCCTCGGCCTGCTGCTCAGCACCGTGATCGGCAGCAGCGCCCTAGCCATGCTTCTCAATAGCATGTGGGAGCACTCCGCCATACTTTTGCTGTTCATCCCGGCTGTCTTCGTTATGCTCTACGTCATGAAGGTCGGCCCGCAAAACTGGTACGATCCCAGTCCGAAGCAGCTAGAGCGCCAACGCTTCCGGGAGCTGAAGATGCAGCAGCGCGCCCAGCAGGCCCAGTGGAAGTTCGAACGCAAGCAGCGCACCCACCAGCTAACCAGCAGCGCGATGAAGTTCGCGCAGAAGCGCATTAACGGAACTGGTCAATAACCCCGGCGAACAGCCGGATGCCGATGCCCAGGGCCCGCTCGTCGAAGATGATGTCCGGCTGGTGCAGGTCAGGCCGCTCCCCCTTGCCATTCCACGCGCCCAGTCGCGCCATGGAGCCCGGAACGTGCTCCAGGTACCAGCTGAAGTCCTCGCCACCAGTGGACTGCGGGGCCTCCTTGAGGGCGTTCGGGTCCACGTCGTTGACGGCCTGCGCCAGCGCGGCGGTGGACACGTCGTCGTTCATCACCGGCGGCACGCCCTTGGTGTAGCGCATCTCGAGCTGCGCCCCGGTAGGTGCCACCAGGTGCTCTAGCAGTTCACGCAACGTTTCTTCACCACGACGCCACACTCCAACCTCGGCCGTGCGGAACGTACCCAGCAGGCGTACTTCCTGGGGCATTGCGTTGAATGTCGAGCCACCGTTGATCGCACCGAAGGTCAACACGGTGCCGGTGCGCGGATCGACGGTGCGCGACAGCAATCCCGGCAGCTGCGAGGCAATCAGCCCCGCGGTGTACACCAGATCCGCCGCCAGGTGCGGCCGGGAGGTGTGCCCACCGTGGCCGCGCAGGATGATCTCCACTACGTCGCTGGCAGAGGTGATAGCACCAGTGCGCACGCCAATCTCACCTGCGCGCAGCTTCGGCTCGCAGTGGAGGGCGAAGATCCGGGACACGCCGTTCAGCGCGCCTGCCTCGATCACGTCCACCGCGCCACCGTCCATGACTTCCTCGGCGGGCTGGAAGATGAAGCGCACCTGGATTCCCAGGGCATCCTCGCCGTGGGCGTCAACAAACTCGGCAAGGGCGACGGCCAACCCCAGCACGACCGTGGTGTGGATGTCGTGACCGCAGGCGTGCATGACCCCGGGGTTCTCGGAGGCGAAGTCCAGCCCCGTAACCTCCTGCAGCGGCAGCGCGTCTATATCCCCGCGGAAGGCGATGCGCGGAGCGCCGACCGGACCGATGTCCGCGATGAGCCCCGTGGAAGGCAAGGCAACGGGCTGCAACCCGGCGCGCTCTAGTTCCTGGGTGAGGAAGCGCGTGGTCTCCGTTTCCATGTGGGAAAGCTCGGGGTTGCGGTGCAGGTGACGGCGCCAGTCCACAACTCTCTGGACATTGTCCCGCGTCCAGTTCTGCACGAACTTGGCAACAGAGTGTGCGCTGTGTTCTTGTGTGCCGTCTTGCACTTGCCTACTCACGTCCCTTCCTTCGACTGACTTATTCAGTCTAGCGCCTGCGGTACTCTTGATTGGCATGACTGCATACCAAGACCCTTATCAACTGGCTGTGGACGCTGCGGAGGCATTGAAGGAGCGTACGGGGCTGGACTCCTACGACTGCGCGGTGGTGCTCGGTTCCGGTTGGCGCCCCGCAGCCGACGTGCTGTGCGAAGGCGCGGAGGACCTACAGGAATTCCCGATGGCGGAGCTGCCGGGCTTCCTGGCCCCCACCGCGGAAGGTCACGGCGGGACGGTGCGCAGCGGAAAGATCGGCGGCCGCAACGTACTGGTGCTGTTGGGACGCACCCACGCCTACGAGGGGCACGAGTTGTGGCGCACCGCCCACGCTGTACGCACCGCCGCTGCGGCGGGCGTGAAGACGGTAGTTCTGACCAACGCCGCTGGCGGCCTGACCGAGGGCATGCGCGTGGGAGAGCCGGTGCTGATCGCCGACCACATTAACTTCACCGCGAAGACTCCCCTGACAGGAGCGAACTTCGTCAACCTGGTGGATGCCTACAGTCCCGAGCTCCGCGCGAAGGTGCAGCAGCTGCGCCCCGGCATGCGCGAAGCCGTGTACGCGATGATGCCCGGCCCGCAGTACGAAACCCCTGCAGAGATCCACATGCTGCGCACCCTGGGCGCCGGGCTGGTTGGCATGTCCACGGTGTACGAGACCATCGCCGCACGAGAGGCCGGAGTAGAGGTGCTGGGAATCTCGCTGGTCACGAACCTGGCCGCCGGCATGACCGGGGAAGCGCTGAACCACGAGGAAGTTCTGCAAGCAGGTAAGGATGCCGCCAGCGACATGGGAAAGCTGCTGGGCGAGCTGGTGAACAGCCTATGAGCGAACTGAAGTTCGGCACCGCCGGGCTGCGCGCAAAGGTCGGCCCCGGCGACAACGAGATGAACGTGGCCACCGCCACCCGCGCCACCGCTGGTGTGGCCGCGTGGCTCAAGGAGCGGAAGCGCCCCTTACGCGCCGACGGGGTCTTTCGTGCAGCCGTTGGTTATGACGCCCGCTACGGCTCCCACGCCCTGGCGCGCGCCACCGCGGAAACCTTCGCCGGCGCGGGCTTCGAGGTCACCCTCATCGCGGAGCCAGCCCCCACCCCAGTACTGGCGTGGCTGGTGCGCTCCCGGAGGATGGATGTGGGCGTGCAGATCACGGCCTCGCACAACCCGGCACAGGACAATGGCTACAAGCTGTACCTGGACGGCGGCTCGCAGCTGGTCTCCCCCGCCGACCGCCAAATCGAAGAGCACATTGCAGCCCAGCCCACCGACGCGGCCGCGATCCCCCGTTCCGAGGCAAAATCCGTGGACCTGTCAGCCGTCTCCGGCTATGTCTCCGATCTCAGCAAGCTGGTGGCGACCGGTCGCCAGGACGAGCTGGCGCCACGCCGCAAGCTGAAGATCCTGTACACGCCTCTGCACGGCGTGGGCGGCAACGCTATGGAGTGGGCGCTGCGGGAGAACGGCTTCGGCAACGTCCACACAGTCGCCTCGCAGCGCTGGCCGGATCCCAACTTCCCGACCGTGGAGTTCCCCAACCCGGAGGAGCCCGGCGCGACCGACGCGCTGTTGGAAGAAGCACGCGCCATCGACGCGGACCTGCTGATTGCCCTGGATCCAGACGCCGACCGCTGCATGCTGGGATTGAAGCGCGCCGATGGTGACTACCGCATGCTGCGCGGGGACGAGGCCGGCCCCTTGCTGGCGCGCCGGGTGTTGGCGGGCGTAGGGGCGTCCACAAGGAACAAACCGGTAGTGGCAACGACGGTGGTGAGTTCGCAGCTGCTCGGGCGCATGGCACGCGCCGAGGGTTGGGACTACGTGGAGACGCTGACGGGCTTTAAGAACCTTGCGCGGGCGGCTCATGGTCGGCCCGGCGAACTGGCCTTTGCCTATGAGGAAGCGATCGGCACGGCACCGGCGCCGCACATCGTGGCGGACAAGGACGGCATTGCAACGGCGCTGATCGCGGCGGCCTGGGCGGCCGAGGCGGACCTGGGCGCAGAGCTGGACGACATCGAAGCAACCTATGGAGTGTTTAGAACTGCGCAGGTCAGCGCGCGATTCGACAGTGCAGAGCAAGCAGGCGAGCTGATTGCGCGCTGGGCGAAGAACCCACCGGCGGAGCTGGCGGGCGTGGCTGTGCAGGCCGGACCGATTGAGGATTCCGCCGGCAATCGCACCGACGGCGTGCGGCTGGTCGGACACTCGGCGGACTTGGCAGCGCGCGTGGTCGCCAGGGCCTCGGGCACGGAGCCGAAGGCGAAGTTCTACCTGGAGGTCAGCGCGGAGCCGGGGGCCGACGCGCAGGCCGTGGAGGCGCTGTTGGAGCGCCTACAGGTCGATGTTTCGGGGGCCGTATAGGCGGTCGCCGGCATCGCCCAGGCCCGGGACGATATAGGCGGCCTCGTTCAGGTCGGGGTCGATCGTTGCGGTAACGAGCTTGCGCACACCGACCTTGGCCGTGAGCAGGGCATCCACGCCCGGCTGCGCAGAGACCATGCACACGCAGGTGATGTCGTTGGCGCCGCGATCCTCCAGCAGGCGGATGGCGTGCAGCAGCGAGCCGCCGGTGGCCAGCATCGGGTCGACCAGGAACACCGGCTGGTCGCGCAGGTCCTGGGGCAGAGCCTCCAAGTAGGGCACGGGCTCGTGCGTGGTTTCGTCGCGAGCCATGCCGATGAATCCGACCTGCGCGTCGGGGATCATGGACAGCGCCGGGTCGATCATGCCTAGGCCTGCGCGGATGACGGGCACGATGATCGGGGGCTTTTCCAGTCGCGCGCCCGTGGCTGTAGCGACGGGGGTTTCTACCTCGAAGTTCTCGACCATCAGATCAGCCGAGGCTTCGTAGATCAGCATGGCGCCCAGGTCAGACAGTGCGGCACGGAACTGTGCGTTGTTGGTTTTCTTGTCGCGCATGATGCTGAGGCGAGAGGCGACGAGCGGATGATTGACCACCTGAATTTCCATGGTTCCCCACATTAGTTGATCCCCGATTGAACCTTTTGATGCGCTACTGAGTCTAACTGTTCTGAGCGATTATTTGGGGAGGGTTTCTATGCCTCAGGGGGACGAGGGTATGGGCGATACGTTGCGGGCCGATCCGGAGCTGGTGGGGTTGTTGAAGGGGCGCACCGAAGCCGTGGGTACGTCGCTGCAGGGCCGCACTACGGCGCTGCACGGCACCCTGGGGGCGGTAGCGCCCCCAGCATTGGGGGATTTTCTGCGCGCGCTGACTGCGGCGCGGGACGCCCACGAGGGGTTGCTGCGGGATGCGGATAGCTATTTTAATGACGCCACATTCGCGCTGGCCAGCATAGATCGCGTACTCGACGGACATGAAAGTACATTTTCCAAAGCCTTCGGCGGGCTGATGGAGGTCTGAGATGTTGGATATTGCGGGGCTGGTCGCGCCCCTCGTTGCGGCGATTCCCTCCCCTTTTAGTCCGGGTGCAAGTGCCAGTGCGGCCGGGGTCAGTGGGCTGGAGGGGCTGGGGAACCTCGCGGCTGCTGCCCTGCAGGGACGCGGTGGCGGGAACGTGCACAATTCCCTGGATTCGGTGGCCAAGGCGGTCTCGACGGCGCTGGGAGCAGGTGGGGCATTAGACAAGTTGGCGGGCCAGGCTGCACAGGCCGTCGGGCGGGCTATCAAGGATCTGGGCGGGATTCTGAACGACTGTGTGCGGGAGGTTGGCCAGGCGGTCGCGGGCAGCGGTGCTGCGGGACCAATGGGGTGGGTCAACGCCCTGGGGGCTGCGTTTCCCGTGGTGCTGCGGCACATAGGGCGGGCCGAGGATCGCATGCATACCTTGGAGGACGAACTGCGAGGGCTTACGGCAGACGTGAACAAGGTGAAGCGGGAGCAGATTCCAGAGCGTCTGCCTGTGCGGAACCCGGATACGGTTCCGGAGATGACCCCTGCAGCGTACGAGGCCAAAGCCCCGGCTTCTGCCCCCACCTCCCAGGCGTCTGCTGCGGTGGCGGCGGCGAAGACTGCGCTGGGCACGCCGTACCAGTGGGGCGGAACAGTGCCGGGCAAAGGGCTGGACTGCAGCGGGCTGGTGCAGTGGGCTTATCAGCAGGCAGGGGTGGATCTACCCCGCACCTCCAACGAGCAAGCGGTAGGACCACAGATCGCACGTTCGGCGGTGCAGGCGGGCGACCTGGCTGTATGGGATGGACACGTAGCAATGGTGGTGGATTCCCAGCACATGATCGAGGCTGGAGATCCGGTGCAAATCAGCCCAATCCGGCAGGAAAACAGCGGAATGGCTTTCAAGGGCTTTTACCGACCGACGGCTGCCTGAGACTAACTAGTACTGACTGAGACCGACTAAAACATAAGGAGCAAAGAACATGTCACTGATCAACGGACCTTCCCATGGCAGTGGTTTGGCGCGCATCGTCAGCACTCCCCCGCCCCGCGAATATCTGGCGGCGCAGTTTCTAGGAGAAATGCCGAAAACGGTGCCGGCTGTGTTGACGAACGAGCTACGCACCAGACGACCTGAACAGTCGTCGGACTAACCTAGTAGAATGCCTAGCCATGGCAGCAGATAATGGCATGAGGACATATGGAAACGGCATCGTCGCCGTAGAGGTAGAGACCGTCAGTGGCACCTGGTACACCCTGTGGGCTCCGAACTGGCTGGTTAAGGGGGAACGCTGGCAGGGCTTCCTGGGCGACGACGATGACATTTTCGTCTTTGAGTCCCCAGCCAAATTGCTGGCCTTCCTAGAGGACGGCGGCCGCAATGAGCTGGCCGAGCACCCGAAGTGGTCGCAGTTCAAGGCTGACCTGCCGACGAATGTCGTCCCTTCCCGCGCCGGCAAGATCAACCTGATCGAGGTTCCCCGCAAGTTGGCTCAGCGCCCCGGCTATGAATCGACGACGGCTGTCGCCCGTGGCTTCGATCTTCTGCGCTCCATGGGCAACGTGTTGGGGCTAAAGAGCGTTAACAACTGGTTCCACTCGTATTCCATTCTGGATAACGTCCGCCGTGGACCGGACCACTACCAATCCCAGAATGGCCTGGAGGAGTGGTCGGGCGTCGGTCGCACCGTGCTGGATCGTTGGAAGGGCATGCTCGACGATGTCGAGGAGCACCTGAGCGAGCCCGAGGTCGATGAGGACAAGGTAGAAAAGGCACAGGAGAAGATCGACGAGGCAAAGGAAGCCCGCGACAAGCGCCAGAAGGAAAAGGAAGCCGAGGCGGCAGCAGCGGCGGAGTCCAAGGACGGCGAGGACGTCGATCCCTACGACAAGACGATCTGGGCGGAAGCCGGCATCGACCCGATCCGCGTTAGCCTGAACGGCCAGTACGTTTACACCCTGCGCTGCTACGTCGGCGACAAGCCGCGCTTCCTGGGGCGCCACGGGGAGATCAATACCTTCCCGAACTCTCGGGCTCTGGTGCGGTGGCTTATTGACGCCCACGATCACGACCTCGAAGAGCTGGATACTTGGGGCGACCTTGTCAGTGCCGCGAACGCTGGCGAGCTGGAGGTCACGGTGCACGACTCGAACCAGTACTCCTTCGCCGGTCTGCGCGACGATATCGCGGAATCCATCGACGCGGTGGATACCGACCAGCTGGGCCAGGCCTACGAGCTGCTGGCGGATGCCGCAGACTGGGCCGGAGACGACGGCGTAAACAAGATCCTGCTGAGCTATCCGAAACTGCAGAACTACCTGGCCTACATGCTGGGATCCCCGTCGGACGCGCAGCCGTCTGCACCTTTCGACGAAGAAGCCAAGGGCTGGAAAGCTCTGGAGGACGGCCTGATTAAGCGCTTTACGCGCTTCTAGTCAGGGGAGGCAATTTAGCTACTGCCCTGGCTGGTTAAAGGGGTTCTGGTTCCCCGGCTGGGGCTGGGTCTGTGGCTGACCTTGTGGCTGGCCAAACTGGTTCGAAACGTTGCTACCGGTGGCATTTAGCTGTTGGCCGTACTTAACGATCGCGATCACGCCGAGGGCGATGATCGCCAAAGCAAGGAGAATAGCCACGAATATCCCGAACTTAGGGCCACCATCGAGGCCGACCAAGTAGTCACCAAACACTTCAAGCATCTCGTCCTCCTCTTGCCGAAGCCAACCAAAATCGCTTTCCACTTTCTTGAATGAACCGTTGAACTGGACGAATGTCACGATCACCCAGATCAGCAAAAGCGCTCCGGAACCGATCGTCATAAAAACAGCAATGCGAGACTGAGCCTTCAACCACAACATCACCGCCGCGCCAATCAGCACCCCCAGAACGAGAATCATAAACAGGACACCGAGGCCTACGTTGCCGAAATCCCAATCGGTATCATCCAGGGATTCCGAGCCGCTTATGCCTCTTTCGGCAACGTGACCCCAACCGTTAATCCTCACGATTAATCCTTCATTACCCATCCCGATTGTGAAGCCAACCCATGGAAAGAAACTGACAATCAGTACCAAAAGCGCAGAGACTCCGACGGCAATCGCACTCATCCGGTTCCACTGCAGCGACAGCCCCTTCGACCCCTGTGAATTGTACTGGTTCTGCGAGCCGAACTGCTGCGGTTGTTGCGGCTGCTGCGCGGGGAATGACTGGTTAGGTTGATTTGGTTGGTTCGGGCCACCGAAATCTTGCCCCGGCTGACCGTAGGGGTTCGGGTCGCTCATGATGAATGCTCTCAATCTTTCTGCGAAAAATCGTGGTTTACTAACCGACTAATTATTACATTCAGCTACCAAACCGGCGACTCCAATCGAGGAATCCCCCCCCTGCAAACTGGGACTTTTAGGGGTTCTGGTTGTCCGGCTGGCCGAAGGAATTCTGGTTACCCGGCTGGGTCTGTGGCTGACCTTGTGGCTGGCCAAACTGGTTGCCTGGCTGGGTCTGTGGCTGACCTTGTGGCTGGCTGAACTGGTTCGAAACGTTGCTACCGGTGGCATTTAGCTGTTGGCCGTACTTAACGATTACAAACACGCCGAAGGCAATGATCGCCAAAGCAAGGAGAATAGCCGCTAACATCCCGAACTTAGGGCCACCATCGAGGCTGACCCAGGACATACCAATCTCTTCCTCCTCTTGCAGATAAAAGTCATAGACGCTTTGCACTTTCTTGATTGAACCGTTGAACTGGACGAATGTCACGATGGCCCAGATCAGCAAAAGCGCTCCGGAACCGATCGTCATAAAAACAGCAATGCGAGACTGAGCCTTCAACCACAGCATCACCGCTGCGCCAATCAGCAGCCCCAGAACGAGAATCATAAACAGGCCACCGAGGTCTACATTGCCGAAATCAAAATTACCGAGATCATCCTCGAATTCCGGGCCGCTTTCGGCAGCGTGACCCCAACCGTTAATCCTCAGCGTTGACTTTTCGTCAAAATACCTGAATGTGAAGCCAATCCATGGAAAGAAGCTGAAGATCAGTACCAAAAGCGCAGAGACTCCGACGG
>NZ_KV799281.1:275928-294944 GCF_001809885.1 Corynebacterium sp. HMSC058E07
CAAAAGCGCAGAGACTCCGACGGCAATCGCACCCATCTGGTTCCACTGCAGAGACTGCCCCTTCGACCCCTGCGGATTGAACTGGTTCTGCGGGCCGAACTGCTGCGGCTGTTGTGGCTGCTGCATTTGGTTCGGCTGCTGCGCTGGGAATGCCTGGTTAGGTTGATTCGGTTGGCTCGGGCCACCGAAATTTTGCCCCGGCTGACTGTAGGGGTTCGGGTTGCTCATGATGGATGCTCTCAATCTTTCTGCGAAAAATCGTGGTTTACTAGCCGACTAATTATTACATTCAGCTCCCCTTCCGGCGACCCCAATTGGGGAATCCTCCCTACAGAATGGGACGTTTAGGGGTTCTCTACGAAGTACTCGTCAAACTGAACGTTGCTGGCCACCTCGCCATGCTCGAAAACTTTCAAGCTCTTCTGGTTGATCTCGATTCTCGTTCCCCCACCAACTGGGACGCGGTAGCTCCCCCGACCTGGATCGGCGTAAGCCATATCGACATCCTTCTCTAGCTCATACCCACCGACATCACCGCGGTAGTAGTAATCGCCTTTCTGTCCGACCTTGCAGACAACCACATAGTCACCGTCTCCGTATGCTGCGTAGAGCCATTCGTCATCTGAATTGCAGTGGGCGGGGCTCCCCTCCCATCCATGTCGACTCAGGGAGTACTGGGCGCTGCCAGTACTGCGGTTACTTTCCTGGCTCTCCGTTTCATCCTCGGGAGCATCGGGCGTCGGCTTCTTCGGGGGAGCGGTGGATTCTCGATTTGCTTCAGGAGCCCTACTCGGAGCAGAGGCAGAGGACTCACTGGCCGCGGCGGGCGCTTCACTGTCACCATCGTCGTTTCTGTCGCCCAAGATGGCAAAGGCGGCCACACTACCGCCGACTAAGAGCGCAATCACGGCAATTGCGACACTGGTATAAACCCATGGCGAGGTTTCCTTCGCACGCTGTGGTTCTGGTGCCGGCGGATGGTAATTATTCCAATTGTTCCAGTTCTCGTTGTTCATCAGAAAACCATATGTTTACTCGGACGTCTTGCCTCTAAGAGGCCAAACGATCGTTACCTACGCCGTAGATTAACACCCCAACCCACTTAACGCCGCAGCTCGTGGTTGAGGGAATCCAATTCGCCCCCGCCGGCCATCTCCAGCGTCAGCTGTTCCAGCGTGACCTCGGAGTAATCCGCGTCCAGGGACCTCTCCCCCATATTCAGCAGCACGAAGTGGCTACCCACCAGATACGCATGGTGAGGGTTGTGGGTAATCAGCACCACGCCTACCCCGCGCTCGGCGGCAGCCTTAACGAAGCGCAACACCATACCCGATTGTTTGACGCCCAGCGCTGCGGTGGGTTCGTCCAGAATGATCACTCGCGCACCGAAGTACACAGCGCGCGCAATGGCCACGACCTGCCGCTGGCCACCGGAAAGGTTGGCGATGGGCACCTCGACATCGTCCAGGTGCACACCCATCTTTTCCAGCTCTTCGGCGGCAATCCGGCGCATCTCGTCAGCACGCAACATGCCGAAGCGTCCGGTGAGCTCCTGGCCGAGGAAGAAGTTCCGCCACACGGACATCTGACCGACCACGGCCAGGTCCTGATACACGGTGGCAATGCCCTTATCTAGAGCATCCTTCGGCCCATTGAAATGGACCTCTTCGCCGTCGACCAGCACCTCGCCACTGGTGTGCTTGTGCCGCCCGGCGAGGATCTTGATGAGCGTGGACTTGCCCGCGCCGTTATCGCCCAGGATGCAGGTCACTTTACCCGGGTAGATATCCAGGTCAATGTCCTTCAGCACGTGGACGTCGCCATAGTCCTTGGCCACATTGCGGAGGCTGATGATCGGGGTGGCGTCAATAGAAGAAGACATTTAGCTACGACCCCCAGACGTGAACTTCGAAACAGAGTTGTTGGTGAGCACCGCAAACAGCAGCATCGCGCCGAGGAAGAACTTGAACCAATCCGGGTTCCACCCCGCGTAGACAATGCCCTGGTTCGTCATGCCGAAGATCAGCGCACCAATGGCAGTGCCGATGGCAGTGCCGCGCCCGCCCGTCAGCGCGCAGCCGCCGATGACTGCGGCGATGATGTAGAGGAACTCGTTGCCGACACCCTGCCCGGCCTGGATCGAATCGAAAGCGAAGAGGTTGTGCATGCCCACGAACCAGGCGGCGAAGCCGACGAACATGAACAGGATCACCTTCACACGACGAACGGGAACGCCGGTGGCGCGGGCGGCCTCGGCATCACCGCCGACGGCGAAGATCCAGTTGCCGAAGCGCGTCTTAAACAGCAACACGCTGGCCAGGGCCACGAAGAGCAGCCACCAGAAAACAATCGTCTTGACCTGCACCCCGAAGATGTCCACCGAGGAGGCAAAGACCGCCTTGGCGGATTCGAAGCCTTCCATGTCGGCGATCGAAGGGGTCGCGACCTGCCCGGTGACCAACTTGGTCACTGCCAGGTTGACGCCCTGCAGCATCAGAAACGCGGCGAGAGTAATAAGGAACGACGGAATGCCGGTGCGCATCACCATGATTCCGTTGAAAGCGCCGATGGCCAGGGCGATCAGGAGGGAAAGGAACACACCCACCCAGGAGTTCAGCCAGAAGTTGTAGTTCAACATCGTGGCGGCCAGGGCGGCGGTGGTGACGGCCACGCCGGAGGACAGGTCGAACTCGTCGCCGATCATCAGCAGCCCCACGGCCAGGGCGATGATGCCCATCGTGGAGCTGGCGTACAGAACCGTGGAGAACGCGTCGAAGGAGCGGAACGACGGGGCGACGATCATGAACAGCGCGAAGATCAGCACCGCGCCGAGGACGGAGGTGAACTCGGGGCGCTTGAGCACGTTCATCGCCTTCATCGCAGCCCTGCCTTTGCCGCCTCCGCGATCGTGTCCACGTTGGATTTATCCACGAACGACGGGCCGGTCAGTACCGGCTGGCCGCCCCCGACGGTGGAGCCGTTGCGCTTGGCCAGCCAGAGAGCGTCGATGGCCATGTAGCCCTGCAGGTAGGGCTGCTGGTCAACGGCCCACTCGATGGTGCCCTTCTTTATCGCGGCGACAAGCTCCGCGTTGGTGTCGAAGGTGGAGATCTTCGCGTCGGAGCCGGACTGTTCCTTGGCCTGCACCGCGGTCAGTGCGACGGGGGCGACCAGACCCATGACCCAGTCGATGTCCTTCTGCTGCGCCAGCTTGGCCTGCACTGTGGACTGCACGCTGGTGAGGTCCATGCCATTGACATAGAGGTTCTCCACAGAGCCGCCGCCCAGGCCCTTCTTGATACCTGCGCAGCGGGCCTCTTGGCTGGGGTTTCCCTGCTCGTGGATGACGCACAGCACCTTCTTGGCGCCGTCCTTCGCCAGGCGCTGGCCGGCGCGCTCACCGGCGACGGACTCGTCCTGGCCGAAGAATGCGCTGAGGTCGTACTTCTTGTAGTGGTCCATGCCCGAGTTCAGGCCGACCACGGGGATGCCCTCCTTGACCGCGCGCTTGGCGACCGGCCCCAGAGCCTCGGCGGTGGGCATGGTCAGGGCCAGGCCGTCGACGTGGGAGTCGATGGCGTTTTGCACCAGGTTCGCCTGGTCGGGAGCCTGTGGGGAAGAGCTATAACGCAGCTCCAGGTTGTTCTTCTTAGCGGCATCTTCCGCGCCCGCGCGGACGAGATCCCAGAAAGTATCGCCGGGGGCACCGTGGCTGACCATAGCCACCGTGTACCGTGGGGTATCCACTCCTCCGCCGCCGTCGCCGGAAGCGCCACCGCGCGGGCGACCGCCGGTCTCCGAGCATGCGGTGAGGGCTGCGCCCGTGCAGATCACAACCAGCAGGGCCACCATTCGGCGGAGGCCGCGGGGGTTGCGCAGAATGCTTTCAGAATTCGCCATGCAGAGCATTTTGCCAGTTCACAGGGGCAGAACCCAACCGCTAGAGGACGAACTTAAAGCATTCAGATGGGTCTAGCTGGAGGTTTGCTCGCCGGCCTCGCCTGCACCCGTACCTTCGTCGGCATCGTCATCATCCAGGCTCAGGCCTAGCTCCTCCAGCTCCGCCTTCAAGTTCTCCATCGACAGTTCAATATCTTGCTGCCCCGCGTCAGCGCCTGCAGCACTTAGCTGGCCGTGTCCGTGCAGACGCTGCATGCCGTTGGAGAACTCGGCACCTTCGGCATCCACTGCCTCGCCCATCGCCTCGTCGGGCAGGCTGTTGCCGATCTCGGCATAGGCCGGATACAGCACGTTGCGCTCCAGGTCCTCTCGCAAGGACTCATCGCAGAAGGCCACCTGCAGGGCGTTGTTCGTGAGCTCCAGCAACTGCCACAGCTCCAGGTCGCAGTGTTCGGCCAGCAGCTCGAACTCGCGGGACATGGTGGTGCCAGAAACCAGCCGGTTGTCCGTGTTCACCGTGCAGAAGAAGCCCATCTCGTACAGCAGACCGAAGGGGTGCTCGGCCACGTCATCGCAGATACCCGTCTGTGTGTTGGAGGTCGGACAGATCTCCAGAGCGATGCGCTGGTCGCGCATGAAGCGGGCGACCTGTCCCAACTCGATACCGCTCATGGTGGCATTAAAGTCCTCGTAGACGCGCACGCCGTGACCGATACGCCGGGCACCCTGCGCTAGGGCGTCACGAAGAGAGTCCACACCCGCAGCCTCACCCGCATGAATGGTGAAGGGAACAAGGTTACGGCGCAGCAGGTCAAAGGCGGCAGCGTGCTTCGACGGCGGGAAGCCGTCCTCCGCGCCGGCGATGTCGAAGCCGACGACGTAGCCCTCGCCCGGGGTGTGCTCACCGTAGTTATCGACGGTCAGCTGCGCGATCTCCTCGGAACGATCCGCGTGGCGCATAGCGCAGAGGATGAGGCGAACGTGAATGCGACCGCCCTGCTCGGCGACCAGACGCTCGCCTTCCTTCACACCCTGCACAGTAGCCTCGACGATCTGCTGCAGGGACAGGCCATCCGCCTGGTGCTGCTCGGGGGCGTAGCGCAACTCGGCGTAGCACACATTGTCCGCGGCCAGATCCTCGACAGCCTCGCGGGTGATTCGCACCAGCCCTTCGACAGTCTGCATGACGGCGGTGGTGTGGTCGAAGGTCGTCAGGTAGGTCGGCAGGTCGCCCGAGTTCGCTGCCTCGTAGAACCACTTTTCCAGCTCTACCGGGTCGGTGGTAGGCAGCTCGTAGCCGATCTTCTCGGCCAGCTCGACCAGCGTTGCGGGGCGCACGCCGCCGTCGAGGTGATCGTGGAGTTCTACCTTGGGCAGGGACGCGATGATGTCAGAGTCAATCATGGTTAACGATCCTAGCTGCCCGCGCGTCCGGCGCTAGCGGAGCCGGGGGGCAACTAGCGGCGGAAAATCTTGGAGGCCAACCCGCCGACGACTACGCCGGCGGCAGCTCCTACGCCCAGCAGGCCAGCGCGGCTGGCGTCCGTACTTCCGCTACGTACCTCCTGGCGCACGCGAATAACCGCGGCCGGGGGTGCATCGGGGCGCAGGTTAGCCAGGGATTCCGGCGTAGTAGCGGCCCATGCGGAGCAGTACAACAGGATGCGCCAAATGAAGTACATCAGCACCATCACACCGATGACCGGACCGAAGGCGGCACCGGCCGGGTTGGAAAGTGCCTTAGAGAAGAACATGGTTGCGAACTGCTTGAACACCTCGAACAGAACCGCGCCGATGATGGCCGCCTTCACTGCGGAACCGCGTGGCACCTTGGTGCGCGGCAAGTAAAGAATCATCCAGAAGAACACGCAGAAGTTAGCGATCAAGGCCACCAGCAGCGCCACCGCGAAGGTGATGTAGCGGATACCCGGGACGTCCGACAGCCCAACCATGTCCAGCAGCTGGGTGGTCAGCCCGGAGTTACCAATGGTGGTGATGGCGAAGGCGCCGATCAGGGAGACCAGCAGTCCCAGCAGGCCGATCAGGTCCTTGACCTTGCCAGAGACGAAACCATCGGCCTTGCCGGAGACCTTCCACATCTCGGATACGCCCAGGCGCAGGTGGGCGATCCAGCCCAGTCCCGTCCAGAGTGCCAGCAGAAGACCGATGGAGAACACGGACTTACGCTGCTCGATGGACTGCTCGATAATAGTCTGCAGAACCTCGCCCATGTTGCCGTCGCCCATGGTGGCGACCTTGTCCATGACCTCGTTCAGCAGCTTTTCGTTGCCGGCCAGAATCATGGCCATGACGGCCAGCACCAGCATCATCAGCGGGAAGATGGTCATCACAGAGAAGTAGGTGATGCCCGCGGCGTACTGGTTGCCGCCCTGTTCGGTGTACCGATCCTGCATCCGCAGCACGTGGTCTAGCCACGGCCACTTCTCGCGGTACTTATCCAGCGGACCTGGATCGTCTTTGCGGGAACGCTCCACGCCGTAGTTATCCAGGTTTTTCTTATCAGGATCGGTGGTCGCCAAGGGGACGGCCCTTCCTTCCGGTCGTCTCGTCTCGAAGATTCTCACATTAGTAAAGCACGGCGGGCGCGGGCGCGCTTTACTGTTGCCTTACTGTTCTGCCAAGAAGCCCACGCGCTCGTAGACCTGTTCGATGGTCTTCGACGCGATCTCGCGGGCTCGCTCTGCACCACTTGCGAGGATGCGGTGCAGCTCTGCGGGGTCTGCCATGTATTCGTCGTAGCGCTGTCGCAGCGGGGAGCAGAATGCTTCCAGCACCTCGGCGGTGTCCTTCTTCAGGTCACCGTAGCCAGAGCCGGCCTTCTGGTAGCCCTCCACCAGCTCGTCGATGCTCTTGTCTCCCAGTGCGGACTGGATGACCAGCAGATTCGATACGCCCGGCTTGTTTTCCTTGTCGTAGCGGATCTCACCGTCGTTGTCGGTCACGGCAGAGCGGATGCGCTTGGCGGAGACCTTCGGGTCATCCAGCAGGTTAATCAGACCCTTGGGATTGTCCGTGGACTTCGACATCTTGGCCGTGGGGTTCTGCAGGTCGTAGATCTTCGCCGCGCCTTCGGGGATGAAGCCCTCGGGCACCACGAAGGTCTTCTTATAACGGGAGTTAAAACGCTCCGCGAGGTTGCGCGTGAGCTCCAGGTGCTGCCGCTGGTCCTCGCCCACCGGAACCAGGTGCGGGCGGTACAGCAGGATGTCCGCAGCCATCAGCATCGGGTAGGCATACAGGCCCGAGGTCGTATTGTCGCCGCCCTGCTTTGCCGACTTGTCCTTGAACTGCGTCATGCGGCGTGCTTCACCGTCGCCGGTGATGCACATCAGAACCCATGCCAGCTGCGTGTGTTCCGGCACGTGGGATTGGACGTAAAGGGTGGAGCGCTCCGGGTCGATGCCCAGCGCCAGCAGCTGTGCCACGCCCGCGAGGGTGCGCTTGCGCAGGTCCTTCGGGTTGTAGCCGGGCACAGTGATGGCGTGTTGGTCGGGGATGAAGTAAAAGGTCTCGTAATCTTCCTGCAGTTCAATGAACTGCTTAACGGCACCCAGGTAGTTGCCCAGGTGGTAGGAATCGCTGGTCGGCTGCAGGCCGGAGACGACGCGCTGTTTCTTCGCAGGTTGGTTCATAGTAGGTAACCTTACTCGTCACGGTTGTCGGGTTCTGTGGGCGGGTTTGGTGACGCCCCGTCGTCCTCGTACTCAAACTCCCCCCGATCGACCAGTTCAAACCGGTTTTCGTTTCGCCGCTTCTTCTGCCCCTTTTTATCCTTCGGGGCACGTGGAGCCCCCAGGCTGCGCCGGCGCATCTCTCGGCGACGCACACCGGCCTTGTTGAGTGCCCACATGGTCAGCCGCCCGGCGGGATCGCGCACATATTCGCGCTCTTGGTATTCGAAAACGGGCAGGGAAATGCGGTAGAAAATCGACAATAGTCGCAGGCCGAAAGCAAAGACCAGGCAGATGATAATGACGAACTGGCTGCCAATCGTCTCGTCCAGATTGAAGTGGAGCATGCTCATGTACATCACGGCCACGAGGATGGCGATAGAGGCATAGAGCTCCTCGTTAAACACCAGCGGCACTCGGTCGCAGAGGATGTCGCGCAGCACGCCGCCGAAAACGCCCGTCACCACGGAGGACACCACGACGATCAGTGGGCTATGCCCCATCTCCAACGCCACCTGCGCGCCGAGCAGGGCGAAGGTGGATAGACCCACCGCATCCAGCACCAGGAAGATGGTGCGGAAGTAGTCCATCAGGAAGCTCGCCAACACGGTTACCAACGCTGCAACGAGCACGATCGCCAAAAAGATTGGCTCGTCCACCCAGCGCAATGGGTAGTGGCCGAACAGCATGTCACGCACCGTGCCGCCACCGAAGGCGGTCACGGCGGCGATGAGCATGACGCCGAACATGTCCATCCGCTGCCGTCCCGCAGCCAACGCCGCCGTCATCGACTCGGCGGTAAGCCCCAGGACGTAGAGGACGGTTAACATGCGTACTCCACCAGCACTGGCGAGTGATCCGACCAGCGCTGGTCATAGGCCGCGGCCTTGTCGACCCACACCTTGTTCGCGCGCAGCGCCCGGTCGAGCATCCCCTTTGTTGCCACCTGCAGGTCGATACGCCAACCTGCGTCGGTGTCAAAGGCCTGACCGCGGTAGGTCCACCAGGAATACGGCCCGGCCTGGTCGGGCAGTACGCGGCGCATCACGTCGAAGTAGTGCGGCTCCGCGGCGGCGCCGGTGGCCAGTCGGGCCTGTGCGGCTACGCCCGGCGCGTATTCCACTGCGCCGAAGAAATCGCCAGCCACCCCGGCCGGGTTGCCGTTGCGTCCGGCATCCTGATCGTCGGAAACCTGGGTCGCCGCATCCGGGAAGGTTCCCAGCAGCGAGTCCATAAAGGCCCGCTCGTCCGGCAGGAAGCCGGACTTCTTACGGTTGGTTTTCCAATTCTTCAGGTCCTCGCGGCGGTGGCAGATGTTCCAATCCCCGCCGATAATTAACTCAGACAGTTCGGACTGTTCAGCCTGTGCAGCGCGCGCTTGCAGGTACTCGCCGAAGGAATCCAGGAAGCGGTATTTCTCGTCCTGCTTTTCCGTCCCCGCCGCACCGCTGGGCAGATACAGTGAGGCCACGCGCACCGGCTGATCCCCGGCATCCACCGTGGCCTCAATGTAGCGGCCGGAGTCCGCGAACTCTTCCGCGCCAGCGCTTCCACCAAAGCCGATCTGCACGTCCCGCAGGGGCAAACGCGACAGGATGGCCACGCCCGCCCGTCCCTTGGCGGCGGCCGGCGCCTGCGCCAGGTGCCACTCCCCCAGCACGGGCTCCAGGGCAGTGCGGGTTTGCTTTTCGTCGGCGCGCACTTCCTGCATTAACACCACGTCCGCAGGGGTGGCCTCCAGCCAGGGCAGGATCCCCCGATTACCCTCGTGCCGTACCTTCGCCGCGGCACGAATACCGTTGACGTTCACCGTCGCAATGGTCAAAGACTTCATGCGCACTACCCTACTAAGCCCGATTTACCTTCGAGTGTCCGACTTCACGCGCGGGCGGCCGCAAGCTGACGGCGTCGTAAATAATAGGCAGGAACCCACAGCAACGCGCCGCACGCAGCCATCGCCGCACCGGCGAGCGCAGGGGTGGAATAACCGTAACCAGCAGCGATAACCGCGCCGCCGACCGCCGCACCCGCCGCATTGGCCATATTCAGCGCAGAGTGGTTCAGAGCCGCGGCGAGGGTCTGGGCGTCGCCGGCAACGTCCATAAGACGGGTCTGCAGGTTCGGCACCAGGGTGGAACCCAGCAGGCCGATCACACCGAAGTTAATGATGCCCGCCACGGCGTTGTGGGACAGGAAGTAGAAGGAAGAAAGCACCACGACCAGCGAAAGCAGGGTGCCCAGGATCGCATACTCCAGGTTGCGGTCGGCCAGCACTCCGCCGATATACGTGCCTATGACCATGCCCACGCCGTAGACCATCAGCGGAATCCAGATAAGGTCGCCGTTGAAGCCCGCATTCTCCGTCAAAGTCCAAGAGATATAGGTGTAGACCGCAAACATGCCGCCGAAGCCAACGGTGCCCACGGCGAGGGTCATCAGCACCTGCGAGTTCACCAGTGCGCCGAGCTCCGTGATCGGCTTCGTGCGCGGCATCAACGTCATGTGCGGCACCGTGAACCACAGAGCGACGAAGGTGACCATACCGATGACCGCAACCATCGCGAAGGCCGCATTCCACCCGAACGTAGAGCCCAACCACTGAGCCACCGGCACGCCGATGACCGTGGCGATGGACAGCCCCATGCCCGTCAACGCCACTGCCTTACCGCGCTTGCCGTTAGGCGCCATCGAGGCGGCAATCAGCGCCGTGACAGAGAAGTACGCGCCGTGTGGGAAGCCCGCGATGAAGCGGGACAGCATAAGCAACCAGTAGGAATGCGCGAACACGCTCAGGCCGTTGCCGATGATGAACGCGGCGGTGAGAATCAGCGCCAACCGCCTGCGCGGAATGGAACCGGTCAGCGTAGTGATCAACGGGGCGCCGATAACCACACCCAGCGCGTAGGCGGAGATCACGTGGCCTGCCTGGTCTTCGGAGATCGCAAAATCCTCCGCGATGAGGTTCAGCAGTCCCATCGCCACGAACTCCGTAGTGCCAATGCCGAAACCGCCCAGGGCCATAGCGACCATAGCGATGTAGCGGTGGCGGGTGGAGATTTCTGTCTGGCGCGGGACGGGGCGCCGGGTTGGAAGCTTGGTCAGTCGGGTCTGACTCACGGGCATCGCTCGCTTTCGTGGGTTGATTGGTCGGGGACGATTGGTCGGGGTTGATTGGGCGGGGCTGACGGGCGGCTGGAAGCGCGACGGATAGGTCGCGAAAGTGCGGCGGGTAGGCGTAAAAAAAATTTTCTAGCTTTAAACACAAACCGGCCGCACGGTGGCCAATAACCCCGTAACATTCACGGGTTCGCTATTTGCCGTATTCTTGGATCGTAAACCACTAAAAGATCAACTGACTAACTAGAGGCTGGGAGACGAACGCCACATGGCAAAGATCATCTACACCCGCACCGACGAAGCCCCGCTCTTGGCGACTTATTCCTTGAAGCCAATTGTGGAGGCTTTTGCTTCGACCTCTGGAGTGGAGGTGGAAACCCGCGATATCTCGCTGGCCGCCCGCATCCTGGCCGCGTTTTCCGACGTGCTGCCGGCGGAGCAGAAGGTGGACGATGCCCTGGCAGAGCTCGGCGAATTGGCCGAAACCCCAGATGCGAACATCATCAAGCTGCCGAACATCTCGGCATCCATCCCGCAACTGAAGGCCGCCATCGCGGAACTGCAGAAGGCCGGCTACGACCTGCCGGATTACCCCGCGGAGCCGCAGACCGACGAGGAGCGCGATGCACAGGCTCGCTACGACTCTGTGAAGGGTTCGGCCGTTAACCCGGTTCTGCGCCAGGGCAACTCTGACCGTCGCGCGCCGAAGGCTGTGAAGAGCTTCGCACGCAAGCACCCGCACAGCATGGGCAAGTGGTCGCCGGAGTCCAAGACGAATGTCGCCACGATGGAGGCAGACGACTTCCGTCACAACGAGAAGTCCGTCATCATCGACGGTGACGACACGCTGCGCATCCAGCTGGTCAAGCCGAACGGTGAGACGCAGGTGTTGAAGGAATCCTTGCCGGTTCTGGACAAGGAGATTATTGACGCCACCGTGATGCGTGCCGACGCCCTCAGCACCTTCTTCCGGGCTCAGGTGGCTCGCGCTAAGGCGGAGGGTGTGCTGTTTTCCGTACACCTGAAGGCCACGATGATGAAGGTCTCCGACCCGATCATGTTCGGCCACGCCGTGCGCGCCTACTTTGCCGAGGTGTTTGAGCAGTACGGCGACAAGCTGCTGCCCGCTGGTCTGAACGGCGAGAACGGTCTGGGCGCGATCCTGGATGCGCTGGACGCTGGCGAGGTCGAAGGTGCCGCAGAGATCCGCGAGGCCTTCGATAAGGCTCTGGCGGACGGCCCAGACCTGGCGATGGTGAACTCCGACAAGGGCATCACCAACCTGCACGTGCCTTCCGACGTGATCGTGGATGCTTCCATGCCGGCGATGATCCGCACCTCCGGCCAGATGTGGAACAAGAACGACGAAACGCAGGATACGCTGGCGGTTCTGCCGGATTCCTCCTACGCGGGCATCTACCAGGTAGTTATTGATGACTGCCGCAAGAACGGTGCCTTCGACCCGACCACGATGGGCACTGTTCCGAACGTTGGCCTGATGGCTCAGAAGGCCGAGGAGTACGGTTCGCACGACAAGACCTTCCGCATTGAGGCCGAGGGTCGTGTGCAGGTGCTGAATGGCGCTGGTGATGTGCTGATGGAGCACGAGGTTGCCGAGGGCGACATCTGGCGCGCATGCCAGACCAAGGACATTCCGCTGCAGGACTGGGTGAAGCTGGCCGTGACCCGCGCCCGCGCCACCGGCGCGCCGGCTGTGTTCTGGCTGGATCCGAAGCGTGGCCACGACGTGAACGTGCAGAAGCAGGTGGAGACCTACCTGAAGGATCACGACACTGAGGGTCTGGATATCCGCATTCTGCCTCCGGAGGAGGCCATGCAGCTATCCATCGACCGCATCCGCGCTGGTGAGGATACGATTTCCGTCACCGGTAACGTGCTGCGCGATTACCTGACGGACCTGTTCCCGATCATGGAGCTGGGCACCTCCGCGAAGATGCTGTCCGTCGTGCCGCTGATCGCCGGCGGTGGCCTGTTCGAGACTGGTGCGGGCGGTTCCGCGCCGAAGCACGTGGCGCAGCTGCTGGAGGAAAACCACCTGCGTTGGGATTCCCTGGGTGAGTTCCTGGCGCTGGCGGAGTCTCTGCGAAAGCTGCAGGAGACTGACAACAACCCGCGCACTCCGATCCTGGGCGATGCTCTGGATGCTGCGACCGAGGCCGTGCTGAACGAGTCCAAGTCCCCGTCCCGCAAGGTCGGCGAGATCGACAACCGCGGTTCGCACTTCTACCTGGCGAAGTTCTGGGCTCGCGAGCTGGCTGACCAGACGCGCGATGCCGAGCTGGCGGAGGTCTTTAAGCCTGTTGCTGACGCCCTCGAGGCCAACGAGGAGAAGATCTCCCAGGAGCTGCTGGATGTTCAGGGCCACGAGGTGGACCTGGGTGGCTACTACTGGCCGGATGATGTGAAGACTTCCGCTGTGATGCGTCCGTCTTCGACGTTCAACGAGATCATCGACAGCCTGAACGCTAACAAGTAGCGGCTGAGCTCGCTGGGTCCCGGCCCGCAATAACCCCGGCGCTGGCATTTTACTGCTGGCGCTGGGGTTTTCTTGTGCCTACGTGCGCCCTCACCACCGCTTCATCCTCCCCACTAGCCCCACGCTCGTCCCACTAGCCCCACTATCCCCACGCCCGCCTCACCAGCCCCACGCCCGCCTCACCAGCCCCACGCCCGCCTCACTAGCCCCACTAGCCCCACCGACCCCACTAGCCCCACGCCTGCCTCGCAATTTCTACCTCTCCCACCGCACATGTCGTTAGAACGGGAGTCTGTCGCGCCTTCAGAATTTGCAATCCCAGTGCCAACTCTTTGACCAGCGGTTTTACAGATTTGCAAACGGATGCCGATAACGCATTCCCGTTCTAGCGACATTTCACCAGCAAACAAGCCTTTATGTGTCGGAAAACTTGCAGAACCTTGGGCGACGGGGGCGCCACCAGCATCCCATAGCGCCTTGAATGTCGGAAAAGTTGCCAAACGTCTCGTGGCCAAAAACGAGGCTCGGTCGCGCAGCCCTGTGACCAGCGCATTTACACTAATGAATATTGTCACCAGTAACGTTTTGCAACTTTTCCGACATTTCACCCAAGAAGAGGCGCTCCCCATAAGAGCACCACACCCCAGTAGAGCCGCGGAGCTCAGCAGCAACATAGCAGGCAGAAAAAGCGCAGTTCTAGACCAAGCGGTATAGGTAATTTACGGGGCGCATATATGCGTTTAGCTGGTACTTTGCGGCGTCGCTAAGAAAAAAGTAGACAGAGCGGTTTACTTTTAGCGCGCGTGGGTCTATCGTCGTTAAACAACAAAGCCAAACAACAAAGCCAAGTAACACCCCAGAGGAACACACCCATGCCGAAGTACAACAACGACAACGCCGAGAAGTGGGGCTTCGCCACCCGCCAGATTCACGCGGGCCAGCCCGTCGGCGATACCGGCGCTCGCAACCTGCCGATCCACTTCACCTCCAGCTACGTTTTCAACGACGCAGAGCACGCCAAACAGCGCTTCCACCTGGAAGACCTGGGCCCCATCTACTCCCGCCTAACCAACCCCACAGTCGAGGCGCTGGAAAATCGCCTGAACTCCCTGGAAGGCGGCGTTCACGCAGTCGCTTTCGCCTCCGGCATGGCCGCCGAGACCGCCGCAATCCTCAACCTGGCAAACGCCGGCGACCACATCGTCGCCTCCCCGCGCCTGTACGGCGGCACCGAGACCCTGCTGCAGCACACCCTGCCGAAGCTGGGCATCGAAACGACCTTCGTGGAAAACCCTGACAACCCGGAGTCCTGGCAGGCCGCCGTCCGCCCGAACACCAAGGCCTTCTTCGCGGAGACTTTCGCAAACCCGCAGGCAGACGTACTGAACATTCCGGTCGTTGCCAACGTAGCCCACGAAAACCAGGTGCCACTGATCGTGGATAACACCCTAGCCACCGCAGCCCTTGTCCGGCCGTTGGAGCTGGGCGCGGACATCGTAGTCGCATCCCTGACCAAGTTCTACACGGGCAACGGCTCTGGCCTGGGCGGCATCATCGTCGACGGCGGTTCCTTCGACTGGTCCGTCGAACGCGACGGCCAGCCTGTCTTCCCCGGCTTCGTCAACCCGGACCCGGCTTACCACGGCCTGAAGTACGTGGATCTGGCCCCGGCAGCATTCGGCATGAAGCTCCGCGCCGGCATCATCCGCGACACGGGCGCCTCCCTCTCCGCCTTCAACGCATGGGTTGTGGCCCAAGGCTTGGATACGCTGACTCTGCGCATCGCCAAGCACAACGAGAACGCGAAGGCCGTGGCGGAGTTCCTGGCCGAGCAGCCGCAGGTGGCTACCGTGAACTACGCGGGTCTGCCAAACTCCCCGTGGTTCAAGGTCAAGGAGGAGCTGGGCTTGGAATACACCGGCTCTGTCTTAAGCTTCGATCTGAAGGTCGACGACCCGAACTCGGAGGATGCAAAGGCGAAGGCCTGGGCCTTCATCGATGCTCTACAGCTGCACTCTGACCTGGCGAATGTCGGCGATGTGCGCTCCCTGGTGGTTCACCCGGCCACCACCACGCACTCTCAGTCCGATGCGGCGGGCCTCGCGCGCGCAGGTGTTTCCCACGCAACGGTCCGTCTGTCCGTGGGCATTGAGGACATCGCCGACATCATCGATGATCTCAAGCGCGGCTTCGAGGCTATCTAGGCAATTCGAGCGATCTAGACAGTCACGCATGAACCCCGAGTTCCTCCCCGCTTCTGGCGCGTCGCACACGGTCCCTATCGGCGATGTGGTCACGGAGTCGGGTGTGACTATTTTCGACGCCGAACTCCGCCTCTTCGCGTTCTACGACTCTCCGCAGGGCGACGCGGACTACGCGGAGTTCTCCGCAGGTCCCGAACCGGGACTATCCCCGGAGGAACGGCCGGTCGTGTTGATCGAACATGCCCTCACCGGCGATGGAAACGCCGCCGACTGGTGGGCGGATATGGTGGGTCCCAACAAGCCGATCGATACCACCCGTTACCTGGTGCTATGCGCCAATGTGCTGGGTGGCTGCCAGGGGTCCACCGGCCCCAGTTCGCCGCACCCCGACGGCAAGGCGTGGGGCTCTCGATTCCCTGGCCTGTCGATTCGTGACATGGTTACGGCGGAACGGCAGTTGTTGGAGCGTGTGGGCGTCACAAAGATCCATGCCCTGATCGGCGCGTCGATGGGCGGGGCGCGGGTGCTGGAGTGGACGCTCATGTACCCGGAGATAATCTCGGCGGCGCTGCCGATCGCGGTGAGCGCGCGTGCGTCCGCGTGGCAGATTGGGCTGCAGTCCAGCCAGATTCGTTTTATTGAAGCAGACCCGGCGTGGCATGGCGGCGACTACTACGACAAGGGCGAAGTTCCTTCGCACGGGCTGGGCCAAGCCCGCCGCATCGCGCATCTGACGTACCGCGGCGAGCTGGAGGTCGATGAGCGCTTTGGAGTGGATCCGCAGCGCGGCGAGAACCCCTATGGTGCGTACCGGGATCCGCAACAGCGCTTCGCGGTGGAAAGCTACCTGGACCGCCAGGCCGAGAAGCTGGTCGCGCGGTTCGACGCGGGCAGTTATGTGGTGCTGACGGACGCGTTGAACAGGCACGACGTGGGCCGGGGGCGCGGTGGTATGAACGCCGCCCTGGGGTCGTGCCAGGTGCCGACGATGGTGGTGGGTGTGGATACCGACATTCTGTATCCGCTGCACCAGCAGGAGCACCTGTCGCGCAACCTAGGCGACTTCATCGGGATGTCGAAGATTACCTCACCGACCGGCCACGACGGGTTCCTGATCGAGTCGCGCCAGATGGGGCAAGTGTTGGTGAAGTTCCTGGCGAAGGCGGAGATCATCGCCGAAGGTGAGGAGCAGTAGGGCGCTGGGTTGGTGCCGGTCGTGCGCTGACTTAGGTTGTCAGCGGATCGACGCTCACGGCGATCCACAGTATGCCCAAGCCGATGGCGGCAGTGAAGGCCGTGTCGAACTTGCGCGATCGCACCGCCAGCACGCCCAGCACCCGGGAATCCAGGAGTAGACGTAGCACGGCCAGGTAGACCATCGCGCCGCCCAGCATCACGCTAGCTCGACGCCACCTGTCCACCAGCAACAACGCCACCACAGCCAGCAGCATCAGCCCGAATAATCCCAGCAGTGCCCACTGGATGGGGCGGGACAGCCGCGACGGAGCGTTGTGCCGGTCGTGGGGGTTATCGAGCAACCGCTGGCGGGCATCGCCAATGCGGGCGGGGCGAGCTCGCGAGGGCTCGCCCCCTGGTTTGCCGTTAGTCACGCAGCAGGTTCTCCGCGCGCTCGACGACGTTGCGCACCAGGAAGGCGCGGGTCAGCGGGCCCACTCCCCCAGGATTCGGAGAAACAGCGCCGGCGACGTCCCACACGTCGGGGTGTACGTCGCCCTTCAGCTTGTCGTCCTCGCCGCGGGAAACTCCCACGTCCAGGATCGCCGCGCCCGGCTTCACCATGTCGGCGGTGATCATGTGCGGCACGCCGGCGGCGGCGACGATCACGTCGGCTGCCTTCGTCTCTGCGACCAAATCCTTGGTGCCGGTGTGGCAGAGGGTGACGGTGGAGTTCTCGCTGCGACGGGTGAGCATCAGGCCGATCGGGCGGCCGACGGTCACTCCGCGGCCGACGACTACGACCTTCGCGCCGTTCAGCTCCACCCCGAAGCGGCGGAGCAGGTGGATCGCACCGTTAGGGGTACAGGGCAGCGGGGCGGGCTCGTTCAGCACCAGCTTGCCCAGGTTTACCGGGTGCAGGCCATCGGCGTCCTTGTCCGGATCGATGCGCTCCAGCACAGCATTTTCATCCAGGTGCTTCGGCAGCGGCAGCTGCACAATGTAGCCGGTGCAGGCATCGTCCGCGTTCAGCTCGTCGATGACGGCGTTCAGCTCTTCCTGGGAAACGTCCGCCGGGAGGTCCCTGCGGATGGAGTTCACGCCGATCTGCTCGCAGTCCTTGTGCTTCATGCGCACATAGGAGTGGCTGGCCGGGTCGTCGCCCACCAGCACGGTGGCCAGGCCGGGAGTCACACCCTTTTCCTTCAGCGCGGCGACGCGCTGTTCCAGGTCGGCGAAGATCTCGTCGCGGTAGAGCTTTCCATCCAATTTAGTAGCTGCCATGAGCCCCATTATTCCACGCGGGCGCGACGGGATCGAGGTGGCGTCATGGCTAAGAGAGCAACTAGTGCACGAAACTAGTAGGGCCTACCCGGCCAGTGCGGCGCCTGGGCGACAGTTGGACGAGCAGGTTTCATGGCGGCCACGACCACGCCAATGACGACGATGGCGATTCCAGCCAGCGCGACCAAGGTGGGGATTGTGAGAGTATGCTGCAAAGTCGTTTCGGTATCCAGCCAGGTATCGAGGATTTCGATGTAGCGCTGCCCATCTTCCGTGGTCGCTACATCCCAGTCGTCAGGTCCCCCGGTGGGCCAAGCTTTCTCTCCGTACTCCCGGATTTCCTCGCGGAACTCCCACCCCGGCACCACTGCGAAAGCCGCACCGCCGCCCCACCATACGAGCATGCCACCCCAGAAGATAGCGAGGGAATCATTGCACCACTTCGGGATCGCGAGCGCCACGAAATTGAGGAGGCACTGAATGCCGAAGAAGAGCGGGCCGACCGCGCCGGCGATTAGAAGTATCCCCACCCAGTCCTTGCCATAAAACACGAAGCGCAGGATGCAATACACAATCGGCATAAGGAAGGCAGCAAGCCAGCCGATGAGCAGAGGCATGAAGCGAGAGTCTTGACCAGTTTGCTGCGGCGGGGCGTAACCGTAGACGGGCATCGGGGCAGGAGGGTCGTAGGGAGGGTACGTCATGCTACAGATCCTGTCAGACGGCGGGCGCTTTGGCTGGGGATTCTGGGCATTAGGGCGAACATGGCCAAGAGCATGAAAAACCGCCGCACGTTGGGACTATGCCGCGGGGCGGGATGAGGTTTTTCTTCCATACTTATAGAAGAATCTGCACGGTGGGAATGTTCCCACAGTTACTTTATTTCTCCTGTGATTCAGCCAGATCACGTCGGCGGCGAAGCAAGGTAAATGCACCCACAACAACGAGCATGGCTCCGATAAGCGCCACCCACCACAGATGCGCTCCGGTTTGCGCCAGTCGATCGATGATGCTTGAAGACTCGCCGCCTTCATGACCACCGCCTGGGCTATTTGGCGGTGCTGGAGTATCCGGGTGCTCCGGCGGCGGGGTACCTGGAGTGCTTGGTTTATCGGGCGGCGTTCCGGGCTTATCCGGAGGCGTTCC
>NZ_KV799281.1:295044-359080 GCF_001809885.1 Corynebacterium sp. HMSC058E07
GGAGGCGTTCCTGGATTGTCCGGCGGCGTTCCTGGCTTATCTGGCGGCGTTCCTGGATTGTCCTCCGGCTTCGGCTTCGTATTCACCGTCACGTTGTAGTTCCAGCTGCCGGTTTCTCCGATAGGGATCGTGATGAGGAAAGGACTGGACTGGCGGTATTCCTTAGTAGGATCCGCGCCCTCGTATTCCGTGACCAAGTACAAGCCGACCGGGAGGCCGGTGAACACTGCCTTACCGGAACTATCTGTGTACGCCTCAAAGGTTCTATCGAACCCCTGCCGACGAGCATCGGCTACCGAGAGCCGCTTCGCCTGATTCATCCCCTTCTCGGTAGTGAGGTCAATCCCCTGGACACGCTGCGCTGTGAAGCGAATGTTGTCGATAGGCCCAAAGGGTTTCTTGCCCCCTCGGTCGTCCCACCAATTTGGTTCGCTTTTCACCACCGTGAGAGTACCGAGACGGGTAGCATCAATAAACTTCACATCCAGGCCTTCGACCTGGCCTGTGATCGTGTGCTGCTTCGCGTTAGCCTGCGGCACAACAGGGGTGGGGCCAACGAACGGAGTGCCGGCCAGAGCCACGACTGCGCCCAAACCGAACACGGAGCGGCGCAGCCCGGCACGGTGCACCGGCGCCCACCGTACCTGTGACGCGGTGTTCATGAGGTTCACGGCTTATTCCTCTTCCATTTCTTCTTCGCCTACTACTACCTGTTCGGATTGTCTGGCTTTCTGCTTCTTCCGCTCGCGAAGGAACCACCAAGTAATCAGTGCGATGATCAACACTGCGGCGGCGAGCAGTAGCCACATCCACCACTGCATCAGCTTGCCGCGATCATCGAACACGTTGCCTTCGTCCTCATCCATTGGAACGCGGTGTGCATGCACCAGGAGCCGGTGGGTATTCACGCCGTAGGGGGTGCAAGTGATGAGGGTCAGTAGGTCCTCTTCCGGCCGGGTCTTGAGGCTGTCAACCTCTTCCGGCAAGACAACCTCTGTGTCGTACACCTCGTACTTCATCTTCTCGCCGAAGGTGGATACGTAAACCGCATCGCCCTTCCGCACATCCACGAGGTTATCCCACAGCGTGGCGTTGGACAGGCCTGTATGGCCTGTAATAACCGCGTGAGTTCCCTTCCCGCCTACAGGTAAGGAGGATCCATAGAGGTGCCCAAGACCTTTTTGCAGAACCTCGTCGGAGGTCCCGTGGTAAACGGGTAGGCGCGATTCGATGGACGGGATAACCACCTGACTCATGGCGCTCTGGCCAGATAGCTGGGAAAGATACTCTTCGTATGCGGGGTTATCCTCGCTGACGCGAGCCAGCCACGGATCCAGGATCGGTCCGTCCTTGTGCGTCGTGTTATACCTGCGGGCTTCCTCTACCGCTCGGCTAAGGACTTGAGGATCCGTTTCCTTCAAGTCTTGTTCGTATTTTTCCGCGATCTTTTGTTGCTGGTGGTTGTTCCACTGCGTGGCGTAAACGGGATAAAGCATGACAAGCAACCCCACCACCACTAAAAGGATGGGGAGGAAGGTGCGACGAAAGAGCGATCGCGGTGCGCTCTTTCGATGCTTACCAATTGTGCTTGTCATGTCCGTTGCTTTCCCGTTCGAACTGCCTAGCCCCTACTGCTGGGTGCTTCGGCGAGCTGCGTAGAAACCGCCACCGATAATCGCCAAACCAGCCAGAACAATGGCCCAGAAGCCTGCGCCACCGGTGTTCGGCAGGTGGTTTTCGTCGGTGTAGTTCTTGATGTTGGCGGTGTACTTGATGTCGGCGGTCGGCGCACCGTTTTCGTCCACCTCGCCCTTCTTCAGCTCGAAGTGCTCAAGTGCATCGTTGATCACGTAGCCTTCAGGTGCCTTGGTCTCCTGCAAGCAGTAGTTGGTCTCCGAGTCGGCCTGGTTGTTGGCGAAGTCGGTAACGTGCACGCCCTCGATGGTGACAGTGCCCTGCTCGTTGGTGGTCCACTTGTTCTGGCCCTGGACATTCAGAGGATCGGTACCTTCCTTCTGCTTCCAGGCCCCTTTACCTTCGTCGACACACTGCACCAACTGGAACTCTGCACCCTGCAGCTTCTTGTTCTTATCGTTGCCGTCGGTCTTGTTGATGGTGACCTTGCCCCAGTAGGTGTGAACCTTATCCGACGTCTTCTCTGTGTCGTGTTCGGAAGAGCCGTTATTGGTGATCAGCGTTGCGTCGTTGGGAACGTGCTGGATGAAGCCGTTGGTCTTGGTCGTGATGGTGGTGAACACGAGGTCGGTGGACTTCAGCTTGTTGCGGCCAGTTTCGGTGAATTCGACCCTGATCTCCTGGCCTTCCTTTACCAACTTGTAGTCGGTGTCTGCCACCAATGCTTGAGCCTTGTCAGCGGACTCTCCGTACTTCACTTCGACAGTAGCGTTTTTAGCCTCCAGTTTCGGATCAAGCTCATCCTTGACGATGTACTTCTCCAGCGTGGAATTCTTAGCAACAGCCGGAACGCCCGTGGTGATCGTGTACTTGTAGTCCTGGCCTGCCTGTGCGTTCTGGTCCTCAACTTCCTTGGTGATTGTCACCTTGGAGTTCTTCGGGTACGCGTGAACGTCATAGATCCAGCCCTTGCCCTCCGAGTTGGTCATCGGCACATATACCAGGAACGGTGCGCCGGGCACCAGACCCGAATTAGCCGGGACTTCGGTTTCGGTGACCTTGTAGAGGCCCTTTGGCAATTCCTCGAACTTCAGGGTGCCATCTTCGCCGGTTTCGCCTTCCTTGGAGTACGCACCGACGCCTGTCCAGGCCTTAGCTTCGGAAGGGTTGGTAATCTCGCGTGCCTTTGCCCAGTCGCCGCTGTTGTTCAGTGGCTGAACCAGCTCAATCTTGTACTTGACGCCCTTGGCTGGTTCACCAGAAGGGTTCTTAATCTCGGTTCCGTCGCCCTGCTCGCCCTCAGCGCCGATGCGCTTGTGCAGGGTAAGGGAAAGTTGCTGGTCGTTGTCGATGGTGCTGACGGCCTGCGCCTGTGCGGTCGGGGCCTCGTAGACTACTTCGGCGCCGACGGTGCCGGCAGCCAGTGCGATAGCGAATGCAGCGGACAGCGCGCCTACGCGCTTGCCGACAGTTGCGTTAGACATGAAAGTCCTTCTTTCTTACAAGTGAATGAGTAGTGGAAGTTGATCCGAGTGGTCGAGGGCACATGGTTGGCAATACTCGTGGCGAGCTACTTGCGGTGAACACTGCGCGCCGTCGTAACGGATCCTTGTGTGAGCAATGTGGTTTCTTGGCTTCAGGTCATCGTGCCCACCCGGGTCCATCTCGGCACCGGCCTGGGGTACTGGGTTGAAACATTGTTCTCCTCTTTAGAAGTTGTGCACGTCAGGGTTAGTTCAGTCGTCGGCGTATGCCCATGGCTCCTGTGGCTGCGATGAGAAGCCCCGCGAGAATGGGGAGCATCACACCGTCGCCACCGGTCTTTGGCATCACGCCTTGGTGCACATTGGCCACCTGCAGCCATGCACCATCTGGATAGTCCTGTGGCAGGTCACTCGGCTTAGACGCAGCAAACAGTGCGTTCTGCTGGTCCGACTCCACGATCGTCTTGCCGTTGGCATCTCGTTTGATGCTGATTTTCACCGGGGTAGGCAAGAGTTGATAGCCGTCCGGCGACTTCGTCTCCAACAAGAAGTAGGTTCCGTAGTCCAGCTCAGTCCAGAGGTACTTTCCATCCTCTGTGACCTTGAGGTCGGCAATTTTGTTCGCCGCCGGCCCCGTGGGGTCTTGGTCGTAGATCGCGAACTGCGCCCCGTATTTATCGCCGTCGCGCGCGGGGATAGTCGTGATGTTTCCTGCGGAGTCCGAATCGACCTTCCATAGATAGAAACGGGTCTTATCGGGTCCGGGATAGCAACCCTCGTCTTCGAGGTCGCCCATCTTCACGCTATTGGCGAAGCCGCCGCGCTCTGCACTGCACGCTGGTGTGCCCGCACCGTCACCGGGTGTGACGCCACCTTCTCCGCCTCCGGCCGATTCAGTTCGAGCTTTATCGTATTCTGCCTTATCAAGGGTGAACTTCAGTTTGACTCGGTACCGATGAGTGCCGTCGCCATTCTTGGTAGCCTGCCGTCCAACTGCGTCGATGGTGCGCTTTTCCCACATTTCTGGGGAGTCCTCGGAACGTACTCGGTCACAGTTGCCTAGCCGGAAGCTTCCCGTTTGCAGCACGTCGGGCTTTACCACGCACGAAGGCGTGCTTCCTGGTTGCTTGTCCTTGGACGTGTATTCATCAGTGAAGTACACCTCCGCACCGGTGAGCTTCGCCCCCTTGGGCAGTTTCGGGGTATCGGTGGGCACCGGGTAAACGTATTCGTTAAGGTCATCAAAGCTCTTAACCGTCACGTCATAGGCGGCAGTGTACGTAACGTTGCCTTGGCCATCCGTATCGGAGTCAATGTCGTCGAAGCCAACCTTTCCGTCACCGTTGGTGTCGATGGCAGTCTTGCTCAATGCACCGGGACAGGAATCGTAGGCAGTAGCGTTCGTCGGATCTTCGTCTTTGTCATGGTTAATCACATGCGCCGTGTTCGGACGACATTCCGCACCGGACTTCAACGTCGCGCCAATAATGACGGTCGCCTTACCGCCGGCAGGCATGGGACCAAAGAAGTAGGTTTTTGTTATCTCGCCGGTTTGGGGGTTAGTCGTGGCAGCTTGAGTGTGGACATTCCCACCGTCGTACCCTTCGTAGATAACCTGGTCGTATTCCACAAGGCCTTCGTAGGTTGCCGGCAGAATGTCGTACAAGGTGAAACCTGACGAAGCACCTTTTCCGATGTTCTCAACCTCCAGCGCCCAATACTTCTTGTCCCTGGGCAAGCCGGCATCATAGACCTGTTTCAGTCGGGGGTCTCTTGGCTCCAAAGTAGTTTTCTTTGCCTTAAGATCCGAGGGGATCTGCACCCCGGGGTTACTCGTTGCATCGGTGTTGTAGGAAGCAGGAAGTTTCGACAGCCGAGAGACCAGCTGAAAGCTCGGATGCTCTCCGGTTGGGTCGAAAACCCTAATCTGCATGCCCCCCTGATCGGCAGTACTTCCTCCAGTACCAAAGCCGAGGTTGCCGTTGCCGTACAACCAGGCCTTACCCCAGACCTTCTCCGGGATCGCTGTATTACCAGACGGGTCTTGAAGCTGATCCGCGGGGATAGTCCACGTCTTCCGTTCTCCTGTATCCATGTTGATGCGCTCAAACATGACGTGTGTCTTTGGGTTCGCCCCGTCTTGCTGCATGCGGGCGGGACTCACCAGACCCCAGAGGTACTGTGGGGCACTGGGGAGAACAACATGATCCTCTGCTCCAGCTTGGAAAGGTACGTTGTATCGATCGCGGGCAATCTCGCCACGTGGATCCTTCGCACCTACCGCTGGCAGGGGAATCTTATACAGCTGTCGGCTACCAGATGTTGAGGTGTTGCCCACCCACATCACTTCGTTCGATCCACGTAGGTCAAAGGTGCCGGTGTTGATTTGATCCAGGTCGTTTGGATTTCCGCTGGTCGCCTTTTGAAAAAGGGTCGCGCCCTGAGCATTCTTGATCAGCCCGAGGTCGTACACCTCACCCGTGACCGGATTGATCTGCAGAAGATGGCCCGCGGGGTGGCATTCCTGGAGGCTCGAATTGTGGTTCTTCTGGCTTATGGCGTAGATCCAGTTGTCCTTTGTGTTGTAGGACAGCGCGTTGTACACCCAGTTGGAAGGCTTGCCGATGCGGGTAAAAGTACTGCTACCCTCGATCTGCAGGTTGAGCTGTGTGCTCGTGTTTCCCGCCTGACCACCATTCTGCGTGGCCGACACGTAAACAGCCGTGCCCTTATTGAGTTCGTCCTGGGTGAGCTCTCGGGGAGGTTTACGGGTTGTCGCCTCCTCACACTTACACGGCACGGACACAATGCCATAAACCTTGACCGAGTAATCGTTACCGTTTGTCGTCGGCGCGTTCGTCAACACCCGTAGGGTATTTCCTGGCCAAGTATTGAATCCCGTCCCTGTACCTTTAAGGTCAAAAGAGACGGAATTTACCTTCCCTCCGCTATTACGACCTTGCACCGTAATACCGGTGGTTTGCACAGCCTTACCGTTGGTGCCGACCCGACCGCCTCCGGGCGGTGGCGTGGTAGACGAGTTGTATTCAACCCCGTTGCTGGTCTCCTTCTTAGTAACAAAGAACCCACCTAGATCCCCATTTAAGGACCTTGTAGCGCTAATTTCTACCCGGGTCAGCGGCAGATCCTCACCCCGCGTACCACTCTTGATGTTAATGCGGAACATCTTGGCGTTGCTCTTGTCGGGAACTGCAACTTCCTTTAAATCTGCGTCATTCCTCGCATCCGAAAGAGGTGAGTAGAGCTGCGTATCCAGCAGTTTCTCTTCTTTACAGTTTCCCGTTGGAGTCTGCGCCTGCGCCGAAGGAACATTAATTCCTCCAATAGCTCCCACGATGGTCACGAGTGCACCCAGAAGGGCAGCAACGGTTAGAAGACAAATACATGCCCGACTAAGCGCCGCCCCTTGGCGATCTTCGGCCAACTTAAGGTTTTCACCGGTTAATACGCGAGCCATTATCCTTTTCCAGCCTTAGATCCGTTCTTCGACCCACCTGTTAAGGTTTACCTAAAAACGGATACCCACTCCTTCTTGGCGAGATGAAGGTTAAGCCTTCAAGCTTGCACCCTATGCGAACAAGAATACACTCTTCACAGGTGCCGCTCAACTTGCCGAAAGGTGTTTTAGGGTACTCTTATTCGAACCTTCACCTTGAGTTCACCGGACAGCAGTGGCACCCCTTCCGGCACCCCGCTACACACCGCCGGCGAACCCCAACTGGCGCCACGCCTCATAGGCCGCCACCGCCGCCGCGTTCGATAGGTTCATGGACCGCCGCCCCGGCAGCATCGGGATGCGCACCTTCGCCGTCACCCGCGGATCGGCCAACACGTCGTCAGCCAAGCCCGTCGGCTCCGGGCCGAAGAGCAGAGCGTCACCCGGCCGATAGTCCACCTCCGTAAACCAGGTTCCCGTCTGCGCTGTAAAGGCGAATACCCGACCCGATCCACGTACCGGATCAGTCACGTGATCCAGGGCTTCATCGATCCCCTCATGGACGTGCACGTCTGCCAGCTCGTGATAATCCAGCCCCGCCCGGCGCACATGCTTGTCGTCAAATTTAAAGGCCAGCGGCCCAGCCAGGTGCAGCGAAGCTCCCGAACCTGCACACATGCGGATCGCATTGCCCGTGTTCGGGGGAATCTCCGGGCGGTCGAACACTACGTGCAGTGGTGGGTTCACACCCGCAAACTGGTTTTCTGACGTCATTCCCCCAATCTAACCGGTACAAATGTAGCCATGAGCAACTCCCCCTCCCGCAGCTTCGACATCACCCTGATGGGTGCCACCGGTTTCGTCGGCGCGCTGACCGCCGGCTACCTGGCCGCCAACGCCCCAGCCGATGTGCGCATCGCTCTCGCCGGCCGAAACCAGACCAAGCTGGAGGCCCTGCGCGAGCAGCTGGCTGCCAAGCACCCCCGGGCCAAGGAATTCCCGCTGGTCATCGCCGATTCCAGCGATAATCGCTCCCTGGAGAAGATGGTCCGCGATACCCGCGTGGTCATCTCCACCGTCGGTCCCTACTACCGCCACGGCTTCCCCCTGGTCCGCGAATGTGCCACCCACGGCACGCATTACGTCGACCTAGCCGGAGAGCCCCTCTTCATGCGCGAATCCGCGGACTCCTACCACGACATCGCCACCGCCAGCGGGGCGCGCATCATTCACGCGTGCGGCTTCGATTCCGTGCCAAGTGACCTGGGAATGCTGCTGCTGGGACAGAGGGCGTCCGAAAATAAAGACACCCTAGAGACCGCCACAATGATCGTGAAGATGAAAGGCGGACTGTCGGGCGGCACCATCGACTCGATGCGCGAACAGTTCGCCGCCATCAAGGGAGCGCCAGAGAAGAAGCGGCTACTGGCCGACCCATACACCCTCTCCCCTGACCGCGACAACGAGCCCGACCTGGGCAAACAGCCGGACTTTGGCGTAGTGCGCGACAGCGACATCGGCGGCACGAAAGACGACGTCTGGGCAGGGCCTTTCATCATGGCAGGCTCGAACACGCGCGTTGTGCGCCGCTCCCACGCGCTGCTGGGTCACAAATTCGGCGACAAGCTGCGCTACAGCGAATACCTGTACACCGGCAAGGGGTTCAAGGGTCGTATGCGGGCCTTCACGATGGGTGCGGTGCTGGGCACGGCGGTGGCAGCGCTGAGCCAGGACAGGCTGCGCACGTTCCTCTCCCGCTGGGTTCCGGAGCCCGGCGAGGGCCCCAGCGAAGCCGAGCGCAACGCAGGCTTCTTCCACACCACGCACATCGGCGTGAGCCCCTCCGGCGCCACCTACACCAACACCATCAGCCTGGCCGCTGACCCGGGGTACAAGGGAACGTCGTTGATGCTTAGCGAAGCGGCGCTCACTCTTGTTCTTTGTGACGCCGAACTGCCGACGGGCTCCCCGTACCAAGGAAAAACCGGCGGCGGAGTGCTTACTCCGGCCACCGGTCTGGGCATGCCCTACGTGCGTCGACTCAGCGACGCGGGCATGAAGTTCAGCGACTAGCTGAACAGGCTCTGCTCCTCATCGGGCACGCCATTCACCCGGTTGATGTTCAGCGTGTTCAGCTGGGTGACGTGCTCGGGGGTGAGCTCGTCCAGGGAGGAAACCTGCAGCAGGCGCATGGTGCGGCGCACCTCGCTGGCCAGAATCTCGATGGCGCGAGCCACGCCGGCCTCGCCACCGGCCATCAGGCCGTACAGGTAAGCGCGGCCGATGAGGGTGAACTTCGCGCCCTTGGCGATCGCGGCGACGATGTCGGCGCCATTCATGATGCCGGTATCCATGGCCACGTCGAGGTCCTTGCCGACTTCGCGGGCAACCTCGGGCAGCAGCTGGAAAGGCACCGGAGCGCGATCCAGCTGGCGACCACCGTGGTTGGACAGGATGATTCCGTCCACGCCCAGGTCAGCCAGCTTCTTGGAATCCGGCAGGTTCTGCACACCCTTGACGACCAGCTTGCCCGGCCACATCTCGCGGATGGTCTTCAGGTCCTCGAACTTGATGGAGGGATCCATTGCGGAGTCCAGCAGCTCGCCGACGGTGCCGCCGGTGCTGGTCAGGGAGGCGAACTCCAGCGGTGGGGTGGTCAGGAAATCCCACCACCACCAGGGGCGCGGGATAGCGTTGACAACGGTGCCCAGGGAGATCTCCGGGGGGATGGAAAAGCCGTTGCGGGCATCGCGCAGGCGGTTGCCGGCGACGGGCGTATCCACAGTGAACAGCAGGGTATCGAAGCCGGCCTTGGCCGCGCGCTCCACCAGCCCGTAGGAGATCTCGCGCTCCTTCATCACGTATAGCTGGAACCAGTTCCGACCATTCGGGTTGGCCTTTTGTACGTCCTCAATACTGGTGGTGCCCAGGGTGGACAGGCAGAACGGAATACCCGCAGACCCCGCAGCGCTCGCGCCCGCGAGCTCGCCTTCGGTCTGCATCAGGCGGGTAAAGCCGGTCGGGGCGATGCCGAACGGAAGGGAGGACTTGCCGCCGAAAATCTCCGCGGTGGTGTCCACATTGGATACGTCGTTCAGGATCGACGGGTGGAACTCCACGTCACGGAAGGCCTGGCGTGCGCGGTTCATCGAAATCTCGTTGTCAGCTGCGCCGTCGGTGTAGTCGAAGGCGGCCGCCGGGGTGCGGCGCTTGGCAATGGCCCGCAGATCCCAGATCGTCTGTGCGTCGCTCAATCGGCGAGCCTTGAAATCCAGGGTGGGCTTCTTAAACTTCAGCAGATCGAAAATTTCAACAGGATTAGGGATTTGGCGCTTTTGATGTGCCATTGAAAGTCGCTCTCCTCACAGAGTCTCTTCGCTCGGATTCCTTAGCGTGTGTTTTGTAGGTCGCCATAGAAGGGATCTAACAACTTCCACGATAGGACGCTTCTCCAACCTTTGCCGTCCCAGTGCCCCTACCAGCGCCCCTGTCTGCGCCCCTGCCTACGCCTTCGTCTGCGCTAACTCAGCGTCGCGAAGAATTCCAGGACCCGCTCGCCGATCAGCTGCCGCGACTTCGGCTTCACAAACTGGTGGCCCTCCCCCGGCACTTCTAGGAATTCCGGGGTGCGCCCCAGCTCCACCAGCGCGTCGTAAAGCTGCTTGGATTCCTGCAGCGGCACGTTGGAATCGTTCGCCCCGTGGATAAACAGCACCGGAGTGGTGATCTGCTCCGCTTTGTACAGCGGGGAGATTTCCCACAGCAGCTCTGCGTCGTGCATCGGGTAGCCGTACTTGGGGGAGGCAGCACTGGCCAACCACGGCTCCGTCGACTCGTAGTACGTCTCGAAGCTCGTCATGCCGCACGCATCCACTACGCCCAGGAACATGTCGGGGTAGCGGGCCGCCGCCAGCACAGCTAGGAACCCGCCGTAACTGCGACCTCCGAGGAATACGCGCCCGGGGGTGCACAGGTCGGCGTCACAAAGAAAAGAAACAGTATCCGCCACATCGTCGATCGCGGCGAAGCGACCGTAACGATCGTCGGCGTGGATGAACGCGCGACCGTTGCCCTTGCTACCGCGAATGTTAGGGGTAAACACGGTGTAACCAGCGGCAACGATGTCGGCAAGCACGTCGTGGTTGGCGGGGCGGGACTGGCCTTCTGGGCCTCCGTGCAGGTGCACGTACACGGGGCGGTCCGGCGCGGGGTTCTCCGGCAGATACAGCCAACCGGAAAGCTCCAGGCCGTCGCGGGCGGTGTAATACACCAGTTCGGGGACGTCTCCCTGGCGGGCGCGTTCGTCCAGGCGATCGGTGCGGTCCGGGTCTAGTGGTTCCACGCGCCCCGATTCCAGGCGCAGCACCTCCACCGTCGGCGGCAGGTTCGGCCCTTCGACCGTCAAAGCCAGCAGCTGGCCGTCGTCCGTGATGGAAAGTCCCGCGGCCACCATGCCCGGCAGCTCGATGGTGCGGCGAACCTGCACGCGCTGGTCCTCGCCGAGGCTCAGCAGTTCCAGGTTGGAAATGCCCGCCTGGTTCCACAGCACCGCGGCGGTCGACAGGTCCTCACTAATGGCGAACTCGTCGACGTCGGCCTCGGGGTTGCTGATCATTTCCTCGCGCTCGACGCACACCGGGCGCTCGCCGTTGATGTCCACCACCAGGCGCAACAGGCGACGGCGATCCGCACTGTGGTCGGTGACCACCAGGATCACCAAGCGACTGTCCGTGATCGGCAGGATCCGCCCATCCTCCGTCGTGGCGCCGGGCTCTGGCGGCAGCAGCGGCATCCAGCGGCCCTGCGGGGTGACCAGCAGCAGCTCGCGGTTGCCGCGCGGGCCGACGCGCATCAGGCTGTACCCGGCCTCCGCGGCGACCAGCAGCGCATCGATGCGGCGATCCATCACCTGGTAGCGCGACGTATTCGGGTCGACCAGACGCGCCTCCGTCATGCCGTCGGCCGCCACAGCATCCATCGCTAGCTTGTCGCGGTCCCACTCCACCAGGCGCGTGCGGGCATCGAAAGTGTTTCTTAGTGGTGACGCCCCCTGCACGCCAGGGTCCGTAGATACCGTAAAGGTCTCGAGCTTCTCCGAGCCCTTGGGGGAAACCTCGCAGGCGATCCACTGCGCATCCGGGGAGTGTAAAACGCGCGTGACCGGGCCTTCGATGGGCAGCTGCACTGGTCTTTCCCTGCCCACGCCGTCCTCGGTGAGCTCCGCTTGGACGGCATAAGGATAGCCACCGTCGCGGACAATATAGGCAATAGCAGTGCCGTTGGGCGCGAGCGAAGGGGCAGTCGTATGGCGCATGACTCTAGTATTCTAGCGAAGCGCATGTGCGACTTGTCCCAGCAGGTGGGGCAAAGAAACTCTATGCTATTGAGGCATGAGCATCTATGTGAACGCTTATTCCACCGTCCGAGCAGACGTGCCCTTCCAGGGGGCTGGGGCGCCAGCCATTGCGTCCCGCGAATTGTGCTTCGATTCGCCCGCGCAGCCTTACCTGAAGACTGCAGCCAACGGCGCTGGTGAGGAAGATGACAAGCAAACCCTGGAACTGCTGGAACACCTCGCGGGCTTCGCGGGATACGCGGCCGAGCAGGGGGAGGAACGCTTCGGCAATTTCAACTCCTACGTGCTCGCCGTAGTGCAACACATCCGGAGCGTACGCCGCCACTACGTGTTTGAGCGCGAAGATGACTTCGACTTTTCCCACCTGGGCGAGTTCGCCGACTGGGCACGTGAAGCCAACGCCGTGTTCTTCCTGGCCGACGGAACCGTGCGCAACGCCAGCGGTGCAGATCTGCTGGATCCCGCACTGGTCGGCAGCTCCCCGGCGAACGGGGCGCAGGCTAACTCCGTGCCCCGGCACCCCGGCTCCGAGGATCGGATGCGTCGGGTGCGCGGGGCACTATGGCGCCAGGGTTACCAGGTAGCCCCGACGCTGCCGCCGGTGCGTTCCGAGGCCGAGATTCTGCTTCGCCCCGCCGAGGAAGTATTCAACCGAGCCGTTGCGCTTTCCGTCGTAGCGACCGCCGCTGCCAGCGTGCTGCGCGGCGAGGCTGTGAATTTCGCTGCACTGCGGGCAGGAGCCCAGCGCACCTTCGGCAATCTGACCAAGGTGGAGCAGGCATTCCTCGAGCGGGTGGAGGCTGCACAAGAATCTGCCGATGAGGCGCCGGGCGCAGTGCCCGGCGCAGCGTCCGGTGAGGCGACCGGTGCGGCGACCGCTGCGGCGACCTACAGCCAGGATCTGCAGGAAGATGCCTATCAGCTGGCCTGGGCTTACACCGCGTCAGAGTTCCTGGCCTGGGCACTCGGCCTGATGGATATTGATGTCTTCAGCTTCACCCCCGTCGATCTGGCTGCCCTGCGTAGCGCTCTGCGCGGCATCGACCGCGAAAACCAGGATGCTGCCGCACTGCCTATGCGCAGCCTGTCGGAGATCTGCGAGGCTTTCGAATACATCTATTCGCTGCGCTGGGTATCGGTCGAACAGCAGCTGGAGGCCTCGGGTCAGGCAGGTGTTGGGCAGACCGGTTCCGCGCAGCTACAGCCGCAGGATCATTCCATCCTTGTCGAACGCCACCGTGCCCTCGCCTGGCTCACGGATCCCACCATCGCTTACGACGACGTCGACCTGTCCACCTAAAGCAGCGGGCAAGCCGCAGCTAGCTGCGACGGTGTACCTCGAAGAACGCGGCGACCTCACCAGTCGCGGTCACTGCCTTCGACTTGCTTTCGCGGGAAGGGTCGGCCGCAGCCTTGCCGGCCTCGCCCGTCCGTTCGCCCATCCACGTGTGCCCGGCATCGCCGATGGCCAGGTGGGTGACTTCCATTCCGTGGCCGCAGTTTGGCCATTGCACGCGCTGGATCGCGTCGGTCACTCGCGTGGTGACCGGGGCGCCCACGCAGTGCGAACGTGCCGCATATTGCTGTGTGAACTCGTAGGCCCCTAGGTATTCGTCCCCATAGCGCGGGCCGCCATCGTAGTGGATCGTTTGGTCCTTACGACCGTGAATATCCAGGTAGGGGCTTGTCTGACCACGCTTGAAGTGGACGGTTTCCGGCCGCTTCGGATCCGAGCCCTTCTCTGCGCACGCGCGCCAAGTACCCGAGTAATAGGCCGCCGAGACTGCGGCGAAAGCGGCGAACTCCTCCGGCAGTTCGCAGGCCAATTTGCCCACGAACCCTCCGCCATTGGACATACCGGTGGCGTAGATCCGGTTCGCGTCGACTTGGTAGGTAGAGGACACGGCATCCAGTATGTCGCGGACAAAGCGCACATCCTCGCCCCGCTTCACCTTCGCGTATGGGGCACCCTCCCAGGCGTTGCCCACGCCCTGCGGGTACACCACGATCGCCTCCTTATCCGCCAAACCCGTGTACCGCGCCATCTGATCCGCCTGCTCGCGGTAGCCGTGGAAGGCGAAGATCAACGGCAGGGGCCTGGTTTTCGCATCCGGGTGCGCAGTCGGATTGCCCTTCTTGGAATAAGGCAGCGCGCCCCTCGGAATGTTGATGATGTACTTGCGCTCACGATCGCTGGACTTAAGCTGCAGTTCCCTGTTCTGCCCGGGCTTCAGCTCGTCACGGATCGGGCGGAGCTTCTGGGGAATGCGCGCCACGGCAGGGGTGAGCTGCACGTCCGGCGTGGCCGGTGGGATAGCCACCGCTTCCGTCGGCGCATAGTCCGCAGGTTCGTTCACCGTGTTGTGTGCCTGGGGATCCTCGTGCCGCGAGCTACTCAGTTTCTGCACCGCCGCACCCACTCCCGTCGCGCAGGCCAGCAGGAATGCGACGAACATCGCCGCTGCAATTCGACGGCGGCGGAAATGTTGTCCAGTGGGGCGGCTGCGGGAAATCCCTTCGGGTTCGCGGCGATTCTCGCCCGACACGCTGGGGTGTGCGCCCTTCCAGCTGCCGCCGTGGTCCTCTCTGCGATGCCGCACTGCGGGCCGTGCTTCGTGGCGGCGCCGCCTCCCCCGCCAGGAATCCTCGCTGTTCGCCTGCGTGGAATCCGCGATACTGTGGCGTGCCTTTCGAGCCGAGTTTTCGCGCGCGCGTCGCTGCGCATTGGGGTTCTCGGGGTCGAAAGGGTTGCGGTTCACGTGCACGATTGTTCTTTGCACGTTCCGCTGTGTCAATCACCCCACCCCGTGTTTGTGATCACCACTGGTCAGCGGAAGTCGCGCGAACCTGCGTGTGCCCCCGCGATCTCGCCGACCGGCCGCAGTTGTGTCTCCACCTGTTCCAACAGATCCGCCGTCACGGTGGCTGCGCCTTCCGCGTTGTGCACGATTCCCCTCACGACCAGGATCTTTGCGTTCAACGCTACCGCCCGCTGCCGCGCCCACAGCCCCTGCGAGACGACAACATTCGCCAGCCCGGTCTCGTCCTCTAAGCCGAAAAACACCACTCCGCCTGCGGTAGCTGGGCGCTGCCTGTGCGTCACCACTCCCGCCACGCGCACGCGGGTGCCGTCGGGAACGTGCAGCAAACTGTCGGCCGTCACCACCGCTGCACCGCCTGCGCCGCCCACTCGTCGGTGCCACTGATCCAGGTACTCGCGCAGCAGCTGCACCGGATGTTCGGCCGTCGTCACGCCCGTTGTCGCTAGTTCGGACGCCACCATCTCGAAAGCACTCATCCCAGGCAACGCCGGCGCATGCACAGCCGACGTCCCCGGAAGCATTCCCGACTGTTCGGTCGCTGCCACCCCGGCCGCCCACACGGCTTGGCGGCGCGATAGCCCGAGGCTCCCCAACGCCCCCGCCCGCGCCAGCTTCTCCACCTGCGCAACGCTCAGCCCGGCCTCGCGGGATAGTTCTTCCACGCTGGTGAAACGCCCCACTTTCTCGCGCGCTTCGACGATGCGCTCCGCCACCTCGGCGGAGATCCCCTTCACTCCGCCCGCACCGCTGAGCCCCAGCCGGATCTTTCCCACCGGTTCGGCCGTGCCACGCCCCAGCCCGTGAACTCCCGTGGGCCGGTTGTTCCGTAGGGGCGTCATCAAGGGAACAACCGCATCAACCTGCACGCCCGACGCGTTCACGTCCACGGGAAGGATCTGCACACCGTGACGGCGAGCGTCCGCCAGCAGGGACTGCGGCGAGTAGAACCCCATCGGCTGGGCGCGCAGCAGAGCTACGCAGAACTCCGCCGGATAGTGGTACTTAAACCACGCGGAGTAGTAGACCAGGGAGGCAAAGGACTGCGAGTGTGATTCTGGGAAACCGTAGCTGGCGAAGGCCACGATCTTGTCCCACAACCGATCAGCCACCACACCCTGAATCCCGTTCTTCGCCTCCAGCCCCTGGTAGAAGCGCTTTTTCAGCCGCTCCATCTTCTGCGGGGAACGCTTCGACCCCATCGCCCGGCGCAAAGTATCAGCTTCGGCGCCGGTAAAGCCCGCGGCGTCCACGGCCATCTGCATCAGCTGCTCCTGGAACAGCGGAATGCCCAGAGTTTTCGTCAGCGCGGGCTCCAGGCACGGGTGGTCGAAGGTCACGGGCTCCAGACCATTGCGGCGGCGAATGTACGGGTGCACGGAGCCACCCTGGATAGGGCCGGGGCGGATCAGCGCGACCTCCACCACCAGGTCGTAGAAGGTGCGCGGTTTCAGTCGCGGCAGGGTGGACATCTGCGCGCGGGATTCGACCTGAAACACCCCCACCGCGTCGGCGCGGGACAGCATGGCGTAAACCTCCGGCTCTGTGGGGTCCAGCCGCCACAGTTCGACCTCCCGGCCCCGGTGGGCGCGCACCTGGTCCACCGCATGGTGCAACGCTTCCAGCATGCCGAGCCCTAGCAGGTCGAACTTCACCAGCCCCACGGCCGCGCAGTCGTCCTTATCCCACTGCACCACCGAGCGGCCTTCCATCCGCGCCCATTCCGTCGGCACGACCTGTGCGATCGGGCGGTCACAGATCACCATGCCGCCGGAGTGAATGCCCAGGTGGCGGGGGTGATCCAGCATCTGCTCGGCCAGGTCCTGCACAATGTCGGGGGTCTGTTCCGGGTGGCGGGTCCAGGCATCGATTTGCCCCGGCGCGTAGCCAAGCGCGCGGCCGGCATCGCGGGTCGCGCCTCGGCGGCGGTAGGTAATCACGTTCGCCACCTGCGCGGCATTGTCGCGGCCGTAGCGGGAGTACACGTACTGAATCGCCTCCTCGCGCCGCCCCGATTCGATGTCGAGGTCGATGTCGGGTGGTCCGTCGCGTTCCGGGGAGAGGAAACGCTCGAAGAGCAGGCCGGACGCCACAGCGTCCACCGTCGTGATCCCCAGCGCAAAGCAGACCGCGGAATTGGCCGCGGATCCTCGCCCCTGGCAGAAGATGTTGTTCTCGTGGCAGAAGGCAACGATGTCGTGGACGATCAGGAAGTAGCCCGGGAAGCCCAGCTGCTCGATCGTTTTCAGCTCGCGGTCGATGGTGGCCCACGCTTGGTTGGCGGCGGCAGAGGATCCCCGCTGGCCGTAGCGTTCCGTGCCACCGCGTTCGGTGATCGCACGCAGCCAGGACATCTCCGTATACCCCGGCGGCACGGGGAAGTGCGGCAGGTTCGGCGCAACGAGGTCCAGGGTGAAGGCGCATTCGTTGGCGACCTGCACGGAGGTCTCCACGGCCCGCGCCAACCACTCGCAATCGCCCGCGAGCTGCAGCATCTCTTCCCCCGAGCGCAGCCACGATCCGCCGACGGGGTGGGTGGTTGGCTCCGCGGTGGCGACGTCCCGCCGTTCGCGCAGCGCCGCCTTCGCCCCCGCCAACCGGGAATGCTTCGGGGTCGCGCACGTCGGGGCACTACTGACGATCTCGCGTAGGCCGTGGCGCACCGCCAGGGCATGGAGGCGCTCGTTGCGGTCGGCATCCGCGGGGTTCATCGTGTGTTGTAGCTCGACCACGACGTTGGTCGGCCCGAAAAGCTCCACCAGGCGCTCGGCCGGAGCTGTTTCCTCCGGACTAGCCGCGCCCATCCACCGCCAATCGAGCAGCACCAGCCAGTGGCCGTCCGCGGCCTGCGCCAGCTGGGGCAGATCGGGGTACCGGACGGAATCTTTGTCCGGGTCGGCCATGCGGGCGTCCGCAATAAGACGGCTCAGGCGCGCATAGCCTTCGCGCCCTTTACACAGCACCGTGAGTGGCACGTCGAGGCTCAATTCCGCGCCGAAGACCGTCGCCAAATCCGTGCCAGTGCCCGCCGTGCCAGTGCCCTCAGTGCCAGCGCTCTCGGCCACCGCCGTGGCACAGCGCGCCGCCCCGTAGAAACCGTCGCGATCCACACACGCGAGAGCACTCAACCCCAGGTCGCGCGCCGCCGCAACCATCTCTTCGGGCTGGCTCGCACCACGCAGGAAGTTGTAGGCGCTGCAGGCGTGGAGCTCAGCGAAGGGTGTCGCTGTTTTTCTTTGGGACGCCCCTTCGATTTCAGCTACCTCAATTCCAGTCTTCCGATCACCTTCTGCCACCCCGATTGCGCGGAGGTTGCGCAAGCCCGGCCCCACGCCGGACAGCACGCCTTCGAGCTGCTTCCAGCTCAGCGGTGTGCCCTGGGAGAAGCTCCTAGGTTGCGATCGGCGCAGCGTGCGACGCGAAATGTCGGGGTCGCGGGGTTCTTCAGACACAGCGCAAGTATAGAACATATATTCTATTACTCGCCAACCCGAAAAAGCTCTGGGGCTGGTTTGGATCAAAACTAGACTAAGTTGTTCATTTTGGTTTAGACTGCTACCTTAAACGCACAGTTCAGCCCGGGCAATCAACGAAGCGTCGGGCACTAGACAACCCAGGAGGATCCCATGTCCCTTCGCCGTAAAGTAGCAGCTGGTGTAGCTGCGGCAGCTATGGTCTTCGGCCTCTCCGCATGTGGCGGTGACGACGACACCATCAAGATCGGCACCACCGACCAGGGTCAGAAGCAGTGGCAGGTCTTTGAAGAACAGGCCAAGAAGGAAGGCCTGAACGTCGAGCTGGTTCCCTTCGGCGACTACAGCCTGCCCAACCGCGCGCTGCAGGAAGGCGAGATCGACGTCAACAACTTCCAGCACCTGATGTTCCTCGCTGACTACAACGTCAACAACGATTCCAAGCTGGTGCCGATCGGCGCGACCGAGATCATCCCGCTGGGCGTTTACTACCAGGACCACAGCGAGGTCAAGGACATCGAGGAAGCCGGCGAGGTCGCCATCCCGAACGACCCGACAAACCAGGGCCGCGCCCTGCACGTCCTGGCATCCGCTGGCCTGGTGAAGCTGAAGGACGACAAGATCCTGTCCCCCACCCCGGCCGACATCGATGAGGGCAAGTCCAAGGTCAAGGTCACCCCGGTGGACGCCGCACAGACCGTGACCGCTTACAAGGACGGCACCCCGGCCGTCATCAACAACTCCTTCCTGGAGCGCGGCAACATCGACCCGAAGTCCGCCATCGTCCAGGACGACCCGAAGGCAGAGGCCGCAAAGCCGTTCATCAACGCCTTCGTCACCACCGAGGAGAAGAAGGACGACAAGGATCTGAAGAAGCTTGTTGACATCTGGCACTCCAAGGAAGTCCAGGACGCGCTGAACGAGCAGTCCAAGGGCACCTCCGTCGAGGTCAAGATGGGTCCGGACGAGCTCGCTAAGATCCTGAAGGACACCGAGGGCAAGGTCAAGAAGTAGCCCCCACCCCAATTTTCGAAAACCCAACTCTTAAAAGAGGTTCCCCTATGGCTTCAGACGCACAAACCAGCGTCGATCAGCCCAGTGCCGGCACCACCGGCACTCGCAGCACAGACAACACTGGCACGGAGATTGTCTTCCGCGATGTGAAGAAGGTGTTCAAGCAGGGCAGGAAGGAAATTCACGCCCTCCAGGACATCAACACCCACATCCCAGCAGGCTCCATCGTCGGCATCATCGGCTACTCCGGAGCCGGCAAGTCCACCCTCGTCCGCCAGATCAACGGCCTGGATCGCCCCACCAGCGGACAGATCCTGCTGAATGGCCAGGACATCGTTCCGCTGCCGGAATCGCAGATGCGCAAGCTGCGCTCCGACATCGGCATGATCTTCCAGCAGTTCAACCTGTTTTCCTCCCGGAATGTGGCAGGCAACGTCGCCTACCCACTGCGCCTGCAGGGCATGCCCAAGCAGCAGCGGGAAGAGCGTGTGAAGGAACTCCTGGAGTTCGTCGGCCTGTCCGATAAGGGCAAGGCCTACCCAGAGCAGCTGTCCGGTGGCCAGAAGCAGCGCGTCGGCATCGCCCGCGCACTGGCAACCAACCCCAGCCTGCTGCTGGCCGACGAGGCCACCAGCGCACTCGACCCTTCCACCACCCGCGACGTGCTGGAACTGCTGCGCAAGGTCAACCGGGAACTCGGCATCACCATCGTGGTCATCACCCACGAGATGGAGGTTGTGCGTTCCATCGCGGACTCCGTCATCGTGATGGAAAGCGGCCGCATCGTGGAGCAGGGCAGCGTCTACGAGGTGTTCTCTAACCCCCAGACGCAGACTGCCGCCAACTTCGTGGCCACCTCCTTACGCAACACCCCCGACATGGTCGAAGCGGAGGCACTGCAGACCGAGAATGGTCGCCTCTTCACTGTGACCATGGCCGAGGGAATCGGGTTTTTCGATGCCGTCTCGAAGCTGTCCACTGCAGGGGTGGCGGTCAACATCGTCCACGGTGGCGTCACCACCCTCCAGAACCACAGCTTCGGTCGCCTCACCCTGCGCCTCACGGCCCACAACGCCGAGGGCGAAAAAGCCATCGAGGAATTCCACAGCCATATGCAGGCTTCCACCGAGATTGAGGAGATCCGATGAACACGATGACCCTCGCGCAAATGGATTGGGACCGCTACGGCAACACGTTCCAAAAGGCGATCTTCGAGACGCTATACATGGTCTCGATCACGCTGGTGATCTCGTCGATCCTGGGCCTAATCATCGGCCTGCTGCTATACACCACCCGCAAGGGCGGCATTCTGCAGAACCGGGTGGTCTACTGGGTTACGAACTTCCTGGTTAACTTCATCCGCCCCATCCCGTTCATCATTTTGCTGACTGCGATCGGGCCGCTGACGGATCTGGTGGTGCAGACCCGCATTGGTACGGACGCCGCCATCGTCGGGATGGTCGTCGCCGCCACGTTCGGCGCTGCGCGTATCTTCGAGCAGAACCTCGTGGCAATCGACCCGGGCGTGATCGAGGCCGCCAAGGCGATGGGTGCCTCGCCGCTGAAGATCATCTTCACGGTGATCATCCCCGAGGCACTGGGCCCGCTGATCCTGGGCTTCACCTTCATGTTCATCGCCATCGTCGATATGTCCGCCATGGCCGGCTACATCGGTGCAGGTGGTCTGGGCGACTTCGCGATTGTCTACGGTTATCGCTCGTTTAATGACGCCGTCACGTGGACGACCGTTGCAGTGATCATCGTCATCGTTCAGATTGCGCAGCTGGGCGGTAACTGGCTGTCGAAGAAGATCATGCGCCGCTAGTTAGCGGGGAACGCTAGGCAGCAAAACCCCTAGGCAGCAAAACCCCCGGGTGCTAGTTCACAGATGTGAACTGCCCCGGGGTTTTGTTGTGCGTTTAGAATTCCGCGACCCAGGTCACGGTCTGCTTGGGCTTCTTACCGCAGGAGGGAACGGAGGTTCCGCCTGGGCGCGAGTGCAAGCGGACCGTGATTTCCTTTTCTGGACTGGATTCTGAGCCGACTTCTACGGCAGCTTCTGGGTTAGCATCCGTGCCTGCTTCTGGGGCAATGGTCACGACGCGCACCTCTGTGGCGGAGTCTGCATCAGGGTTCGTGGCCTCTGTGTTTTCCGACTTGCTCACGCGCATACTCGCCAGCTTGACGGGGTAGCCTTCGCCAGCCATCTTCTCTGCGACGGCGAGTTCGGCTGCCTGACCGATGGGATCCCACAGGCCGCGGCCACGGCAACCTTCCAGCCACAGCTCGCCCTGCTTGGCGTGTTCCAACATGCTGCGCGCGCCGGCGGTTCCGAGCTGGCCATAGGAGTAGTTGCTAGGCAGCAGGATCATGGAGGGTGCGAAGCGGTGCCCCTTGGTGTGGGAGGATTCCCACACCAGCTGGCCATATTCTGCGGTGAGCTCTTCGGCGACGGGGCGACCGAATACGGCACAGCATTTGTCGCGTTTTCCGTGGGTGCACACCAGCAGCAGGGGGCCGTCGATGCGCTGGCCACCAGCTGCGCCGGGGGCGCTGAGGTCGAGGTCTAGGAGCGCTTCGGGGCCGGAGACCTGCAGGCTTTCGAGAATGGGCGTGGGATCGTCGCCATAACCTTCAGCCCAGCTGATGTAGAGCTGCCGGGTGGGGTTGGCGGCACGCTGCTGGCCTTCGCGACCCGGCCTGCGAATGAACTGCAGTTGGGCGCCGTTTTCGTCGAGGAATTTCTCTATCTTCTTTGAGAGTTCCTCCCCCAGCGCAGTGCCGTCGAGGATGTCGTGTCCCCAATTGGTGACGTGCTCGAGAGCGAGGATCAACCGACCGGGCTTGGCGGTGCCCGGCAACATCTCGTCGGTCCGCTGGGAGCACATATCCGCGTAGATTCCGCCGGAGGCCTCAGCGGCGGTAACCTGTCCCGAATTTGGCTGTCCAGCCTGCGCATTTCTGGTTGTTGGCATGGTTCCCAGGGTAGCAAGTTACAAAGAATCCGTAGGGGCTAGTAGGTTGCTTCGATCCGCCATTGCTTTCCTTTGCACACCAGCAAGAATGCGTGCACAGATTCCGATGTACCTTCGCGTGCCGAGACCTGCAGCCGGGCATAACGCTTCCCTTCCGCCCACCAGTGTTCGTCGACGGGCCAGGGGCCAGCCCAGCCGGTGATGCGGAGCTGCCTGGCACCCCAGCGCAGAGTGTCCGGAGGCGCGCTCATCAGCCCCCGGCCAGTGACGTGGACGGGGTCACTGTGGCGGTCCAGCAGCATCAGTCTGGCGGCGGGGTGTGCAGCGCTGGGGTTATGGGTATCAGCTACCCCGCTGGCCGGGACTACCCCGCTGGTTGGGGCCCCGATCAGCCCGGGCAGGGGGTGCAGCAGCTGGCCTTCCCACTGGCGGGTCGGCAACGCGGTGATAGCCTCCGGGTCGTCCTCCCCGTAGGGCACAGTGGCGATACGTCGAGCAACGGCACGCCCGCCCCTGTGAATGGGGCGCAGTACCCGGTTCATGCCGATCAGTGCTTGCGCTCGACCGGCCGCGGCGCGGGCAGCGCGGATGCCTTCGTCCGGCCCGCCCCACAGTGGGGTGGCCAGGCTCCCCGCCGGCACGGTCTCCACGGGCACGAGCTCGATGCAGGTCACACCGGCGGTGTTGTCCGCCCAGTCTGCTTCCCCGTCATGCGCGTCCCCGTCATGCACGTCCCCACCATGCACGTTTCCACCATCAGCTGTCCCCGCCCGCAGTCGGGTGAGCCAGCCATCGAGTTGCCAGCGCACCCGCTGGGCGGTGTCCTGCTCCGATAGGGGCTCGCGGCAGCGCCAGAGCCGCTCGATGACGGTCGGCCCGGTGTAGTTCGCCGGGGGCTCCAGGTAGGCACGCACGGCCAGGCGCAGGCAGGCCTCCCCCGCGGCGAAAAGTGTGTTGTGCAACGCGGTAGCTACGTGGCGGGCGATGAAAGCTGCGGTTTCGGTGCGTGCGATGGGTTCCTCGACCTCATAGCGCACCTCCAATTCCTCACGTCGGCGCGCGGGCGCCACCGCTCTTTCCACGTGTCCGCTGGCTATGCGGTGCCATTCCACGGCCTCTTGCCCAAAGCGAGCGGCCACGTCGGCGCGGGGCAGTGCCGCGAAGTCCCGCATTGTGCGCAGCCCCAGCTGCTGCAGCGTGGAACTAAGGTGCGCGGGCGCGCGCAGCTCTGGTTCTATCCCCAGCACGTTGATCGGCAACCCCGCGATGAACGCCGCGCTGCCTCCCGGAGGGATACTCTTCCCCTGCCGCGCTGCCCACACTGCGGACACAAGGTCGTCTGCCACCCCGGCCATGCAGTCGGCATGCACTCGCACTGCAGCGTCCAGCAGCTTCTCCACAGCGGTATCTTCGTCCCCGTAGTATCTGGCCAAAGCGTCCACGGGAAAAGCCAGCAGTCCGGGGCGCAAGGTCTCCACCACTGCGCTGACGTCCTGCAGCGCCGCCAGCACGTCCTCATGCACCGAGGCCTGCTTATTCGGGTCATCCTCCGCGACGTTGAGCTGCGGATATGCCGCCAATGCGTGCCGTTGCTTCATTCCGATCTTGATCCCCTGGGCTCGCGCGGCAGCATTGCAGGCCAACACGCGATAATCGGCGATCACCGCGGCGGGTGCCAGTACGTCCCATCCCCGCGATTGAGCTTGCACATACACCGGCCAATCCGGGAACCACAGCACAGCCACCCGAGCCGTGCCGTTTACTTCCGCCCCGCTTAAGCCCACTGCTCCCCTACCTCCGCAGCGCTCTCGGCTCCCATCGCTTCTTCTGCCCCGATCGTCGCCCGCACCGCACTGGGCGGCTGAGCTTTGCCCCATACGCGCCCTTCGACCTCCACGGCACGGATCCGTCCGCTTCCACGGCGCAGCCCCAGCACACCACATACCTGCAGTTCCACGTGCATTCTCGCCTGCGGCCACGCGCGCCCGCACACAAGCAGGGCACATTCGCTTTTGCGCAGTCGCGCCTCCACCGGCCGCGCAAATGTCGGGGGCACGGCACCGCGCTGCATACCCCGTGCACCCTGTACACTCTGCACGCTCTGTCCACCCTGCCCGCCTGCGGCGAACAGCACCACGTCCATCCCCTCTATCAGCGTGCCTAACACCGCCGCCGTGTGTGGAGTGGAGTCCGGCACCAACACCAGCCTCTCCACGTCACCACCCGCGGCCGCTACTGCCGCGATCGCCAGCCGCGGATAGTCCACCACCGCCACACACATTCCCTGCGCCGTGAGATGCGCCAGCACATCCACCAGCACCGCCGGACAATCCGATATCTGCGTCGCCTGCCCACGCGCCACCCCGCCACCTGGTAGGTGCCCGGCCAGCCATTGTGGCATTGGCGCTACACGCACGCTTTCTTTTATTTGGGACGCCCCCTCCCCCACCGCAGCACTTTTCGCCTCGATCTGCCGCATCTTTTGCCGCAAACTTGCAATCGTCGCCGTCGCCTCGACCTGCGCCATCGCCTTCACCTCCCTTCCCTGTGCAACAAACGCTGCTACCAACGCACTGCAACCAGCTCACGGCAACCAGCACCGCATGTTCTAGCAGCACCTGCGGACAGCTCTCCGCCCCACAAGCATATATTAGAACACATGTTCTAACTAAGCTGTGTTGAATATATCCCTCTCCCTCCACAGCGTCAAACGAACAGCCAAAAGCGCAGGTTACAAGGGGCGGGGAATGTGGCGTCACCTAATATGGACAACCATGAGCCAAGAAACCCGCAACGAGCCCGTCATCACCCCACCGACCGCCGTGCGCGCCATAGCCTCGGTGTTATTCGGCCTAGCGGTGGGAATCATGGCCGCTCCGCTCGCGCCAGGATTTCAGGTCATCGTGCTGGTAACAACGGTCGGCGCAGCGCTGCTACTAACGTTTAGCCACCCGTACCGCAAGAAGGTGCGTGAAGAAGTAGAGAAGCGCGACGAGCGCTACCGCACCAGCGCCGCCCAGGTCGCGCCACTATTCCCGCTCTGGATCGCGCTGATGACCATCCCGCTACTCAGCACACGCTCGTGGCTCCTCGTAGCCATCGCCTGGGTAATCGCCGGCGCTTATACCTGGCTTATCTACCCACACATTGACGGCACCGCGCACATCAAGCCAATCGGCACAGCCAAGAGGAACAAGAAGAAATAGCGCTGCAGAAACGCAGCGCGCATACAAAACGGCCCGCACCCCCCAAAATGCCGGGGGTGCGGGCCGAAAAAATTGGCTTTAGCTTCTGAATTAGGAGCCAGCGATCGAGGAACCGGACAGGCTGCCGGACGGAGCGGCGCCCTTCTTCACGACGATCGGAGTGCCGGTATCGAAGGTCTTATTGTTGTTAACAACAGCGCCGACCTTCAAGCCAGCACCATTCTTGTAGGTACCCTCCTTCTCCGGGGCCTTCCAGGTGAAGTCCAGCAGCAGCGGAGTGGCGGTATCAACGGTGGGCTTGTGCTTGATCAGCAGACCCTCCTCCCAAGAGACGTGAACCTCGGTGTTGTCCTTGTTCTGAGTCACCGCGTACTCGGACTGGCCCAGCTGGTGGACAGAGTCACCCAACAGGCCGCCCTTAATGCGCTCAACCTTGACCAGCTTGAAGCCCTTCGGCATCCACTCAATAACCTCGTTGATGCTGGTCTTGCCCTTTACACCCTGCACCACAATGCGGGTCTTGACGGTAGCACCCGGAGCCACGGTGGTCGCACCGTGAAGCTGCTTGTACAGGTCAACATTGAAGGCCGGGCCACCGAGGTTGCCCAGCTTCGTCTTCTCACCCTGCGGGACATCCAGATCTTTCTTGCCACCCAGGGAGCCAGTCAGGCCACCCAGGGAACCAGTCAGGCCACCCAGGGAACCAGCCGGAGCAGCAGATGCGGCACTCACGCCGCCGAAAGCCAATGCAGATGCGGCAGCGATAGCGGTTGCGCCACGAACGAACTTAGAAGCCATGAGGAAATACCTTTTCTAGGAAAGAACAGAACAGACTGCCGCAAAACGTGCAGAGCACTGCAAGCAACGACAAAACACAGCTTAGCCTAGTTAGCGTAGCAAAATCAGTATTTCGGAAGTTTCTTCTAAAAAATCTCTAAGACAGGGCGAAACCGCTTCTACTCCCACTCGATGGTTCCCGGCGGCTTGCTGGTCACATCCAGCACCACGCGGTTAACTTCCTCCACCTCGTTGGTAATGCGGGTAGAGATCTTCTCCAGCACATCGAAAGGAATACGGGTCCAGTCGGCCGTCATCGCGTCCTCACTGGATACCGGGCGCAGAACAATCGGGTGGCCATAGGTACGGCCATCACCCTGCACGCCCACGGAACGCACGTCGGCCAGCAGAACCACCGGGCACTGCCAGATCACGTCGTCCAAGCCAGCAGCAGTTAGCTCCGCGCGGGCGATAGCGTCGGCCGCACGTAGGGTCTCCAGGCGCTCCTCCGTCACCTCACCGATGATGCGGATACCCAGGCCCGGACCCGGGAACGGCTGGCGTGCCACGATTTCCTCCGGCAGGCCCAGCTCGCGGCCCACCGCGCGAACCTCGTCCTTGAACAGCAGGCGCAGGGGCTCCACCAGTTTGAACTCCACGTCGTCCGGCAGGCCGCCGACGTTGTGGTGGCTCTTGATGTTCGCGGTGCCGGAGCCGCCGCCGGATTCCACAACGTCCGGATACAGGGTGCCCTGCACCAGGAAATCCACGCTGGATCCCTCCGGGGCATCGGCCAGCACACCCGCAACGGCGCGCTCGAAGGAGCGGATGAACTCCGCACCGATGGCCTTGCGCTTAGCCTCCGGCTCGGTCACGCCAGCCAGCTTCTGCAGGAACGCCTCGCGCTCGTCCACAGTCACCAACTTCGCGCCGGTGGCGGCCACAAAATCCTTCTCCACCTGCTCGCGCTCACCGGCGCGCAGTAGGCCGTGGTCGACGAACACACAGGTCAGTCGGTCACCAATCGCACGCTGCACCAGCGCGGCCGCCACAGCGGAATCCACGCCACCGGACAGGGCGCAGATCGCGCGTCCCTCGTCGCCGATCTGCTCGCGCACCTGCTCGATCAGCTGCTCGGCAATGTTGCCTGCGGTCCAGGTTGGCTCCAGCCCAGCGGTTTCCAGCAGGAAGCGGCGCAGCACCTCCTGCCCCTTCGGGGAGTGCAGAACCTCAGGGTGGTACTGCACGCCCGCCATGCGCTTCTCCGGGCACTCGAAGGCAGCCACCGGCGCGCCTTCGGTACGGGCGGTCACGGTGAAGCCCTCCGGCGCCTCAGCGACAGAGTCGCCGTGGCTCATCCACACCTGCTGGCTGTCCCCCATGTCCCCGTGCAGCACGCCAGCCTCCGGCTGGATCTGCAATTCGGTCCGGCCGTACTCACGCAGGCCGGTCTTTGCCACGGTTCCACCCATGGCCTGGGTCATTGCTTGGAAGCCGTAGCAGATGCCGAATACCGGCACCCCCAACTCCAGAAGTTCGGGGTGAAGCGAGGGGGCGTCATCTGCATAAACAGAAGAAGGTCCACCAGAAAGGATCAGGGCCGCAGGGTTCTTCGCTGCGACCTCGTCGGCGGACATGGTGTGCGGGATGACCTCGGAGTACAGGTTCACCTCGCGCACCCGGCGGGCAATGAGCTGTGCGTATTGCGCGCCGAAATCCACGACAAGTACGGGCCGTGGAGCGGCGGCAGCTGGGTCTTGTTGAGTCACGCCCCTAACTTTAACGCACCTGCGCGCCAGGGGGCACACCGGTCGCTTGCTAGCTCCGTCCGTCCACGAAGCGCTGCTTGTACCACTCCATCGACGGTGGGGAGAAAATCAGGGCCAGAGATACCGCCGCAATTACGCCGAAGATCGACGCGAGCCAGAACACACCCGCCTTAATCACCGTGATCGTGATGAACACCAGCGTGACATGCGTGAGCACCAGCCCCGACACGCCCCACGTACGCCCCTGGATAATCATCGCTCCGAACAGCGCGAAGGCAAAGAAGTACAGCCCCACCATCACACCGGTCGCGCCGACGTTCATCTTCACGGTCTCGTCGCCATGCTGCGGCTGGTAGCCCAGGTAGACCACGATCGTGGCGACGATGCCGATCACACCGATTATTATTGACGCCCACGACAGCACCGCCAGCTGCATCGGCAGCCGTTCAGTTGTGCGCTGCCACCACTGGGAAATCTTCATTCGAATCAGTTGTGTTCTTTCTGTACTAACGGACGACCAGGTCGACCTTCTGGAAGCTCTTGATGTCCGTGTAACCACACTTGGCCATCGAGCGACGCAGGGCGCCGATGATGTTCTCTCCACCGATCGGGTTGGTGGTCGGGCCGAACAGCAGCTCTTCCAGTGGCTGTGTCTCGCCCAGGCCTACCTCTTCCACCAGGCCACGTGGCAGCTTCGGGTGGCCCGCGGTGGACGGCCAATACCAGTTCGGCGCACCCGCGGAGGCTGCGGTGGCCAGGGGTAGCCCCAGAGAGACAGCATCCGCGCCACAGGCGATGGCCTTGGCTACATCACCGGAATTGTGCAGCGAGGAGTCGGCGATGATGTGAACGTAGCGGCCACCCGTCTCGTCCAAGTAGTCGCGGCGTGCCGCAGCCGCGTCGGCGATGGCGGTGGCCATCGGCACGTCGATACCCAGGGACTCGTTGTTGGTGGTGTGGCCGGAGCCGATGATCACGCCCGCTGCACCGGTGCGCATCAGGTGCATGGCGGTGGTGTAGTCCACCACGCCACCGGCGATCACCGGGATGTCCAGGCTGCCGATGAACTCCTTCAGGTTCAGCGGCTCGCCGTCGCGGTGTACGTGCTCTGCAGAGACCAGGGTGCCCTGGACCACCAGCAGGTCCATGCCGGACTTGATCAGTACCGGCGCGAGCTCACGGGCGTTCTGCGGGGACACACGGACGGCGAAGCGCACGCCGGATTCCCGCACCTTGTCCAGGCGCTCCTGCAGCAGGTCCACGTTCAGTTCCAGCGCGTGGAGGCGCTGGAGCTCCGCGTTGGCGCCGTAGAGATCTGGGACCGAGGTGGCGTCACTCCCCTGCTCTTCGAACAGGAAAGCCTCGGCCTTTCGGGCAGCTTCAACAACCCCGCGCAGAGCCGCGTCCAGGTCATCCACGCGCCCCCACAGACCCTCGGCGTTGATAACCGGCAGGCCGCCAAGCTGGCCGAACTCGATGGCGAACTCGGGAGTGACGATCGAGTCGGTCGGATGCGTCATCACGGGGATGTCGAAGGAATAAGCGTCGATTTTCCACGACGTATCCACATCGTGCGAGCTGCGGGTGCGCCTCGACGGCACAATGTCGATCTGGTTCAGGCCGTACACCCGGCGCGCGGTGCGCGAGCGTCCGATGTCTACGTATTCCTGCATGAAGGGCGTGCTCCTTTAGCGTGCTTAAGCTGGCGTGCTTTAGCGGTTCGGGTTGTAGTTCGGCGCTTCCATGATTCCCTGCACATCGTGCGGGTGGGATTCACGCAGGCCCGCGCCGGTGATGCGCACGAAGCGCGCATTCTGCAGCTCCGCGATCGTAGCCGCACCGGTGTAGCCCATAGCAGCGCGCAGGCCGCCGACCTGCTGGTGCAGGATCGAGCTGATCGAGCCGCGGAACGGCACACGGCCTTCGATGCCTTCCGGCACCAGCTTCTCCTCGGACTTCACGTCCGCCTGGAAGTAGCGGTCCTTGGAGTAGGAGCGCTTCTCGCCGGTCAGGCCACGGCCCTGCATGGCGCCCATGGAGCCCATGCCGCGGTAGCGCTTGTACTGCTTGCCGTTGATGGTCACGATCTCACCGGGGGTCTCGGCCGATCCGGCGAGCATGGAGCCAAGCATTACTGTGGACGCCCCAGCGGCCAGCGCCTTGGCGATGTCACCGGAGAACTGCATGCCTCCGTCGGCGATGATCGGCACACCAGCCTTCTTGGCCGGGACGGATGCCTCCATGATGGCGGTGATCTGCGGGGCGCCAACGCCCGCTACGACGCGGGTGGTGCAGATGGAGCCCGGGCCAATACCGACCTTGATGGCGTCAGCGCCGGCCTCGATCATTGCCTGTGCTGCCTCGCGGGTGGCCAGGTTGCCGCCGACAACGTCCACGCGGTCACCGAATTCCTTCTTCACGCGGGAAACCATGTCCAGCACGCCGCGGTTGTGGGCGTGGGCGGTATCGACAATCAGGACGTCCACGCCAGCGTCCACCAGGTTGCCTGCGCGGGTCCATGCATCCTCGCCGGTACCGATGCCGGCGGCAGCCAGAAGGCGGCCGGAGGAATCCTTGGCTGCCAGCGGGTACTGCTCGCGCTTAGCGAAGTCCTTGACGGTGATCAGGCCGGTCAGCTTGCCAGCACCATCGACGATCGGCAGCTTCTCTACCTTGTGCTCAGACAGCAGGCTCAGGGCGGCTTCGGCGGACACGCCTTCTTGGGCGACGACCAGTGGCATGGGGGTCATGGCCTCGGAGACCTTGCGGCTGAAGTCGGTCTCGAAGCGCATGTCGCGGTTGGTGAGGATGCCGACCAGCACGCCTTCGTCATCCACGACCGGCAGGCCGGAGATGCGGTAGCGGGCGCACAGGTCGTCTACTTCCTGAATCGTCATATCCGGAGACGCGGTAACCGGGTCGGTGACCATGCCAGCTTCGGAGCGCTTGACGATCTCCACCTGCTGCGCCTGATCCTCGATGGACAGGTTGCGGTGCAGCACACCGATGCCGCCGTGGCGAGCCATAGCGACGGCCATGCGAGCCTCGGTGACGGTATCCATCGCGGCGGAAGCCACCGGAATGTTCAGGTTGATGTTGCGGGTGAACTGGGTGGAAGTGTCCACGCCAGAAGGGATCACCTCGGATGCGGCGGGCAGCAGTAGGACGTCGTCGAAAGTCAGGCCGACCAGGGCAACCTTGTTGGGATCGTCACCCCCGGTGGCAACTGGGTAGATTTTCGCGTTCATCTCAGGGTTCGTCACGGTTGCCCGACCTTCCTCTAGAAATTGCTGGTAGCCAAACCCGCCCGGGCGTGATTGCCAAGGGAGTTTTCGCCGTCTTGTCGCTGATGTACTACAGAATAACCCTTTGATGCGCCTTTTTGTTTGCCGGGGTTGAGTAGTCGGGTAGCTCGCGACGTGGTTCGAGCTATGGCGCCAAGTGCGACAGCGAAGTGACGAATACACCACTTGGCAACTGAACGCTCAAGTTGCCCCCTGTAACAATTAGTAGAAGCGGGGGTGTGTCCCACGTAAACCTGTCAGCAAAGGCCAGTAGGTTCTGGGCAGCCTTGTCCAGCACTTGGGGGCTTTGCCCCAACTTGATCTCCACCAACACTGTCTTGCCCGCCATCTCGAAAACTGCATCCACCTCGAGCCCGGATGCATCGCGAGCGTGGAAGATCTGCCTACCCGAGAGCACGCGCAGATCATGCACCACCTGGGATTCGAACATCTGCCCCGTAAATTCAAGGTTCTGCAATAGCTTCCCCGGAGTCGCTTCTAGCACTGCTGCCGCTAATGCAGGATCTGCAAGGTGGCGCTTTGGAACCTTGCGCAGGCTGGCACGCGAGCGTAAATGCGAGGACCAGGCGCGCTGTTCTTCGGCAATGAAAATACGCTGCAGGGCGGTGAGGTACTCGCTGGCGGTTGCTCGATCAATGTCTATATCTGTAGCGATCGCACTGATGGACTGCTCCGTCCCTACGCCACGCGCAAGGGAACGTAGGAGTGCCTGGACCTTCACGGGATCCCGGCGCCTACTGTCGGTGACATTAATGTCTACGTGCGCTACCGTTTCGGCATAGCTACGCAGGTTCTCTTGCGCTGCGGCCGTGGAAAAGTTTCTATTCCCGGGCCACCCACCGTGGGCCATACGATCAATAATCTCTCGCACGTCCAGCACAGTTTCGTTATTGTGCGCTAGTCCTCCTTCTTCCACCAGCTTCGCCAGGGAGACAGCCCCGTTTGAATGCCCAGACTCGAAGAAGCTGAAGGTCTGCATCCGCAGCCGCGCGATCCTGCCGGCTCCTGAATGGCGGGACTTCTCCTCCCCCGGCGCCGTTGAACCCGTGAGGATGAATTGCCCCGGGGCTTGGCGCAGATCAATCTCGTGCCGCACCAGATTCCACAGTCGGGGTTGTTCTTGCCATTCGTCGAATACGCGCGGGGTTTCACCCTGCAGCGCCAGGTCCGGAAGGGTATTGAGCTGTGTCTCTAGATTGAGATCCGTGTCCACTTGCACGAGGCTGCCTGCAACTTGCCTTGCCGTAGCAGATTTGCCACAGCCTTTAGGCCCTTCGATTAGCACCCCACCGGCACGCGCCAGGGCGCTCCTGAGTCGTTCGTCTTCGACCCTCGGCAGGTAATTTACAGCTTCTTTACCAGGCACTTTATTCACATCCCGCAGATTGTAGCTATTTCATCCCACAGTTTATCAGCGATTCATCCCGCAGTTTGTAGTCATTTCATCCCGCAGTTTGTAGGCAGTTGGCGTTGTTGTCCTCTACCACCGGCCACAGGGTACGGTGTTTGTGTGAGCTTTAACCACGATCAGATGCCGCCGGATCCTTTCGCCGATGACCCAAACGACCCAGCGTCGTTCCTGGATCCCGACGAGTTTGATGAGTCCGTTCCGCCGCTGTCACCCGATGAGGTTCAGGCTCTACGGGAGGATTTGAAGAACGTTCGGGATTTCCGCAAGCTTCTAGAACCCCGCGGGGTGCGGGGCGTGGCGATGCTGTGCGAGGACTGCGAAGAGAATCACTTCTACGACTGGGACATCATCGAGTCCAACATTCAGACGATGCTGAACAACGAGCTTGTCCCCGTGCATGAGCCATCCGCACAGCCGAATCCTCACGATTACGTGACGTGGGACTATTGCCTCGGCTACGCGGACGCGATCGATTTCGCGCTCCACGGCCTACGCCCACCATTTATGTGGGGCAAATAGCCTGCAGGCCGAATAGCCAGCGGCCCTTAAAGCAAGCAGCTAACTATTTGTCTGCTGGCTCATCACTACCGCCGGCTCGCGGCGCCGTGTAGTCAGTGAGCGTTGGCACCTTCGGCTGCGCGGGCACGGTGGTGCTTTGCACAGCGCTAGACGTGCTGGTCGGCTTAGGCGACTTCGTCGTTGTCGTCCCGTCAATGGTGCCCGTCGGCCCGGGAGCTCCCAACGGCATTGCCGGCTCGGCACCCTGAACCGGGGTGCCCGTTCCACCCAGGAGGATGGTCGTCGTCGGAATATCCGCTACCGTTGCCTTGGGTGCCGACGAGCTCGCCGCGCTTGTCTTCTTCGGCTCATTCTTGGGGCTTCGCTTACTGCTGACCTTCTCTTCACGCTCGCCCTTGTCACCTTCCGCAAGGTTCTCTTCGTTGGTGACGCCACCTCGTCCGCCGGCTACCCCGTCACCGGAACCCTCGAGGCTCTGCACCTCAGCAGTCCCCTCCTTGGCTGCTGTCTCACGATTGATGTGCGGATCGTGTGAGTTGGAGTACGCCGCGTACCCCAGTCCACCCACGGCAAGAGCGGCAGCTACGCCACCTGCAATGAGCATGCTGGTGACAGAAAGCCCCCCGGCCGCCGCGGCCTTTGCACCAGCACGCAGGAAACGAGAATTCCCCTCGGTGGACTCCCCCGATTCCTCTTGCGCGCCAAAATCGCCATAAGCAACATTGCCGTCATCGGCAACGAGATGGCTCATATCTGGCGCAGGCGGAATGTCGCGGTAGAGATCCTCACGAGCGTTAGCAAGCTCCGCGAAAACCGGATCACTAGCGTCGAAGCTCTCGGTCTGCGGAATAGGTTTCCCCTGCCCGATCGCGTCAAGAATGCGATCGAGATCCAGGATCGAGGAGAAGTTCTCCTCGTATCCCTGGGTGTCGTCATTCTGTGCCATAGCGCTAAGCTCTTTTCGTTCTGGTCGCTACCTGGCGGTAGCTAACAATTTATACCCTGACTTCGCCTCCACGCCACACGCGCTATCCACTAGCCGGGGCGCAGCTCCTAGGCGCCCTGTCAGGAGGGCTCTAGGAGCTTGTGATGATTCCATGCTTCTTCAACTTCGCCACTGCCCTGTGTTGTGCAACGCGGACGGCAGTGGGCTTGGAGCCTACAATCTTCGCAGTTTCCTCGGCGGAGTAACCGTGAATAACGCGCAGAATAAGGATTTCTCTTGATTTCTCACTTAGGATATCGAGCTTCTTTGCAAAATCGTTACAGGCATCCTGGCTCAAATACACCTGTTCAGGGGATTCTTCGAAAGGCTCTTCCTCTGGCAGCTCATCCGCAGGGTCGGACATGTCCCGCTGCTGCGCACGGTAGGCGTCAGTAACCTTGTTCCGCGCCACGCGATAAACGAAGGCCATAAAAGGGGCGCCCTTATCCTCATAGCGCGGCAGAGCCTTAACGATTGCGATGCAGACATCCTGAGCTACATCGTCAGGCGTCGGATAAGAGTTCATTCCCAACTTGCCACGGCAGAACACGACAACCTTAGGGTGCACCAGTTCTATTAGCCGGTTCACAGCGCACCGATCCTGAGCAATGGCCGCTGGAAGGAGATCCTGAATCTCCTCATCCGCATCCCACAATGCAGCCATCGTTTTTACTCCGCTATACCTTCGAACGTCTTCATCAACCTGGGTTGAACTATCCATTACTCCTCACGTGCATGCAATTGCGCACGTTCAGAACATGTTCCCATTTTTTCCAAGAATATTCATATATATATACAGCTTGCCCCGCAGCTTTTTCGGACATCACCTGTGCTCCAGCTGTGAAGTCGAGCAAAGCTAAGAGCCCAGCCTAACCCCCCTTTGGGGGAATCTGGGCGTGGCGCAGAACAAGTTAATCCATTGTTCAACTAAGGGCGTTAGTGCAGGTGAAAGCATATGGAAACGTAATCAACTTCCATTAGTGCGGACTCTAGATACTCTTAGGGCACTCCCTCGTTACCTAAAGTTCATCTAAGGATTGGAACCTCTCTGACGTCACTACAAGTGAGCATCTTTACTTTCACGAGGAGTTTCCACCTAATGCCACAGCCCAGCCAACTTCCGGGACCAGCTTCTTCGACTTGGGAATGGCAACTCCACGGCGCATGCCGCGGCGCTGATTCCTCCGTCTTCTTCCACCCGGACGGCGAGCGTGGCCGCGCCCGCGCCATGCGTGAGCACCGCGCCAAGGCTATCTGCCGCGAATGCCCAGTCATTGAGCAGTGCCGCAGCCACGCACTCAGCGTTGGCGAGCCCTATGGCATCTGGGGCGGCCTCAGCGAATCTGAGCGAGACGCTATCCTGCGCCCCACCTCGCGCAACCGCGGTCGCCGCGCAGCCTCCTAAAAAGGAAAGCGGGGGATGCTTCCCAAAACAATGGGAAGCATCCCCCGCTTTGTTCCTGGCTAACCCGCCGGGTAGCCAAGCACAGCGGCCAAGCACAGCGGCCAGACACAGAGACCAGGCGCCTAGTCGGAATGACTAGTGCACGTGGCCTGCGTGGGCGCCAGCCTGCTTGGCTGGGTCGGCGGGCTTATCCACCACAGCGGTCTCGGTCGTCAGCACCATGCGGGCAACAGAGGTGGCGTTAACCACAGCGGAGTGGGTCACCTTTACCGGATCGATGATGCCCTGCTCCAGCAGGTTGCCGTACTCCAGGGTGGCGGCGTTGAAGCCGGAGCCATTGGGCTGCTCAGCGGTCTTGGCAACCACAACAGCACCATCCAGGCCAGCATTGTCGGCGATCCAGAAAGTCGGGCGACGCAGCGCGCGCGCCAGGGAGCGCAGGCCGATGCTCTCGTCGCCTTCCGCCTGGCGGGACATTTCCTCGATCTCGGCGGCGATCTGCACCAGCGCGGAGCCGCCACCGGCGATAACGCCTTCTTGGGAAGCAGCGCGGGCAGCGTTGATGGCATCCTCGATGCGCAGCTTGCGCTCGTTGACCTCGGTCTCGGTAGCGCCACCGGCACGGATCACAGCTACGCCGCCGGACAGCTTCGCCAGACGCTCCTCGAACTTCTCCTTATCCCAGGAAGAGTCGGTGCGCTCGATGTCGCCGCGAATCTGGTTGCGTCGCTGCTCCACTGCCTCTGCGGAACCCGCACCGTCGACCAGTACGGTCTCTTCCTTCGTGATGTTCACGCGGCGGGCAGAGCCCAGCTGCTCCAGAGTGGTCTCGGAGAGCTTGTGGCCCAGCTCGCTGTCGATCACGGTACCACCGGTCACGATGGCCAGGTCGTCCATGAATGCCGCGCGGCGGTCACCGAAGTACGGGGACTTCACCGCTGCTACCTTCAGGGACTTGCGGATCGCGTTCAGCACCAGCATCTGCAGCGGCTCGCCCTCGATATCCTCGGCGACGATCAGCAGCGGCTTGCCGGAGTTAGCGACCTTCTCCAGCACCGGCAGGAAGTCCGGCAGAGAGGAGATCTTCTCGCGCACCAGCAGGATCAGCGGATTCTCCAGCTCAGCGTGGCCGGTCTCCTGATCCGTGACGAAGTACGGGGACAGGTAGCCCTTGTCGAAGGACACACCCTCGGTGACGATGGACTCGTCTTCGATGGACTGGGACTCTTCAACGGTCACCACGCCGTCCTTGCCCACCTTGTCGAAAGCATCGGCAACCATGGCGCCGATCTTCTCGTCACGGGAGGAAACGGTAGCAACGTTGGCGATGGCTGCGTTGTCAGCAACGGGCTGTGCCATCTCGCGCAGCAGCTCCAGAACACGCTCGGTGCCCTCAGCAATGCCGCGGTTCACAGCAATCGGGTTGGCACCGGCAGCCACCGTGCGCAGGCCCTCGTTGATCAGAGCCTGCGCCAGCAGGGTGGCGGTGGTGGTGCCGTCGCCGGCGATGTCGTTGGTCTTGATAGCTACGGACTTGACCAGCTGGGCGCCCAGGTTCTCGAAGGGATCCGCCAGGTCGATGTCGCGTGCAATGGTCACGCCATCGTTGGTTACGGTCGGCCCACCGAAGGCCTTGTCCAGCACGACGTTGCGGCCGCGCGGGCCTAGGGTCACCTTCACCGCGTCCGCCAGGGCGTCTACGCCCTTCTGCAGCCCTTCACGGGCTTCTTGATCAAATGCGATGAGTTTCGACATGCAGCTACCCGCTTACTTTTCGATGACGGCCAGGATGTCGCGCTGGCTCAGCAGCAGGTACTCTTCGCCGTTGTACTTCAGCTCGGTGCCGCCGTACTTGGAGAAGACGACGGTGTCGCCCTCCTTAACATCCATCGGGATGCGGTCATCGTCATCTGCCCAGCGGCCGGGGCCTACTGCGATAACGGTTGCCTCCTGCGGCTTCTCCTTTGCGGAGTCCGGGATGACCAGGCCGGATGCGGTGGTCGTCTCTGCCTCGACGATCTGCACGAGAACGCGGTCCTCGAGGGGCTTGATGTTGACGTTAGCCACGATTGAATACCTCCGTGTATTCGAGCTGTAGGGTTTCACTCTTGTGAACTGTTGTGCCGGTTGGTTTTCCAGATACAGCCGTCGTCGCGGGTGAACAACTGTGAGTCAAACAACCTATCTGGCACTCTACCCTCGCAAGTGCTAACGCTCAACAAACCCCCGGCGTTAGATACCCTTCGTCAGGTTAATCACTGCGTCGTGCCAGAGCTGGTAGTCCTTGGCGTTATCTGCCTTGTAATTCTCTACCGCACGAATGCCGTTGTGGATCGACTCGATGTCCTCGTCCGTCAGGTCCGCGCCCTCGTCACCCACGAACAGAACCGGGCCGAGGATCGCGCGGGTCGGGTCGGAGATAAAGGCGGAATCGCCCGTTTCCTGTTCCTTGCGCCCCATGGAAGCCAGTGGGTTCGGCTCCGGGTTTTCAGCCTTACGCGCGTCGGAAGAATAAACAGCAGCAACCGTCAGGCCACTCTCCACGAAAACGACGTGCAGGCGATCCTGTGCACTACCCCCCAGTACGTCGGCGGCCTCCGAAAGTTCGATGTCGAGTTCCTTCGCCTGAAGGTCGGGCGTTACCAGCATGCTGCGTGCCATTGTGAGCTCCTAGATATTTGATGGATACTTGATGAAAGGCTTTCGCTTTTTACATAGGCACCCCACATTTTGCCAGCAAATTAGGGATTGCGCAGGACAGGCTCTTCCACGTCCAGCGAAGGGTCAGTAGGCGTCGATAAACCACTCGGCTCCTCCCCCGCCGCAACGAGTCGCGCGGCCAGTGCCGCAATCATCACGCCATTGTCGGTGCACAGCTTTGCTTGCGGAATCTTTAGTTCGACGCCCACTTCTCCGCACCTTTCGGCCGCCACCTCACGCAGGCGTTTATTCGCGGAAACACCTCCGCCGAGCAGCATCACGCGGGCATTCTTATCCTCGCAGGCGCGCAGGGCTTTGGTGACAAGGACGTCCACCACTGCCTCCTGGAAGGAAGCGCACACGTCTTCGATGGGAATGGTTGCACCCTCCCGATCCGCAGTTTCCACGTATCGGGCGACGGCGGTCTTAAGGCCGGAGAACGAGAAGTCGTAGCGTGAATCCTGTTGTCGCATCATTCCGCGGGGAAACGCAATGGCCTGCGGGTTACCCTGGGAGGCCAGACGGTCGATGACCGGCCCGCCGGGGTACCCCAGTCCCAGCAGTCGGGCGACCTTGTCGTAGGCCTCGCCGGCGGCATCGTCCAGCGTGCTGCCGAGTTCCTCCATCGGCGCGCCCGCGCCAGTGACATGCAGAATCTGCGTGTGCCCGCCACTAACTAGCAGGGCAATGGCGTTGCTGAGGTCTCTGTCAGTGCTGATGCCGGCACCAGCCCCCTCTTCCGCATCCTCTGTGAGTGTTCCGACAGCCACATGCCCGCCCAGGTGGTTCACTCCGTAGAACGGCACCTCCCATGCCAAGGCGTAAGCCTTCGCGGCCGCCGCGCCGACCAGCAACGCTCCGGCCAGACCCGGGCCCACCGTCGCGGCCACCACGTCCGGGATGCGGAAACCGGGGACGCGCTCGCGTGCCTCCGCCAAGGCGGCCCGCATGGTCGGCTGCATTGCTTCGAGGTGCGCGCGGGAGGCGATCTCCGGGACTACTCCACCGAAGCGGGCGTGCTGCTCCATCGAAGAAGCCACCTGGTTGGCAATGATCTCTAGCTGCGCTGTGTCGCCATCATCAGTGGCAGTGCTAGCGACGATCCCCACGCCGGTCTCATCGCAGGAGCTCTCGATGCCCATGATGTAGCGCGGCCGCCCCTGGTCACCGCCCTCTGAGGCGTCAGCTTCTGAAGCTGGGGTGGCGTCATCAATAGGACCAGGGCGCACCATGGTGAAGGCATCGGCACCAGAGGGCTGGTAGTAGGCCTTGCGCGTGCCCTCGATGGTGAAGCCGTAGCGTTCGTATAGGCCGACGGCGGGCTGATTGTCGGTGCGCACCTCGAGGAATACCGGGGCGCCCAGGCGATCGGCGACGGCGATGAGCGGATCCATCAGAAGCTTGGATAGACCACTGCCCTGGAATTCGGGGAGGAGGCCGATGGTGTGGATCTCCCCTTCCGGATCCTGGGCGGGGCCGCCGACGGCGAGAATGGCATAGCCGACCAGCTGAGGTTCGTTCGTGGAATCGGTGACTTCCAGGCCGAGGCAGTGGGTATGCGGCGCGGCGATCTCACTGGCGAAGGCCTCCGCGGACCAGGGGGAATCCTCGGGGAAGAGGACTTGCTCGATGTCCGCGCAGACGGGTGCGTCGGTGGGCGCAAGCAGGCGGACCCGGGCAGCTTGGCCATTGGCCTCCCTGTCTACACCGGCGATGTCAGGGTCGACTGCGAAGGCACTGTTCTGACCCGCTTTTTCCTCCTGGACGCCCAACTCCTGCACGCGGGAGAAGTCCAGCGCCTTAGAAATCGCCTTTGCTTTCGGCTCCTGCGCATCCGGGCGGCGCAGGTAGAGCGCGCGGAGTGCGGGCGCGTCGGCCAACAGTCCCGGAACGGAACCGAGGGATTCCAGCGCCGCAAGCACTAGCCCCCGAGGCGTGGGATGGGCATCCAGGCTCTCCACCTCGCAATTCTCCAGGGGCCCGAAAAGCTCCTGCGCCTGATCCGCGACCGCGGAAGCGCTTAGCACCCGCAAAGGCCAGCGGTCGAGTTCCTGCTGGATATCCCGCACCACGTCGGGAGAGTGAACCGACGCCGGAACCTGCACCTCAGAGCGCAGCCGCCCTGCCAACCCGGGGAAGAAGCTAATGCGCGAGTGGTAGAACTCCCGACGCCGGGCATCGGAGACAATCAGGTAGTCGCCGAAGGCCTTCGATCCGACCTGGGAGGTTGCGTGCTCCCAGGCCGTGGCGGCCGCGCTGGGAATGCCGTGGACGGGGATCGAAAGGGCGTCACCAAAAGCAGCAGCGGTAGCCATACCTACCCGCAGCCCCGTGAATGGCCCCGGGCCCGTGCCCACTACGACGGTGTGCAGATCACGGGGGGACAACTTCGCCTCAGCAAGGCAGGCCTGGATGTTGGGCGCGAGGAGCTCCATGTGGCCGCGGACGTTATCCACGAGGCGCTCGGTGAGCACGCGCACCTGGCCGTTCGCAGAGACCTGAACAACACCGCAGGTGACGTAATTGGTGGAGGTATCGACGGCCAGCACGTTAATCATGGGGATATTCTAGGCCGGGGTGCGGGGTGGGCACCAAGCGCACGGGTGGAGCGTCCAGACAGCGGCCCGGAAAAAACAAGAAGTCCCCGAGAGGCTCTCGCAGTAAACCTCTCAGGGACTGTGTACGCCTGGCGGGTTGATCAGGCCCTTCAGTGCCAGCGTCTTGTGAAACACCCCTCACGGTGATTCGTCAACTATTTTTACACAGCACAGGGACAAAAAGCAAGTCTTGCCGAGAGGTTCCATAGATTTTCCTAAGAAATTGCCAGAATACGCCGCGCCGGAACGCTAGCCCCAATGCCAGGTCACGGTGCGGATTTCGCTGGCAGCATCCGCGGCGCCACTCACGCTACCCCGGTCGATCTGCACATCCAGCACCTTGTCGCTCAAAGGCTCCACCACGCCGCGCCCCCACTCCGCGACCACGACCACGTCGTCGATATCCGCGTCGATGTCCAGGCTCTCCAGTGCATCGAGCACCTCGTTGCGGTCGATGTGGCGCCCCGGTTCGATCCCCTCGTCCACATCCGCGCCCAGCAGGCGGTAGGCATCCATGTGCAACAGCCCGATCCCGCGCTGCCCGGCGCGGTGCGTCCGCACGATGGTGAACGTCGGCGATTGCACGCGCCCTTTCACTCCCAAACCGGCCGCCAGCCCCTGGGTCAGAGTCGTCTTGCCCGCGCCCAGCGGACCGGACAGCACCACGACGGTCCCCGCCTCTAGCTGCGCCCCCAGCTGTTCGCCCAGGTGCCGCATGTCATCGGCGGTCGCCACGGTGCGGGAACCATCGCCGGAGAAGTCGGGTTTTCCTCCGCGGAACACCCGTGCGATCCGTGGGCCGCGTGGCATCGTCAGCACCTCGTAGCTGATCGTTCCGGCCAGCTCCGCGAACTCGTCGATGCTTGTTCCGACTTCGCCGAAGATCACCGCCCAGTCGCCTGGCTGCACGGCGCTGGTCTCCGCCTCTGTGTCGTCTGCCGGCCCCAGCTCCACGACGATCTGATCCATGCAGACCCGTCCGATCTGCGGATAGACCTTCCCGTTGATCGTCACCTGCATCTTGCCGGAGACGCTGCGGGGCAGCCCATCGGCGTAGCCTAGCGCCACCACGGCAGTGCGGGTATCGCGTTGCGCCCGCCACGTGTGGCTGTAGCTCACGCCCTCCCCTTTCGGCACCACGCGAGTCGTTATCACGCGAGCACGGAGCGTCATCGCCGGTCGTAGCTCTACGCCCGCGCCTGCCGGGTCGATGCCGTATAGTCCGACGCCCGGTCGTACCAACTCATAAGCCAAATCAGGGCGGTTGAGCGTTGCCGGTGTGTTTGCAATGTGATTGCAGGGCACCGGCAGACCGTGGTTGCGGCAGAACTCGATGGCCTGCGCGAAGCGAGTGGCCTGCAGATCGTTTGCTTCCGACTGGGGCTCGTCAGCGCTGGCCATGTGGCTCATCACGCCGGTGATATCTACGCAATCTGTGTGGGCCGCCAGCAGCTCCACGGTCTGCTGCCACTCGGCAGGGCTTACCCCGGAGCGGGAAAGGCCGGTATCCACCATGAGGGAGGCGCGCACGGGAGCACTGACCTGCGTTTCCCGTAGCGCCCGCTCAGCCTGCTCCACCAGAGATTTCGCGTGTGCCAGCGAGGGCACGCCAACGGTAATTCCTGCAGCAAAGACGTCCGCCAACTCATCGCCCGGCATCCACATCCACGCGGTGATCGGGGTGGAATGATAGCGCTCCCCCAAGTCATTGAGGCTCCCGCGCAGGTGCAATGCCTCCCCTAGCGTGGCCACGCCGAGCTGTTCCACGCCCGCGTCCAACATGGCGGGAGCAACCACATCTACCCCGTGGTTGTAGGCATCGGCCTTCACTACTGCCATCACCCCGGCTGGCGCCGCAGCCTCCTGGAACACGCGCACATTGTGCGCAATGGCATCCAGGTCAACGACTAATTCCGCAAGGTGACGATCCGACATGTTCATAACCTTAGCCACCCCTCCTGGAATCCTAGGAAAAGGGCACGGCAGGGGGCGTCACTAAAAAAGAACCCGCAGCTACTCGACGGTGACAGACTTTGCCAGGTTGCGTGGCTTGTCGATGTCCTGGTTGCCGCACTCGCGGGCGATGTCGGCAGCCAGGAACTGCAGCGGCACCGTGGACAGCAGCGGCTGCATCAGCGACGTGGTACCCGGGATCTCCAGCAGCCAGTTGGCGAAGGGGCGCACGGCCTCGTCGCCTTCCTCGGCGATAACGATGGTCTTCGCACCGCGGGCGCGGATCTCCTGAATGTTAGAAACGATCTTGGAGTGCAGCACCGGACGGCCATTCGGGCTGGGAACGACCACGACGACGGGCAAATCGTCCTCGATCAGGGCGATCGGGCCGTGCTTGAGCTCACCGGCGGCGAAGCCCTCGGCGTGGATGTAGGCCAGCTCCTTCAGCTTCAGCGCGCCCTCGAGGGCGACAGGGAAGCCGACGTGGCGGCCCAGGAACAGCATGGTCTTCACCGGGCCGAGTTCCTTCGACAGCTCCAGGATCTGGTCGCGCAGCTCGAGGGTCTTCTCGATCTTCTCGGGGATAGCCTCCAGCGCGTAGTAAATCTCCGCGATTTCGTCGGCGTACTTCGTGCCGCGCGCCTGAGCCAAAGCCAAGCCGACCAGGTAGTTCGCCGCAACCTGCGCCAGGAAAGCCTTCGTGGAAGCCACACCGATCTCCGGGCCGGCGTGGGTGTACAGCACGGCATCGGATTCGCGTGGGATCTGCGAACCGTTGGTGTTGCAGACAGCCAGCACGCGGGCGCCCTGCATCTTCGCGTGACGCACCGCCTCCAGCGTGTCGGCGGTCTCGCCGGACTGGGAGACAGCCACAACGAGAGTGCGTTGGTCCAGAACCGGGTCGCGGTAGCGGAACTCGCTGGCGACCTCGATCTCTACGGGAAGGCGAACCCAGTGCTCGATGGCGTACTTAGCCAGCAGGCCAGAGTGGTAGGCCGAGCCACAGGCGACAACGAAGACTTTTTCTACGCCACGCAGATCCTCATCGGACAAGCGCTGCTCGTCCAGCACGATTCGGCGGCCGTCGAAGTGACCGGCCAGGGTGTCGCGGACGGCGGCGGGCTGCTCGTGGATTTCCTTCATCATGAAGGAATCAAAGCCGTCCTTCTGTGCAGCATCCAGGTCCCAGTCGATGGTGAAGGGCTTGCCTTCTACCGGGTTGCCGTCGAAGTCGTAAATATCGTAGGAGTCGGGGGTGATAACCACCGCGTTATCCTGCCCCAGCTCTACGGCGTTCTTCGTACGGTCGATAAAGGCTGCAACGTCGGAACCCAGGAACATCTCGCCCTCGCCCACGCCGACGATCAGCGGGGTGGAACGACGACCGGCAACGATAGTGCCCGGGTGATCGTCGTGAACGAACAGCACGGTGAAAGCACCATCGAGTCGGGAAAGAACCTTCAGCGCGGAGGCTTGGAAGTCGCCTGCGGTCTCGCCTTCGTTGTAGGCGAGTGCCAGCAGGTGTGCGGCGACTTCGGAGTCGGTCTCGGATTCCAATTCGATGCCAGCGGCTTCGATTTCTGCACGCAGGGTTGAGAAGTTTTCGATGATGCCGTTGTGGACGATGGCGGCTTTGCCGTCGAAGGAACGGTGCGGGTGCGCGTTGACGTCATTCGGTCGACCGTGAGTTGCCCAGCGGGTATGGCCGATGCAGGCGGTGCCGTGGAAGTTATCGCGACCTACCTCATCGATACGGTCGATGAGGTTTTGCAGTTTGCCTTCCTTCTTTTCGATGTGCAGGGAGTCCTGCTCGACAACTGCGATGCCTGCGGAATCGTATCCGCGATATTCCATTCGCTCCAGCGCGTCCAACCCGATTTGGAGAGCCTCGGAGTTACCTACGTAGCCAACAATTGCACACATGCCTCTGACGATACACAATGGCCACTTGATTTCGGTAAGCTGTGGGGCTGTGGCAGATAAGATTAATAACCTAATTACTCGCTTGGGCAAGCGCGGCCCACACCGCGTGATGGTCGGTGACCTGAACTTCGCCGGAATTCCGGGGCGTGTGTACACCCCCGCCGAGGGCAAGGGGATTCCGGGCATCGCCTTCGGTCACGACTGGCGTGTTGGGGTACACAGCTACCACGCAACTTTGCGCCACCTGGCTAGTTGGGGCTTCGCCGTAGCCGCGCCGGATACGGAGACCGGCCTGGCGGCCAACCACCGTGGCTTCGCCGCCGACCTGGAGACCGCACTGCAGATCCTGGCCGGTGTGCGCCTCGGCAACGGCAACGTCACGGTGCAGCCAAACAATCTGTACCTCGCTGGTCATGGCATGGGTGCCTCGGCTGCCGTGCTGGCTGCGACGGGGCGTAGTCACCGCAGCGAGCTGAAGGGCTACGAAACCGAACCCACCATTGCCGGCGTTATGGCTGTGTACCCTGCGGATACTTCCCCGGATGCAACGGAAGCCGCAAAGTACGTAAAGGCCCCTGGCCTGGTCCTGGAGGCTGGCCGTTTGGGCGAAACCCCAAGGGGCAATGCGAAGCGCATGGCCGCCAACTGGGGCGGTGACGTGGTCTACCGCGAACTGCTGAGCGCTTCTTCCACCAGCTTTAGCGAAAACTACGGCCGCAACTTTGCCTTGGGCTCTGGCCTGCCGCAGTTCAGCCAGCAGGAGCTGGTCCGTGGCCTGCTGACGGGCTTTGTTCTGGCGGAGGATAAGGGCAAATACAAGTCCTTCCGCGATAGCCATGCGGAGCTGAAGAAGACCCGCACTGCCACCCAGCACGAGCTGTACAAGAACCTGCCCGAGAACGTGGATCTGGAAGAGCGCCTGAGCGAAATCTTCTAGGTTGGTCTCCCCCGGGTTGATGGGTTGATCTACCCGGGGCTCCGGATGTGGCTAGTCGAAGATCCTTCCGCGCATTCCTTGAGCGCCGTGCTTGCCCACCTGGCGGGGTTCCCCAACCTGGTCTGCCTTCGCTCCCCGCCGCGCCTCCTTCGCTTCCTCAAGCTGCCGGGTGCATTCCTTCAGGGTTTCTTCGAACTCTCGCACCGATTCTTCTACTTCTGCCATATATTCATCGACGATGCGCTGGTAGCGCGTCGCTAGTTCCTCCTGTCGGTTCACCACTCACCGCTCCTTTCTATTCCGACGCCCACCGCCGCAGCTCCTGCCAGTTCCACAGAGGCGCCTTCCATTTCAATCGAGGCAGAGCCCGCTGCCGCAACCCAGATATCAGGCTTCCACTGCTGTGATGGCGCGGCAGGCGCAGTGGGCTCTGGGGCTGGTTTGGGTTCCGTCTTCTGCTCTGGGACTGGGGGCTCGCAGCGCGGAGGCTCCGGCTGTGGATCCGGTTGCGGCGCTGGAGCTGGCTCCGGCTTAGGTGCCGGTTGCGGCGCTGGGGCTGGCTCTGGCTTAGCCTCTGCCTGTTCAGGCTTCGGCTCAGGGGCGGGCTTTTCCTCGCAGACGTGTGCGTGTGCAGGCTTATGCTGGGCTTCCTCGCATTCGTCCTTCTGCACGACTTGTTCAGGTTTCGGGTCTGGTTCCGGCGCGGGCTTCGGCTCGGGAGCTGGTTCCGGTTCCGGCTTGGGTTCTGGCTCCGGTTTCGGGTCCGGTTGCGGCGTTGGATCTGGTTGCGGTGCAGGATCCGACTGCGGCACCGGACATTCCTCAACTGGCGGGGTAAGAAGCTCCGTCACGCAATGGACAAAGTCGCCCCATAGCCTCATTGCCCCCTGCATGTTGATCTGTAGGCAGCCTGCTAGTGGAGGTGGCGCCGGCTGCGCGGGTGGCACCGGCTGCGCAGGTGGCACCTCCACGCGCGTCTGCTCCGGCATCGATGCGGGTGGAGGCGACGGAACCGGGACTTGCTCTGGTGCAGGCGCGGGACTCGGCGCTGGCGCTGGCACAGGTGTCTGGGCCATCGCCGGACGAGTGACCGTCTGAGGCTCTTCCGCTTGCACTGGCGCCGGAGCCTTTACCGCAGGTGGCTCTGCAGGCTTTTCCGCCGGGGTATCCGCGGGCTTCTCTGCGGGCTGTACTGGCTGCTCGCACCGCGGAGGTTCCTTAGCTTGCTCGGGACACTTCGTTTCCGCAGGGCGCGGATCCTCGCAGACAGGCTTCTTGGAATTGCCGGGTTCGGCGGCGGGCTTTGCATCCTTAATCAACGTGTCCATGGTTTTATTCAGACAGTTGTTACGACTGTGCAGGATGTTCTTCGACAACTTTCCCGCAAGCTTCGCCAACACTTCCAACAGTGGCTTTCCACCGCCAACCAGGCCGACCCCCAGAAACGCAAAAAGCTCTAGCTTTTCGGCGATCCCCTCGATAGAGCTCACCGCGGTCTCCGAGGATTCCCCCATCACATCGGCAGTATTTCGCACCGCCACGCAACGATCCTGGACGCATCGCTCGTGATCCCGCTGCTCCTTCCCCGCCTTCTCAGTCGCCTTCCCCGGCCGACCGTCCCCCAAGCCACGGAAGCTATCTTTCGCGTCTTTCTCCGCTTCGCCTCCCGGCGCTTGTCGCTTGCTGTTGCTCGCCGGCCCTAGCGACGCTCTGATCGCTTCGGGATTCATGCCATTGGTAAATGACGCCGCAGCTTTCGCCTCCTCCACCGGTGCACCGAAGCGGGCCATCACATCAAGCGCAGCGTTCAGACGCATATCCAACGAAGCCGTCATGCCCACACGCTCCCATCACCTAAGCGTGTGGAGTTATCCTGATCCGCGTCCCCCACGCGGCCAGCTAACCCAACAAGATCTTCCCCCGCTTTGACCATGCGCTCGGCATGGCTGATGCGCACCGAATGCCCCTGATCTACAAGGGAAAGAAATTCTTGAGCCTTTTCTTGCAACCCCGCGCCAAAAATAGCGGCAGAAACTTGAGGGCGGTTCCCGCCCAGATGGGATACCCAGCTTTCCTGTTCGCCCCGCACCTTCGCTGCCCTGTCGGCAGCGACCAGCGGATCCACTTGTAACTCTTCCACGACCTTTTATTCCCCCTTTGATCCTTCCGCACAGTTAGACCGTGCGGAAGCACAAAAGGTTCACGGAAGATTCCCAACATCGTGGGCAGGCTTAAACCTCCGCCACAACAGCCGCTAGCTTGCCGGCGATACGACGCGCCGTCCCAGGATCAGCAGCTTCCACCATCACACGAAACAGCTCTTCAGTGCCAGAGGGGCGCAGCAGCACACGGCCTGCATCGCCCAGATCCTCTTCTGCCTTCGCGATGGCCTCCACCACCCGCTCGTCGTCGGCGATGACGGATTTATCCGCCACCGGCACGTTGATCAGCGTCTGCGGCAGCACCGTCATGATCTTCGCCAGCTCGGACAAGGGCTTACCCGTCTGCGCCATGCGCGCCATCAAGGTCAGTCCGGTCAGGGTGCCGTCGCCGGTGGTTGCGTGCTCAGAGATAATGACGTGCCCCGACTGCTCGCCGCCCAGCGAAAGATCAGAGGCCAACAGCTCGGCCAGCACGTAGCGGTCGCCGACCTGGGTTTCCAGGACCTTGATTCCGTTTGCCCGCATGGCCAGCTTCAGCCCTAGGTTGGACATCACAGTGGCCACGAGGGTGTTCTGCTTAAGCTCTCCGTTTTCCTTCATCGCCAGCGCAATGATGGCCATGATCTGGTCGCCATCCACCACGTTGCCCTCGGAATCGACGGCCAGGCAACGGTCCGCATCGCCATCGTGTGCCAGCCCCAGGTCCGCCTGGTGCTCCAGGACGGCCTTCTGCAGCACGTCAATGTGGGTAGAGCCCACACCATCGTTGATGTTGAAGCTATTCGGGCGGCTGTGAATAGCCACGACGTCTGCTCCGGCCTGGCGATACGCTTCCGGTGCGGCGGTCGATGCCGCTCCATTGGCACAGTCCACCACCACGCGGATGCCATCCAGTGGGTGATTAATGGCCGTGCCCACGTGTGCCAGGTAGCGTTCCAGCGCATCGTGGGACTCGTCAAGGATGCGTCCGATTGCGGCACCAGTTGGTCCGGATTCGGGCAGCTCCAGCATCGTGGCCTCGATGGCGTCTTCCACATCATCCTGCAGCTTGCGCCCACCAGCCGCAAAGAACTTAATGCCGTTATCTGGCATTGGGTTGTGGGAGGCGGAGATCATCACGCCCATGTCGGCACCGAAATCATCGGTGAGGAAGGCTACGGCCGGGGTCGGAATCACGCCGACGTCCAGCACATCCACGCCCTGCGAGGCCATGCCTGCCGACAGCGCAGCCATCAGCATCTCCCCCGATACGCGCGGATCGCGGCCGACCACGGCGGTGGGGCGGCGCCCACCCACTTCCTCCTTGGATACCAACACGCGCGCGGCGGCGGCACCCAGCTTCATCGCCAACGGCGCAGTCAGCTTCTTGTTCGCCAGGCCGCGCACACCATCAGTTCCGAACAATTTACCCATGGGGCGAAATGTTACCCGGTCAACCCCCTGACACTATGCCTGCCACTCCCGGGCTTAGAAAAAGTGGCCTGAAGAAAAGGATAGAAAGCGCGACAAAAGGGAAACCCCCTCGCCCCAGCCGACATGTTGTACGGCTGGGATGAGGGGGCGTCGCCACCAAAAAAGAAAGGAGGCGATTTAACGCTTGGAGTACTGCGGGGCACGACGTGCCTTGTGCAGACCGGCCTTCTTGCGCTCCACTGCACGAGCGTCGCGGGTCAGGAAGCCAGCGCGCTTCAGCTCAGTGCGCTCTGCCGGGTTGTACTTGTTCAGTGCACGGGCGATAGCCAGGCGGAAAGCACCAGCCTGACCGGAAGGGCCGCCACCGTTCAGGTTTGCGTGGATGTCGAACTGGTTCTCGCGGTCCAGCAGAACCAGCGGAGCCTTGATCAGCTGCTGGTGCAGCTTGTTCGGGAAGTAGTCCTCCAGGGTGCGGCCGTTGCAAACGAACTCGCCGGAGCCCGGAACCATGCGGACGCGGACGACAGCTTCCTTACGACGACCAACAGTCTGGATGGGGCCTTCGTACAGAACCGGCTCAGCAGCAACCTGCTCAGCGTCGTCCTCGGAAGCGACGGAGTCACCGATGGTGGCAACGAACTCTTCGTTCACTGCGTCGGCAGCGGTGTACTCGCCCTCGTAGTTGTCCTCGACGGCAACGTTCTGCTCGTCGGTTACGTTCTCGTTGTACTCGGTCATTACTGTGCCACCTGCTTGATCTCGTAGGTCTCAGGCTTCTGGGCCTCGAAAGTGTGCTCCGGGCCAGCGAAGACGCGGAGCTTCTTGATGGACGCGCGGGACAGCTTGTTGTGCGGCATCATGCCCTTCACTGCCTCCTCGATAACGCGCTCCGGGTGCAGCTCCAGGGAACGACCCAGGGACATGGTCTTCAGACCACCCGGGTAGCCGGAGTGACGGTAGCGCATCTCGCGCTCGCGCTTGTTGGAGGAAACGTGAACCTTGTCGGCGTTGATGATGATGACGTTGTCGCCGCAGTCAACGTTGGGTGCGTAGTAAGGCTTCTTCTTGCCGCGCAGCAGGTCAGCTGCGGTAACAGCAAGACGCCCCAGCACCACATCGGTGGCGTCGATGACGTACCACTTACGGGTAATGTCACCGCTCTTCGGGTGGAAAGTAGTCACAGTGGACTCCTAAAAGTCTTGATCTTGGAACTGCCAGCCAGATGAACACCTAAAGCTGAATACTTGAGCGCTTCTGCGGCGGCCGGTTGTGACCCGCAGAAATGCATGAACTCGAAACCTTTCGAGCGGCATGCACACAACCCTTGGGAATTTACTACAGTCCGACTCGAACACCAAAAATCCCCGTCTCCCCTTCCTCGATGGGAAGGTGCGGAGCCGGGGATCGTGCGGTTGTCGGGAGTTGAGGTTTTTTAGGAGTTGACGCCGCCGTCTACGTCGGTGTCGATCTGCTCCTTACGGAGCTCCTCAGTGTGGCGCTCGGTCTCGGTGATCTGCTCCTTGTTCAGGGATACCTTCTCCACCGGCACGGTTTCCTTGTTGACAGAGACACGCTCTTCGCTCAGAGTCACGGATGCTTCCTGGCCGCCCTCGTCAATGGAGCCCTTGTAATTAGCAGCCTCGTCTGCGGAAATCGGGGTGCGCTCGATGCGAACCTCTTCGCGGGTGACCGGAACCTCGACGGTCTCAGTGTCGGTGACAACGTACTTACGCAGGCGTGCCTCGCCGGTCTGCACCTTATCCTTCTGAACGTTCAAACGCTCTTCGGAGCGGATGATCTCGCCCTCGTTGTTTACGGCAGCCTCGCGGCTAGCGGCGGTGTTAGCAGCATCGCCGGTCTGTGCAGCGTCGCGCTCGGTAGCGCCGGAGTTAGCTCCCGCAACACCAGCGCCAGCACCCGCAACACCAGCGCCAGCAGCGCCAACACCATCTGCGGCGCTACCACCGGCAGCCTCGTGGCGCTCCAGGGTGCTGCGCTCTTCGCCGGTGCCCTGCTGACCAGCGGTGTCGCCGTAGCGGGTGGTGTCTTCGACATTGTCCAGCCCGTAGTGGCGGTAGATCTCGTTCTGCTGCTCCGGGGTCAGCGCCTGGTCAGCGTCGAAGTCCGGCGCGTCCTTCACACGATCCTTTGCGAAGGCCAGGTTCAGGTTCTCGCCGTCGAACTTGTGGCCGCGCATTGGAACCAGGCTGGAGTTCATGCCGAACAGGCCGTGGTTGACCTCAACGAAAGTCGGCTGGCCGGACTGGTCATCAACGAAGATTTCCTTCACGCTGCCCAGCTTGTCGCCAGCGTTGTCGTAAGCGGTTGCCTTAAAAAGATCCTTGATGTCGTTGCTCATTAGCTAATAAATCCTTTCGCCAAGTCGGTACGCAATACGGGTTAGGTTTTGCTTGGTGAGTACCAACATTTGGGAGTTAAACAGTGGTGTGACTTCAGCGTGGTGATCGCTGATTGTCTTTCTGTTTCCCGTACATCGACGACGCTACGTATGGGTTTATTGACTTTTCAACCAACATCGGCACAAACGGCCTGCTGAAGCAGATTTCATCAACGAACCGCCAGCTCAATCCCCAGGGTTAAGATTCCATTACGTTTCCGATCAACCCGGCTTCACTGTCGCTACCCACGCGTGACCGCGTCAGAAAAGAAAGCGTTCAGCCCTCCCCGAAACTGCTCAAGGAGGGCTGAAAGCTCTGACGAAGAAGAACAGCGAACCGAAGCTCTTACAAGTGTTTAGGCCCAGCTGTTTGCAGCGTTGGTGTTGATTTCGTTCATACGATCATTCGCCTGGCGAACCGTGCGGGAGATCTGCCCCAGCACATCGTTGATCTCCTGCGCAGAATCGTCCCACTTCTTCTGCGCAGCCTGGTAGCTGTCGGAAGCAGCGCCTTCCCATTCATTCACCATGGGCTGCAGGTCTCGCTTCAGATCGCCGAGCAGACCATTGATCGTGGAATTGCCACGGTTAATATCGTCCGCGGCATTACTGATCTGTGCAAAGTTGTACTGAATCATCTTCTATTCCCTTCTTCTCTTCTTAGCCTTCTCTTGTTCCTAGACGTTGAACGTCGAAGCATTGTCTGCGTCGGTGCTATCGAAGTCACCGGCGTTAGCGCGAATGTTGTCCGCAATGCTCTGCAGCGCTTCATTCAGCTTTCGCGCATTGTCATCCCACCGCTGCATAAGCGAGTGGAACGAAGCCTGTGCCTGGCCCTTCCAGCTACCAGAAACCTCTTCCACTACCCCACGTAGTCGAGACAGCTCCCCCTGCACCTCGTTCTTCACACGGTCGACGTTCGACGCCGCCTGGTTCATCGTGCTGACATCTGTTTTAAAGCTCATGCTCTAACTCCCCCTCAAAGAATCTGAATGCAAAACTGTTACATGCAAGCACTGATGCGTGCCTTCCATGTCTTCTATGTCGCCGGGTATCCCCTGTTGATGGCGCCATCAAAAGAGTTATACTCACCGGCCCACTTAAAGGTTCACTGCTTCTGGTGAATTTCTTTGTGATCGGCGCCAACGGTTGCGATCGCTACACTTCAGGCGGGCCGCCCTCCACCTTTTCCGGCCGGGCGGTGTTCACGAACTCCTGGCACACCTTTTCCCTTTGCTTATTCCACTGCCGGTACTGGCAGCCCACCGAAATCTGGTGTCCGTCGACGAGCCGCACGTGCCACAACGTGGTCGAGTTCGCATAGGTCTCCTCGTAGCTAACCGGCTGGGTCGATACGACGGTCACTCCATTCGCCTCTACCCGCCCCACGTCATTCAGCGCGTTCAAAAGAGCTGCGTCCAGCTCGTTTTGAGTCTTCAGCGGGGTTTGCTTCGCCGCCACCAGCACGCGCATTCCGTCATCGTCACCGACGTACTCTTCCCGCGACCTCGTCGCACCCCCAAGGTGCCAGCCATCTACGTTTACACTGATTGGGATATCCGCACGTCGCGCGCTGTGCTCTGCCACGGTGGCACCGTTCTTGCGAGGCTCGGGGAACGGTTCCCTCGTCGTCGCCTCCCCGCCTTGTACATCGGGGCTCTGCACATCAGGGCTCTGTACATCGGAGTTCTGCACTTCCCCACTCTGCACAGCCTCATCGGGGGCTGCGGCTAGATCAGGCTCCTGCGTTGTTCCTTCAGTCGACTGTGAGTCAAAGACAGTAAACGTCGCAATCACGCCGCCGACGATGAACAGCGCCAAAGCTGCCAAGGCGATCGCTAGCCTCCGGCTCCCCTTATCCTCCTCATCCCATTCATCTCGTTCCCCTCGTTCCTCTCGTTCCCCTCGCACATCCCGCTCCTCGAGTGTTCGGGCATCCGCCTCCGCATCGGATTCTTCCGCTGGCTCCGCCGGTAACACCGCTTCCGAAGTCCGTGCTAGACCCAGGTGTTCCAATTGCTGCTCCGCTACCGCCAACTCACTGGCCACACGCAGCACCGTTTCGTTATCCACCAAGCGCGCCCGGATACCCATGATTCGCAGGTAGCGCACCACCTCCACGGCGAAGGATCCCGTCACCAGTACGTCGACTGCCCGGAGCCCTATTCCCCAGGGGAAATACACGCGTGGCTCCGGCGGATTCACCGCCACCACGTCCGGATAGTCTTTGCGCTGCTCCAGCACTTCGCTTACCAGTTCAAAGAGTTCCGACAGCCGCCCCAGGCTCAAACCCGACCGCTGAAACTCGACATCCGGCATCCCTGCGGAGCCCGATGTCGTGCTGTACAGCAGGTACTCGGGATGCTGTGTCTGCGCATCTCCGGCCACCACGAACCCTGTGGAAAGGTCCGTGACGGTCATCCCACTGACCAACACACCCGATTCTTGCAAGGACAGCGATTCCGCCAACAGCCCCCGGGAATCACCCAGCCTCTGATCCATCCTCATACTCTTCCCCCAATTAATTTTCTCGCGGACAGGCACTCGTCCACGTCAGCCTTCATCAGCAATCTCCGCCACATGCACGTCCCAGGTTTCCTTGTGAACGTAGGCGGCGCGCCCCTGTGGGCGTCGTACTAAACGAACCCCGGCAATCGGCCCATCCTCACGCGGCGCAGAAAACAGCAACCAGGCGCTCTGGTCGCGCAAGGCCTGCATCAGCGGTTGATACGCAGCGCGGGCAAACTGCCCCGACCGGCGACCCAGCACCACATGTAAGCCGATATCCGCAGCGTAGGGCAGCAAAGGAACCAGCTGGTCGAGCCCCGGATCAGCATCCGCATCGTCGACAATGACGAAGAGTTCCGGCCCGGACCACCAGCTTTTCTCACGCAACTGCTGGGGTGCCACGTCGCTGCCCGGAATGCGTGCCCGCAGCGTATCGACCCAACCCGCCAGGTCAGCACGGAAGTCCTCCGGGACGCGGTAACCCGCCACTCCCAGAAGGCCCCGGCGCGTATCCGTGACCAAAAACTCCGGGGGCTCACCACTGTGGCTCTGGCTTTCGGCGACGGATTGCATCACCGCACGCAACGCCGTGGTCACACCGCTGCCGGCCTGGCCAATCGCCACCAGGTGCGGGAACGTGGCGTGCTCCCAGCGCACCGGATCCAGGCGTGGCCCGCCGATGGCGAAGGCCTGCGGATCGGCCAACTCTTCCCACCCGATGCGCTCCGGCAGCACCCGCATGGATAGCTCGGGCTCGCCGCGTTTCACGCTTTCCATGCGCACGTGCTCGATGTCCTGTGCGTTGGAGTTAGCAAACTGTACATGCTTACCGCGGGCCGACACGCCCCTGCCCGGCACGTCAGGCAGGGACTTCTGGGCATCGCGGAAGTGGGCATCCAGCGGGGTCATCCGCAGTTCCAGCTGCCCAGTCAGCACGTCCCGCAGCGAAGGGCGGAAGTTCCACCGCAGGGCTGTGACCACCACGTGCAAACCGCGCTCCAGGCCGGTAGTGGCCAGGCGAATGAGTCGTTGTTCCTCTTCGCCTGTGCCCCCGTTGACCGCGCCCACCTGATCCAGGCCATCGATAATCAGCAGGCGCTGCCCCTCCGTCTGTTCCATCTCGTCGAACAGCCGAGCCAGGCCGTCCGGCCCCACAACCGCCGCGATCTGCGGCAAGCGTGCCAGATCCCGCAGGCCGCCGCCCGGGTCGAAAATGTACACCGGCCACCCCGGGGAACTTAAGACCCACCCCAGCACCAGACTGCGCACCGCCGTTGTCTTACCTGTCCGTGGCTGGCCGACGATCGCCCAGTGCTTGCGCCGCAGGTCAATATCCAACGGCACCTGCAGCCCCTCGAACGGCAGATCCTCCAAACCGATGCGGGCCACGCCCGGCGCGCGGGATTCCATGATGTCGCTAGCAGGCAGGTCTTCTGGCAGAGGTGGCAGCCACACCGGGTTCTTGTTCGGCCCCTCCAGCCGGTCGATGACCATCTGCATGGTAGTAGTTTCTGCTTCCACTGTGGCTCCTAGCTCGCGCACTAGACGCTGGTCGCGTGGCAATTCTGGCCCAGAGACATAGGCCGAGTGGAAGCGCACCTTGTCGCCCGCGGAAAGGATCGCTGCGCCGGGTGTGGTGGGCAGTTCGTAGGCCTCGGTAGTGCCGATCAGTGCGCGGGATTCGGAGGCGGAAAACGTGCGCAGCGCAATACGGTAGCTTAGGTGCGATTCCAGGCCGCGCAGTCGCCCCTCCTCCAGCCGTTGCGTGGCCAGCAGCAGGTGCATCCGCAGGCTTCGCCCCAGCCGACCGATCGCGGCAAATACCTCGGCGAACTCGGGTCGGGCGTGCAGCAACTCGGAGAACTCGTCGACCACGATAAAAAGCGCGGGCATCTGTCCGGGGTAGGCGCGGTTGTATTCGGCCGCCGTGGTCAGGCCTGCGGCGCGTAGTCTTTCTTGACGCCGATGCATCTCCCCCAGCAGACTATCCTGCATTCGGTCGACCAGCCCCGCCTCCTCAGCCAGGTTGGTGATCAGCGCGGACGTGTGGGGCAAACGATCCATTCCCAGGAAGCTGGCGCCGCCCTTGAAGTCCACGAGCACGAAGTTCAGCTCCTCCGGGCTGTGCTGGTGGGCGAAGCTGATCACCACGCTCTTCAACAATTCCGATTTGCCGCTGCCTGTGGCGCCCACACAAAGGCCGTGCGGGCCAATGCCTCCTAGGGCTGATTCTTTGATGTCCAGATACACCGGCGCACCGGAGAACCCGATCGGCGCACGCAAGTCCCCACCCGGCAGTTCCAACAGTGACGTGCTGGATTTCACGGTGGACCGGGCGCGGCAGATCTGCGCCAGCTCTACCTCACTGAGCTGATCGGCCACCCCGAAAGGCACCCAGCCGTCAACGGTCCAAGCGCTCAGCAAGTACCCGCCATCGGCATCGTCCACCTGCAATAACAGGCCATTCCCCTTAGCGTTTTCCACCCACTCATCACTTGGTTCCGTGACCACCGCCCCGGCGATCACCGGGCTATCGCCAGTACAAAAGTGCGCCTTGCGGGGCCCGTCATGCGGTAACCACTGCTCGAAGGGGCCGGTGATTCCGATGATGTCCGGATCCTGCATTGCCAGCTGTGCCTGCATCGCATGGGCCAGGCCAGGCGCACCTTCGCCGAGTAGCACGATGCAGTGGAAACTAGCTAGATCCACCGACACTGGGGCTTCGATAGTTGCGTAGCGCAGGGCCACCTCGCGCAGGCTCATGGCGCTGACTGGTTCTAGGTCCTCTGGCGGCGCGTTGACCGGCACCTCCAGCGGGTCATCTGGGGTCTGCACTGCGGTACCGATACGCACCACTCCCGGCTTGGCGGTGACGTCGGTTCCCGTATGCACATGCGTCCACAGCGATTGCGGGTGCGGGTGGGCCGCCAGCATGGTCTGCAGTTGTTCGTCGTGGCTGCGCTGCACGCTGTCCTTCAGCGCGTCGATATGGCGGTGAAAGGAGCGCCGAGTCTCATCGATGTTGGCCCCTGGCTGGAACATCATCGCCATACTCCCCAGCATCATCAGCGGAAAGATGAAGCTGATGGGGTTACGCCCAGACCCGGACAGCACCATGGCGGCGATCATTCCCACCACCGCGATCAACATCACGGCGGGCATGAGCAACCTGATGAAAGGCTGTTTGTCTTTAGGCAGCGTCGGTGGCGCCTGTGTCTGCATGATGGAGAAATCCCCCAATTTCCTTCTAGTCCCCAGGGACATCCCGTGTTATCCGGTGTTATCCCGTGTTATCCCCATCCAACCCCCTGGATGTGGTTTTAGATTCTAAGCCTTCCCCGGATCTACCGCAGGACAAGCGCAATCTCTGTGCCTCGGCTACTATCTGTGCCGTGTAAGCCACACCGGCGAGGATCCAAGGGGGGATGCTCGCCAACCAACAGCGGCAAAGAGCCGCACCCAACACTCTTTACACGCTTTTTACCAGGGGGAATAAAGTGCTTGCTCTACGTATTTCCGTGCCTGCTAAAGGCACCACCATCAACGCTGCGATCGCCGACCACGTGCCGGTGGCGGAGCTCATCCCGCACCTCGTAGACGCTGAACCGGGGGAACACTGGGTTTTGCACCGCGCCGTCGGTCACGTCGCGCCACAACACACGTTGGCGGAAGCCGGGGTCCGCCCCGGCGAGTCACTAACTTTGCAGGTCGCCGCAGTTCCCGCCCCGCCCGCCGAGGCCGTAGAGGAACTGTCCGGCCCGATCCCCACCAGCCCCGCGGCCTGGATTGCCGCAGCCATCGTTTCGCTGTTTAGCCTGCAAGCAGCGCCAGCGTGGCATCCTTTGGACAATCAATTGGTTGGAGCTGGGGGCGTCCTTACCCTCAACAATTCCGCAGACACCGCAACGATCGTGGCAACCGCCGTGGCAGCACTTGCCGCAGCGGCGGCCTCCCTGCACCACCGCAACTTCAGCTACCTCGCCGCGATTCTGGGCTTCGGGCTGGGGCTGCACGTTAACGTCCTGTGCGCCTGTTTCGTGGCCGCGCTTCTGGTGTGGCGCAGCGGCCCGGCGCGGATCGTGACGGTCACATGGGTGGTGTTTGCGGCGGTGAATTTCTGGCCGGGGATCACGCTGCTGCTGGCGATGTTCGCGTTGGCTTACTCCGGGCAGATTGCCATTGGCCTAGCGGGAATCAAGCTACCGAAAGTGCCCGCGACCGGTGTGTTTACAGAGCCCACGACCACCCGCGCAGGTCAGGTGGTGGAGGTGCACTCCAGCCTGGTGGTCGCCATCGTGGCAGTGCTGGGCGCGTGTGTCTACCAGCTGGCACCGTGGGGCGAATCGCTGGATCTTTGGACCGCCGTGCTGTTGGTGATGGTGGCGGTTCTCGGTGTGAGCGCGCGAAGCACCCGGCCGGTACACTCTGTGGCGCTGGCGGTGCTGTCGGCGACGACGATTCTGTGGCTGGCATTGCACGAACCTTGGGGCGCATTGTGCCTGGTGCTGGTGGGTCTGCCTGCGCTGCGGGTGCAGTCGCCGATGCTGGGGCGCGCGATCGACATGGTGGAGGCCATCGCGTTTTGCCTGGCCATCCCCTTGGCACTGCACACCACGGGGTTGTTCGACGCGATTCGGGGGATCGGCTGATGATCGTCAAAGATTCCTCGCCGCACGGGAACTGCCAGGAAGGCACTGTCGCCCAGGCGGGTACCTTGCCGTTGCCGGATATTGACGCCCCCTCGTACCCAGCTCTTCACGCCCTGTCACGGGGCCGGGACGTGGACGTGGCTGTGATTGATACGGGCTCTGCCGGGCCGGGCGTGGTGGGCGACCGGGATTTTTGCGTGCTGCACGGGTCTGTGGTGACCAGTGTGCTGCAGACGATCGCGCCGGAGGCGAAGGTGCATTCCTTCCGGCATAACTCGGCCCCCGACCGGGCAGAAGGCACAGTAGAGGAGCTAGTCCGCGCGATTGATCGGGCACTGAAGGCGCGGGTGAAGATCATCAATATATCCATGGTGGCCTGCGAAGATACGGCCGCCCTGCGGGGAGCGATCGACCGTACGGAGAAAGCCGGGGTGCTCGTAGTGGCCTCGACCGGTAACACGGGTCAATGTCCGGAGGGGGCACCTACATTCCCCTCCAGTCTGGATCCGGTGCTGGCAGTGGGCGCGGTCGCGCCACGAGTGAGCCCGCAATCTCCGCACGAGGGTGGTCGTGCCGACCAGGGGCGCGTGCCCGCGCACTACAACGCGCCGACAAAGTGGGTGGATCTGTTCGCGCCGGGCGGGCCAGCCGAAGGGCGCGTGGTGATCGGCAAGCAGGTACACACCATCGTTGGAAATCCCACACCCTTTGAAGGCACCAGCTTCGCCACCCCGGTTGTCAGCGCGACGGCGGCGCTGGTCTGGCAGGTCGCCCCACAGCTGACGGCGCGCGAGGTGCGGGAGCTGTTGGCCTCCACGGCCTCCCCCGGCGCGAGCGGGCCGGGTCTGGGCAAACAGATGTTGGTGGTCAACCCCGCCGCGGCGGTGGATAGGGCGCTAGACCTGTGGGACGCCCAGGCGAGAGGTGGTAGCGATTCGACGGGCGCCGACTACACCCTGCAGACCGTCAGCACCCAGCCGTACGGGCCGGAACCTGCCGACTATTCTGTGCCGGTTGTGCTGTCCCTGGTGCTAGCGCTGGGCATCATCGCGACGGTTGTCTGCCGGGCTTTCTCCTCGGACAACAAACCCCCGTCCGGCAGCGAGGCAATGCGGGCGAACTGAACACTTCGTTCGGCCTTAAAGCCCAGGGCGTGCAGCTCGGCTTCGCTACCCACGGAGTAGCGCACACCATTCTCGCTGACCAGCACGTATCCACGCTCCGTCTTCAGTGCGGACGTTCCACGCGGGCCGTAGAAGGGGCTCGGGTATTCCGTCCCCGCCGCCCCAACCGGCTCCGCCAGCCCTTCCGGCCCTGCGCACAACACGGGTGGCTGCGCCCACGATACGGGCTGCTCGCCGTCAAACTCGGGGATCCCAGACAGCACATCCACGCTCGGCTGGCGCATCACTTCCGACAGAGCGACCTCCACCGGCGGCTCCGGACTGCTGGCCTCCGCGTAGGAGCGCCGCGCCCCCTTGACCTCCCCCACGCCGGCGAGATGCACCAGAAACGCCCGGTCACCGGCCTTCACAACCCTGCCCGCTTTGTCGAAGGGCGCGGGCATCTTTGTCTTCCCCGTCGGCATGGCAATGTCGGGGCGTCGGTGGAACTGCTGTGCTAATTCATCGCTGGCCGGAACCGCCTCGGTGCCGAAAGCCCTGGCTGCGTCTGGGGTTATGCGGGCGCGAGTGGTGGCGTCGATAAGCCAATAACCCGAAGGGGCAGCCAGTAGAGCATGGCGATGGGTCTTGATGCGCTCGACGGCCACGACAGTCCCCGCTGTATGCGCCGTGCCCGCAGTCCCCGCCGCGCTTGCACTACCCGTAGCGCCCGCGCCAGTGGTCCGGTCGCAGTACAGCCACTCGCGATCCGGCGCGCTAACCAGTCCAGGCACCTGGCCGATCCCCAGTGGCTGCCCGAGCGGCACCTTCGATAGCTGCTCAGCGGTGGTTTTCTGCACCTCGACGGGCTGCTGCAGAATCAGCCGTGCCGAGGCAACATTCGTGACCGGATGGTAGGTATCGGCCAGTCGGACGTGCAGCGTGCCGGTCTCGTCGGCCACCAGATCCGCGCCGTCCAGGCTGGGCTGTGGGCGCAGCAACCCCAGCATCACCGCACCACCGGCGATCAGCAGACTCAGCAGCACGCCGACAATCAACGCGCGCCGTTGGCTCCGCAGCGGATCGTGAGCCATCCGCGGATCCCCAATGACCAGCGCAAGCTCTAACCTGCGAAGCAGAAAATTAAATCCAGATACTTGTATCCCCGTTGTGCGCATGGTTACTGCGCTCCCCCCTTGTTGTTTTTGTGCTGTCTAGCCCCCGCTAGCGCTGCCAAGTATTCCATGGTTGAATTGCTGGCGCGAGGGGAAGCTTCGCATTCGGGGGATTTTTCACAATTTTGGGGATGGGACAAATGGATTTTGCGGCTCTATGGCCATGGGTTTTGTGTGCTTTGTTGGCTATCGCGTGCATCGTAGCGGGCTGGTTCGCGTTCGACCGCAGCCGCGCTACGACGGATCAGGGCACGCGCTGGTTCCGGCTGTTGTGCGTGCACGACAAGCTGTGGGGCGAACCGTCGTCGCGGCGGATTTCTGCCGACCGGTTGGCCGGTGGTCTGGGGCTTTCTCTTATGGACGCCAACCTGTCCACCACAACCACCCCCACCCCACCGTTCGGCCGCGGCTGGTTGGGCGATTCCCAAGCGACCCTTGTAGGCGTGCCGGAGCACGCGGCGGCGCGGATGCCCTTTGCCGCCAGCGGGTGCGGGGTGTGGGCGCTGCCCGCAGAGGCACCGCCGGTGGGAACCAAGGTCACCGGGCTGGCTGAGCAGCTGACGGTTCCCGCTGCACCCGGTTGGTTTATCGGCCTTACAGATTCCGGCGAATCAATGCTGATACATCCAATCCCCGGCGCGACGTTCGCAGTGTTCGGCACTGCCCCGCAGCTGCGCACCCTGGAGGGGTCGATGAACTGGCCAGAAGCGCTGTTCGCGGTGCACCGCATCGGCGCGAGGCAGTCTGATCCGTGGGAGGGCGCGGGCGAAAACCCGACAGAAGATACAGCGAGTCTGCCCGGGTTGAACACCGGTGGAGCAAAGACGTCGATCCTGTTCGTGGAGGTTCCCGCTTCGCCGGGGCCACGTTCCTCTGCGCGCGGGGCGGCGACCAGCGCGGGTGGCATAAGTGCTGGCGGTGGTGGCGGTGGCCTCAGCGCTGGTGGTTTTGGCGCAGCGGAAAATGTGCTGCGGCTGGGGAGGGAAAGGCTCCGGTCGCTGGAACGCTCCACGCTAGCGACGGTGAACCTGCGCGCGGATGTGTTCATCGCGGTGCCGCCGGTCGGAACGGGAACGGTGCTCCTCCACGGCGAACACCGGGAATACTTCAACTTCTTTGCCATCACTGCGCCCGCCCCACAGCCCGCGGCACAAGTCGCACCGCAGGCCGCACTTGCGCGACAGGGTGCACCGAGACGGCAAACTGCGCCGACGCGGCAAGCGCCCACCAAACAGACGCGCGGCGAACGCTCACGAATCGCAGCGCCTAAGCACCGCCACCATCACAGGTCGGTGGACGGCTCACTTCCGTTGCCCACCGGCGAGCGCTTGGCGCGGGTCGTCCGCGCGCGTTCCGCCAGCTCCTCATCGGCCGGGTAATCCACCCGCACCAGGTTCAACCCTTCCGCGGGCGCGACCAGCACCGCGGAGCTGCGCTTCGTCTCCTGCAACAATCCCGGGGTGAAGTCCTCCGGTCGTTTGCCCGATCCGACTGTCAGTGCCGCCCCCACCAGGGAACGCACCATCGACCAGCAGAAGGCATCGGCGGTCACATGTGCCTCATAAGTCTGCGGTTCCGCCTCGGTGGAGACGTCCACCCAGCGGAATTCCTGCAGTTCGCGGACAGTCGTGGCACCCTCGCGGGCCTTGCAGAACGCCGCGAAGTCGTTCAAACCAATCAGTGCGTCAGAAGCCGCCTGAGTCTTCGCCAGATCAATCGGGTAGCGCCACGCTGCCGTATCCCGGGCCCGCACTGGCACGGGCCCAGCCGGGTGAGTCGTCACGCGATAGATGTAGTGCCGGCGTAGCGCGGAGAAGCGGGCGTCAAAACCCTGCGGAGCAACACTAGCCCCGTGCAACCGCACGTCAACAGGCAACATCCGCGATAGGCGACGCACCAGATCCTCCGGGCGGGTCAGCGAGCGCTGCTCGAACGCATCTACCGGGATGTCTGCATGGCAGACCTGGCCGCTGGCGTGTACTCCCGCGTCGGTGCGGCCGGCGACGACCAGCTCAATCGGATGACGGGTGACCAGGGACAGCTTTTCCTGCAGCACTCCCGCGACCGTGCGCAGGCCACCGGATTGCGTGGCCCAGCCGTGAAAATCCGTGCCGTCGTAGGCGACATCCAGACGGACGCGCACCAGGTCGCTCGGGTCCTGCTTAGCCTGCGGTGTATCGGGCATGGGCGGGGCGCCTCCTTCGGATGGTCATTCGACAAACTCGACTAGCTATTGCTGCTCAGCTGCTGCATTCGCTATAGGCAGCGTGCGCGCCTTAGTCTAGTCTGCGTGCACGACAACGAATTCTCCGCCTCCACCCTCGACTCCCGCGCGCGACGTCTGGTCGCATGGGTCGCCGCACTCAACGGCCTTGGCTTCGCCGTTGAGGTGACTATTGCGCTGGTCATTGGTTCTGCCGCCCTATTTGCGGACGCCGCAGACTTCCTCGAAGACACTCTCATCAACGTTCTGGTGCTGACCGCGCTGGGGTGGTAGGTGGCCAGTCGGCGAAAGGCCAGCTACGCCCTGGCGGGGTTGATCCTGATTCCAGCTTTCGCCGCCTTCGGCACGGCGGCCTGGAAGGTGTGGACGGGGCATCCGCCGGAACCGACGACTCTGAGCGTGACGGCCATCGGCGCGCTGGTAATCAACCTGGTCTGCGCAGTCCTTTTGCTGCGACTGCGCGGGGCGGATAGTGCGCTGGTGCAGGGTGCTTGGCTGGCGGCGCGCAATGATGCGGCGGCCAACCTGCTGATCCTCGGCGCGGGCGTGGTGATGATGTTCTGGGTCAGCGCATGGCCGGACATCGTGGTCGGCGTGATTATCGGCCTGATTAACCTGTCGGCGGCGAAGGAAGTGTTCGAGCAGGCCCGGGCCGAGGAACCGGAGCTAGAGCTGTGATGTCTAGCGACATTTTGGACACGGAG
>NZ_KV799282.1:0-938 GCF_001809885.1 Corynebacterium sp. HMSC058E07
GCGGTGGTACGACGCTCCTCATCCATCACACCAACCTTCAAGGTGAACCTCTCCAGACCCAGCAGATCCTCCACCGCACCGAACAGGTCGTTAGTGAACGCAACCTCCTCCGGGCCGTGCTGCTTCGGCTTCACAATGTAGATCGAACCATTACGGGAGTTACGCAGCGGGTTGTTCTCATCCAGACCCGGGATCGCAGCAGCCGAAGTAATAACGGCATCCATGATGCCCTCGAAAATCTCCTCACCATTCTGATCCAAGATCGCCGGGTTCTGCATCAGGTGGCCAACGTTACGCACAAACAGCAGAGAACGGCCGTGCAGACGCAGCTCCTCACCATCACGGGAGGTAAACACACGATCCTCGTTCAGCTTACGAGTGAAGGTCTTGCCGCCCTTCTCCACTTCCTCAGTGAGGTTGCCGGTGTTCAGACCCAGCCAGTTGCGGTAGCCCAGGGTCTTGTCGGTTGCGTCGACAGCGGCGACGGAGTCCTCGAAGTCCATGATGGTGGAGATTGCGGACTCAAGGTTCAGATCCTTGACGCCGGCCTTGTCGGTCTTGCCGATCGGGGATTCCGGATCGATCTGAATGTCAATGTACAGACCGTTGTTGTACAGCAGAATGTCGGTCGGGTTAGCCTTGTCGCCGCCGAAGCCTGCGTAGACCTCCGGGTTGCGCAGGTGAACGTCATTGCCGTCGATGGTGGCGGTGAACTGGCCGGACTCAACCGCGTACTTGGTGACGTCCTTGTGGGAGCCGGACTCCAGGGGTACTACGCGGTCCAGGAACTCGCGGCCCCACTCGATGACCTTGTCGCCGCGAACCTTGTTGTAGCCGGTGCCCTTCTCCTGGCCGTTCTCCTCAGAGATGGCGTCGGTGCCGTACAGAGCGTCGTACAGGGAACCCCAGCGGGCGTTCGCCGCGTTCAGCGCGAAGCG
>NZ_KV799283.1:0-784 GCF_001809885.1 Corynebacterium sp. HMSC058E07
GCGTTACACCACACTAAGGGACGCAACCACTCATTGGCTTTAAAACAAGTGATACTCCAAGTGTTGGCTACCACTACTCCTACGACAGCCTTGGCCGACGAATAGCCAAAGACACCATCACCCCCGCAATCGGAGTCGAAAAGAGACACCCAACCCAAACTCTGTACGACAAACGCACATGGGCCGGTCGGTGCACCAACCCGCTGTTGTTTGCAGGCCAGAGGATGCTGAATCCGGGTGGGCGTACAACCGCTTCCGCTACTACAGTCCCACCCTGGGTGCCTACAACGCCCAAGACCCCTCGGGCTTGCCCCACGTTTAGCCTCGTCACAAGGGTATGTCGACCACGCAGCATTCTGGGTCGATGTGCTTGGGTTGATGGCACACAGCAAGAGGAGAGATGTCCGAGGTCATGTACTTTCAGAAATTGCTGGAATCAATTAGGCCGGCTCCGCAGCAAGCTCCGCTGTGAAAAACGGCGTTATGGACCCCAGCCAGTTAAGAAAAGGCCATCCTGACACAATCCAATATATGGATTCAACGAGGCAGCCACAGCCGATCGATATGATGCAACGAAGAGCTGGGAAAGGTCTCTTGGAAGCCCTGACGCATACCCGTTTGCTGCCACCGTCCAAGGCGGCACAGGTTCCCACCTCATCGGCGTTTCGGTTGCCGCTCAGCTCTCTCAGGGAAGCCAATTCAAGTCATTTCTAACCACTAAAAACGTTAAACGTGGGGATTGGATTCGAATTAATCCTATCTTGAACTAGGAGCACCAACTAAA
>NZ_KV799284.1:0-4682 GCF_001809885.1 Corynebacterium sp. HMSC058E07
AGGTACCCACACACAAACCATCAGACACTCTCTTTAAAGGAGCACTACCTCCTTCGCTCAATAGGTCGACAAGACGCATCAACCGGGCTGAGTGCCATGAAACGCCCAGCTTCGGAGCCGCTATCGTGCTCGCATTATGCATGGAAAGGTCCTCAACCAAGGAAGCGATCCTCAACAGGGCAGACTACTCAATCCTTCACATCTTGGCCAGGCCCCTTTGGCATGTTCCAGATTTTCTCATCTACTCGAACGAAACAAAATCTGGAACACGTCATCTCTGAGTTTGTTGGCTTAAGTTTTTTGTGAATACATCCAGTCGGTGAAGCTTTGAAATGCAACACCGTCGAACCACTCGTGTTCCCCAAAGTCATACTTACCGCATCTAAGTTCGGTTTCTGATTCTCGTTGAATAACGAGGTAGCAATCTTCGTTTAGATACGCAATGGCAAAGAAATCATCTGTATCGCTACAAGAATCCACCATCTGTTCGTTCAAATCTTTGAGTGCATTGGATGAGTCAAAAAGTGGGCCTGGCGGCACGACCTCGATCGTTCCAATTTCTGCACCATTGAACCTGGAATAGAAGTCAATAAGATCGCTAGGTAACCAAGTAGGAGCAAAACCAAGAACCTCTTCCAGTTCCATTTTATCTAGACCACCTTCGTATAGCTGAACTTTACGATTGTCTAAAAAATCATTTGAGTTGATCATTAAAAGTCCCCTGCTAGTCATATTCAGTATTGTTCACGCCATGAATCAAGGCGTTGCGATCGACATGAACTACATCCTTCGTATGGGGCGAAGACGTGGCCAGGTGCGATTGTGTAGATCTCTTTGCCAGCTACGGTTTCTTGGTGTCGATTGCGAAACTACTGTGAGCTTCCTTTCCCATGAGTCCGCGTATGCCGACCCAGAGTGGTGTGTGGTCAACATACCCTTGTGCCAAGGCTAGTCTCGGTGCGAGTCTGTCATGGGAGGTAGCGGCAATGTTAAGCAGCACCATTCCGGCCGGCTGGCTGGTTTCTAGTGTGTCAGGACAAAAGCTTGTGTGTTAGTCGTCGAAGTCTGTTCCTGTGGCTTTAGCTCGCTTGAGTGTTCGTTGTAGGTCGGTTGTGTTGTTGAACAGGTCTGTGAGTTGGGTGTGGAGTGGTTGGAGGGTTTCGGTGGTGCCGATGAGGCTGAACATGCCTGCTTCGCTGTCGAACTCGATGCCGTCGGTGGTGATGTTTGCTTGTCGGAGTAGGTACTTGGTGAGGTTGTCGAGGAAGTAGCCGTTGGGTGTGTGTCCTGCTTGTTCGATGACGCTGATTGCTTCTTCTGGCAGGGTGTCCATGGCGGCAAACAGGGTGGTCACGCCGTCGATTTCTGCGAGGTGGAAGAGTGGTTGGTCTTCTTGTTGTGTGTTGGTTGGCATTGTGTCGTGTTCCTGGTTGTCGGTGAAGTCGGGGTGTGCGGGGCGCGGGGTGTCGATTAGTCCGTAGTAGGCGAGTGCATCTTCAAGAGCATATTCGATTTCACGATAGCCGCCTAGAACATCAGTCATAAAGTAAGTGCCTTCTGGGGCTTCATCCGTGGTGCCGCCTTGCGGCGGATTTGTGTCGTGGATGGTGTAGTTGATGATCCGTCTTTCCTTCGGTACCCACTCATTTTCTCTTGTTACGGGGACGAATGCTTGCTCCTCTGGTGACCAGAAATCAGCGAGTGTGTAGTGGAAGTAGTTGTCAAAAGGGATGGTCTTAGGATGGCTTTTCGCTGGGATTCTTTGAAAAGGTCCGCCTTTTCTGAAGTCACTCTTGGCGATCTGAATTGGTGGAATAAGTAGTTCGTTCTTTTCGACGAGCGGAAACCATGATGTATCGGATGGGTCGCTGATGAGCGCGCGATAAGGGTGGACCATTGCAGCCGCGCCGAAGAATGCTTCGGTGGAGGTGACGCCAGCAGGGATGTATCCGAGAGTGGTTTTCATCAGGTAGAGCTGTCCAGCTTTCGGGCGGCTGCCTTTGGGACTGTCTAAAGAAAATTCTAACAAGTTAACTCCTTATTTTATATTTGGATAATTATTTTCTATCCATTCTTTTCCGAATTCAGTTCCCTCTTTGTAGAACCTATGGTTCTTGCTCATGCTATTTATTTTGTTTTCGAGCAAACCATTCTCTAGTCCGAGATCTTTATATTCGGCTTGTGTGACTTTTGGAGGATTTGACATTCTTAAGCGTTCGATGAGGTGCTGTTCGACGCCACGCGCTTCATACTTGCCCAAAGGATTGTCTCTATTAAGGACGCGCATTCCGCCTATAGGACGTGTGGTCGGGTGCGTTATCGCGTGTTGGATTGCCCTCATCCTAGGATGCTTGGTTATTCCTACATATGTAGTTTTTCCTCCATTAACGTAATGGTACACGTAGTGGTCTTTAACCTTGTTTGCGTCAGCCCAGCAACCCTTTAGCCCCAGCATGTCGACCCAGAATGCTGCGTGGTCGACATACCCCTGGGCTGAGGCGAGTCGTGGGGCGAGTCCGAGTGGGTCTTGGGCGTTGTAGGCACCCAGGGTGGGGTTGTAGTAGCGGAACCGGTTGTACGCCCACCCGGATTCAACATCCTCATACTGACCGGCAAACAACAACGGGCTGGTGCATCGACCGGACCACGTGCGTTTGCCGTACAGGGTTTGGGTGGTGTGTCCTTCGACGACGCCGGTGGTGGTGTTGATGGTGTCTTTGGCTAAGCGTCGGCCGAGTCCGTCGTAGGTGTAGGTAGCCCGGCCGGCTTTGACCGGCAGGGTGTTGTGGTAGTCGATTACCCCGTCGGTGGTTTGACAGTGCTTGTGGCCTTTAGGTGATGTTTAGCTTCTGCCATCCGTGTGTTGAATGGGTACCGGTGGTTATCCAAGTGGTGAATTCGTGGATGACGGTGCTTGTTTCGGGAGTCGTGTGCCAGTAATGGTGCTGGGCATCGCCAAGGCGGATCTCAACCCGGTAGGTGTGGTCGGCGGGGCTGTAGTAGCACTGCATGTAATGCTGGTGTTTGGTGGCGTTGGTGATGATCAGGAAGTCCCGCGGATCGTTTCCTAAGTTCAGTTCAGCCATTGTGCAAGCGTTGGTGGTAATGAATTCAATCCAGTACGGTAGACCGCGCAGACTTGCCCACGGGGCGCTGTATTCCGATGTTTCTGTCAAGAAGTTGGTATTTTCGTCGCCAAAGGTCCAAACAAATTCCGAGAATTCAAGGACCGTAAGAGTAGGGTATCGAGACAGCAACGGGCTGATAAACTGAAGTATCCGGGGGATATGCTCGTCGTAGTCACTAATGCCTATACAGTTATCCCCAACCAGTTCTACGGGAAGGTCGTGCGGAGCCAGTATCTTCGTGAGGTGCTGCTGGAGCTGAAGCGTCTGTGGCGAGGCATGTACTTCTTGCTGGCTAGCCGAACTCACGTAGTCGTATACCTCGTATGGGGCGACTGGAGCGGGTGGAAGGTTGATGATGATCCGTTCAGCGCTCATTGTTGGCAGTCTTCCATTCGCTGCGCGACCTTCGTCCAAAAATCTGGAACCGTGACTCCTGCTCTTGTGGCTATCGTCTGTAGATTTGATGTGTTGTCAAAACTGGCCTTGAGTACCGTAAAAAACTCGTCGAAATCAGCACGTCTTTTCTCAAGGTCTTTGAGCTCCGGGGTACCAATTAAAGTTCGAACTTCATGGTCAGTATTTCCGAGGTAACTGTTGAAAAAGATCGAGTAGAAGTTTTCGTGTGTACCGTGGTAATCAATTTGAAGTTTTAACTGATCTTTTTCTACCAGTCGTCTGATTCCTATTTTCGCTCCGCAGAGTAGCTGTGTCCGTTCTCTAGTAATCCAATCTTGGTGGCCATAGAAAATATTGATTTCGTAGCTCGGGCGCTCGGGATCTTTTTCAAATTTAATCAAGAAAGCTAATTCGCCGGTTTCGTATGTCCAAAGCATTTTCCGTCCAATGCGGGAGAAGTGGGAATTAGCGGCTTCGGTTAGTGTTTTTTTGAAGTCTTTGAAGTCCATTTTTAGGGAGTATACCAATCGGCGGTGGCTATTACATCTGGCACAGTGCTGTCGCCAAGTTCAGCTGCATTTTGTCGGTTGAAAGACTCGGCATGTTCCTTGTATTTGGCAAGTTGGTTGACGCTTTGTCGCTGGCCTGTAGCTGAGTCAGGCTTCAATTCTCGAACCTCCCTGATGTATCCACTGTCGTCAATCTTTATCGCATCTGGTCGCATGCGTGTGTCTCCAGGCATTTTAACGTTCGCTTTGTAGCCTTGTGCTTCGATGAAATCAGAATAGCTGCTGTGAGCCCGACGTCCATTTACTGCAGTTCCATTTTCTCCTCGGAATGTTCCGTCCGCACTACGACCAGAAATGGTTGGGTGTGGATCCTTGGGGCTCCGAACGTGTGACATCAGCCCGAGTACGTCGACCCAGTATGCTGCGTGGTCGACATACCCTTGTGCCGAGGCTAGTCGTGGGGCTAGTCCGAGTGGGTCTTGGGCGTTGTAGGCACCCAGGGTGGGGTTGTAGTAGCGGAACCGGTTGTACGCCCACCCGGATTCAACATCCTCATACTGACCGGCAAACAACAACGGGCTGGTGCACCGCCCAGACCACGTACGCTTACCGTACAACGTTTGGGTGGTGTGTCCCTCGACGACACCGG
>NZ_KV799284.1:4782-5746 GCF_001809885.1 Corynebacterium sp. HMSC058E07
AGGGCGTAGAACGTCGCATCAACCCGGGCCTGAGGCCAACCAGCCGCAGGGTTAGCCGGAGTCTCGGTGGTGCCACTGGTGCTATTGGTGGTTAGTGTGATCTGGCCGTGTGTCTCACCAGTGGCAGGGTCAGTAGTCCACACGTAGCCTTCACCCACACATGCCGGGGTGACAGTGTCGACGGTGGTGGTGACAGCTGCCAGTCGGTTACCGGTGTGGGTGAACACGTCACGGTGGATAACTTCTCCGGGGGTGGTGTTGATGGTTTCTTTGGCGACACGTCGGCCGAGACCATCGTAGACGTAGCGGTAGCCGGTGTTTGGTTCATCGGAGGAGGTAAAGCCGATGGGTTGTTCACCGGTGGCGTAGAAGAAGTGATGAACCAACGGTTTCTTACCCAGACGTTTGGTTACCGTGCGGGTGATACGGCCTGCATTATCGTAGGTGTAGGTAGTCCGGCCGACTTTGACTGGCAGGGTGTTGTGGTAGTCGATGACCCCGTCAGTGGTAGTGGCCAGGACACCTGCTGGGGTGAACGAGTAGTTCTCCTGTGTTGGAGTTCCGGTGGTGTTACCGGTTGGGGCTGGGTTGTTGTGTCGGGTGGCTGCGGTCGCGCGGCCGATAGCGTCGACGGTGAAGCTGGTAGTGCCGCGCAGTTGGTCGGTGATGGCGGTGAGGGTGGAGTCGGCTTGCCAGGTGAAGTCACGACCAGCAACAGGGGCTAGCCCGCCAGGTGTTGCCGAATCCAATAGGTTGGTGTGGTCACCGGTGATGCGTCCACGGGTGTCGATGTCAATGGTGCGTACCAGGTTGTCGATAGCGGTGGTGGCGCGGTGGCCGCGGGTGTTGGTGGTGTAGGTTAGCTCGGCAAGCAGGCGGCCTGTGTGGGCGTCATCGGTAGGCAAGCGTAGGGCTGAACCGTCGGTGGTATTTGCGGTGGTGTGTTGGGTGATGGTGCTGCTGG
>NZ_KV799284.1:5846-7301 GCF_001809885.1 Corynebacterium sp. HMSC058E07
GTTTCTTCGCCACTGGCCAGGCGTGTGGTTTCAGCGGTGGCTCGGCCGTAGGTATCGCGGGTGTAGGTGATGGTGGCAGCCGGGTTAGTGATGCTGGTCAGACGGCCGAAGGGGTCGTAGTCAAACAGTGTGGTGCCGGAGGCATCCTCGATGCTGGTGGTCAGTCCCAACTGGTTACGGGTGGTGGTTGTGCCTGCTGGGGTGGTCACATTGGTGATGAGTCCGTCGGGGCTGGTTGTGTTGGTGGTGACGATACCGTTGTAGTCGGTTTGGTGGGTGATGTCCCCGTCGAGGTTGTAGGTGTAGGTCCAGGTGTGGCCGTCGGCGTTGGTGATGGCCACGGGTTGCATTTGGGTGTTGTAGGTGATGGTGGTGGTCGCGCCAGTGGCGTCGGTGGTGGTGATGGGTTTGTCGAAGACGGTGTAGGTGGTTGTGGTGGTCGCACCGGTTTCGTTGGTGGTGGTCAGTTGGTTGCCTTCGCCGTCGTAGGTGGCGGTGAGGGTGGTGCCATCAGGATGGGTGAGTGTGGTGGGCCAGCCTTCGGGGGTGTAGTCGATACGGGTGGTGTTGCCGTCTGGGGCGAGGGTGTCAGTGACCAGGCCTCGTACGTTGAGGGTGTGGCTGGTGCGGCGGCCGGCGGGGTCGGTGATGGCGATGGTGCGGCCGGCGTTATCGCAGTCGATGTGGGTGGTGGCCCCATCGGGGGTGGTGATGCTGGCAGGGGTGATGCCGGTGACGCGGTAGTCGTAGGTGTAGGTGGTGGTGGCTCCGTCGGCGGTGGTGATGGCGGTGGTCATGCCGAAGGTGTCGACTTGGTAGTCGGTGGTGTGTCCGTCGCGGCCGGTGATGCGTACGGGCATGCCCCAGGTGCCGGGTTCGATGGTTGTGGTGGTCCCATCAGGGTAGGTGGTGTTGACGATGAGGTCGTTGTCGTCGTAGGTGTAGCAGGTGGTAGCACCGGCGGTGTTGGTGATGGTGGATGGGAGGTGGTGGTTGGTGTAGGTGGTGTCTTGGATACCACCTTCGGGGGTGGTGATGCGCCAGACGTCGCCTGAGGCGGTGGCGCGGTAGACGGTGGGGCGGATGTCGCCGAGGAGGTCGTCGGTCAGCCAGTCGGTGGGGATGGTCCAGTTGGTGGTGGTGTCGCGGTTGGTGGTGCGGCCGCGGCCGGTCAGGCCTGCTTCGTCGAGTCCACCGTTGAGGAGGGCTTGGTAGAGGGGGAGGTGGTGGAGGCGGTCGAGGTAGGTGTCAACGACGCTGTCGCCGAGTTCCAGAGGGTCGCCGGTGAAGTCGCCAGCGGTTTCGATGAGAACGCAGACGGTACCACCGACGGGTGCATCATCGCCGGTGTCGTCGCCCCAGTAGAGGATGTTGGGGACCATACCACCGGTGCCGACTTGGGCGGTGACACGTCCGTGGCCATCGTAGCGGTAGTGATACGCAGCACCATTTCGG
>NZ_KV799285.1:0-1271 GCF_001809885.1 Corynebacterium sp. HMSC058E07
AACGGCTACACCACTACACCGGACTTGACCTTGGGAACAGCGCCTAGAAGAGTTACCGGTCGGCAAAGACGCTACCCCCGAGGACGAGAAACAGAGTCGTCTCGACCTGGTCGGGGATTTTCTGGACGAAATTATCCAGAGTTTGACCGATGAAATGGATGCCTGGGCTGGCATGGTCACCGATTTTGACCGACTGTATTGCTCGATTTTGGATATGCGTGCCGAAGGCGTAGACATCTGGGTGTTCGATGACTGGGGATCGGTAGACAGCGAAGATGAAGAAGTTGGCGTGGCGGTAATCCCCTTCGAGATCGCAGACGATCTTGATCTGCGGGAAGTGGTCATCGACTTCTATGTCCGGTCAGAAGCAGGTCAGGTAGCCGAAGCGGTGCAAATCATCGTCGAAACGCTGGAAAGCTACGGCTTGAACCCCGAGTGGGATGAGGATGCTACGGGTCCTGTCCGGGGGCCTATTTCAGTTCGAATGAACTGGCAGCCGCACAGCATCCTCAAAGAGGGCTGGGACGATATCTACGAAACCCCGGAGGAATACATAGCCAGCCTTGCTGTTCCGCTGAGCGAATAATCGTGGTGCCGTTGCAGCTCTGTCTCGGGGTCTGATTCGGCACTTTTTCTAGTCGAAAGTGTAAAGCATGACGTGCGCGTGCTCAGCCTCGTCCACACCTTTGTCGACGTAGCCGATTTTCTCGTAGACGTGCTTCGCGCGGTCGTTACCGAACACCACGCATAGGCTTACGCCCGGCTTGCCGTCGGCCTTCGCCTGATCCAGCACCGCCTGCATCAGCTTCGTGCCCAGTCCTTTGCCCGTGTTGCCGGGCGCCATCGCGATCGCTACTTCGGGGTATTCCTCGGACACGTAGCCGTAGCCGTGGTTGTCCGCCGAGGAGTCGAGCAGCCATGCGGCGCCGATGGCCTCGCCGTTTTCTTCGACGATGACGCCACCTTGTCCCTCAGTCCAGCCATCGACGTAGAACACGGTGTCTTCGTCGAACGTTTCCGAGAATTCCCTATCTGGATCACCCCACGTGTCCGTCTCCTCGTTCATCTTGTGGATGAACGGGCGGTCGGCCTCGACCGCGCGACGGAAAGTGAACTGTTCAGGGATAGCAGATTCAGAAGCCATGAAATCTAGCGTAGCGAAAGCAACCCCCAGGGCGAAGTGGCTCTAGTGAGCCGCGTGTCCTGGGGGTTGGGGGTTAGGTCAGTGAGACCCAGAAATGTTATGTCCATAGGGTTTTTGGACATGGAGT
>NZ_KV799286.1:0-3365 GCF_001809885.1 Corynebacterium sp. HMSC058E07
CAGCGGGCGTTCGCCGCGTTCAGCGCGAAGCGGGCGTTCAGGATCGGCACAACCAGCTGCGGACCGCCGGTGGTTCCAACCTCCGGGTCAATGTTCTGGGTCTTAATCTCGAAATCGCCCGGCTCGTCGACCAGGTAGCCGATCTCCTTCAGGAACGCGGTGTACTCCTCCGGATCCTGAGCACCCTTGTGGTCGGCGTACCAGGCATCCATCTTTTCCTGTAACTCGTCGCGAGTGTTGAGCAGCTCGCGGTTGCGCGGGGTGTACTCCTCGACGATCTTGCCGAAGCCATCCCAGAACTTCTCCTGCTCCTCGGCGGAATCCTTGCCAATGACAGGAAGTACCTCGGTGTTCACGAAGTCGTAAAGGGTCTTGGCAACCTGAAGGCCTCCGGCAGTTACGCGCTCGGCACCTTGAGAAATAGCGGAATTAGAAATCAATGTAGAATAGTCCTCTCGAGAAATTATCTAGTAAAATCGGCGCATACCAAGAATATTGTTGGCTACATAATTCAGAATCATCTCCTCACTGACAGGCGCCGTTCGAAACAAACGGGCCGGCCAAAATAATTCTGAGACGCGATAATCCTTCGCAAATCCACTGTCAATCAGTTGGATTTCGTATCTTGCATGATCCAAGAGATTAGCCAGCGCAAGGCCAGCAATTCCTGCCCCTACAATGCCAATCTTCATTTTTAGGCACTCCTTGTTTGGTCAATATAGCTCTGCCGGGCAAACACAAACCCCACCGCAACCATTAGAACCACTCCTGAAGCCATGCATAGGCTTGCAATCGGCAATCCGGTTAGATCAATGAGGTACCCACCTGCCAGAGGAACAACACTCGCAGCGGCATACGTACCCAAACTCAAAAGTGCTGTTGCTCCAGGCACCGAATCTTCGTCAACCTCTTGATGGATGAGTCCAAAGCTGCCCAAATTACTAATCCCTTGCCCTGCGCCTATAAGTACCGCGCTTAGAATCAGGAACCATAAGCTCTGTTGCGTCATTGCTGCGCCAAAGATGCACATCGCCAACGCGATTAGCACCATAGAGAATCTGATGTGCGCAAGGCTGTGGAGTCGACGGACTAGACTCTGCGCGATCGGGCTAACCGCATACATACCTCCTGCAATCAGGCCAGCACCCAGGGGCCCGCTTGTTTCACTAATTCCGTTGAGAAGTGTTGGAGACAGCGCCAAAACTATTCCAGCAGCTGTCATTCCCGGGCCAAAAGCGCCGAGACCAGCAATAACAACGCGCTTGTCTCTCTTCCTCAACCCCTTGTGAGGCAACAGGTCTCGCGTGGGCTTACGCTCCGTCTCCGGCTCTGTTCCGACCACTACCAGCGACATTGCGAGAAGGAGAGCCATAAGAACGAAAACCGTCTTAGTCGGCCATGGAACTAACTGCGCAACCACGCCTGCAAACAAGGGTCCGCCTGCCAGCCCTATTGCGATACCTAACGTAGCCGTGAGCGTAGCTTTAGAGGATTCATCCTCACTAGCCATACTTTGCACAGCCGATGGCCCTAGCACCAAGAGAGCTCCTGAGCACAGGCCGGTAAGGATCCGAGCCAGTAGAAGTATTGGAATACTGTCCGCTAAGACGTAAAAGAGACACGAAACAATACCGAGCACCACAGCCACTTGCTGCGTACGCTTCCTTCCCCAACTATCACTGAGCCCCGGCGCCAACAAGAAGGCTGGCGCGAGCCCTCCAAGGTACATGATGAAGATGAGCGTCAGTGTCCCCGCAGAGAAGCCAATATCCGCACGCCACAGTTCCATCAGCGGGGTCGCGAGGTTCGGCAGCATGAATCCAGCCACCAACGGAAACGCATACAAAGCCAGAGGAAATGTGCGACGTGTCATACTCCAACACTAACCCCCTCAGGGGGTTAGTTCAAGAGGTACAGTAGATTTATGAATGCTTCATCCACAAACCAGCTTCGCCAGCTTTCTTTTGTGTTTTATGGTGAGCGGCCTGCTCTTGACTTTGCGAATACCCTTCGGCGCCGTAAAGATCCGCTGCATCCTACGGTCGACCTTCTCCACGATCGTTCTGACTTCGCCAGCTGGCTTAACCAAGCTCGCCGGGCAACGTCATGGGCCCGCGAACTTCCTGAGCTTGTGGAAACTCCAATGCCGATTAATCAGGAAAGCGTTACGGCGCTTCGCGAGGCAGTTTTACTTTTGGCAGAGCATAGCCTCGGCATGAATACACTCTCCTCATTCGAGTTAAGCTCCACAATCGAAGTACTCAACGAATGGTCCACTAGGCGACCTTTACTTCAGTTGGATACTCAGTCTTTCTCTCCGCATCTGCTTCACAGTGAAGAGTCGGACCTTAGGAAAGCACTGGCGAAGAATCTTGAGCTGGATCAGGCATTAGGTTTTGTCGCTGCCGATGCAGTTGCACTTTTCGGAACTAATGACCGGCAGCGATTGAAGATATGCGGCCACGAGCGTTGTGGAATTCTCTTCGAGGATCGCTCTAACGGCCTGCGGAGGCAGTGGTGCTCGATGAAGGACTGTGGCAATCGGGCTAAAGCCCGTCGCTACTCTCATAACAAGTAACCCGGGCTCTTAACCAGCACCTACTCTGCACCAGTCAAAGAGAAAGACCCCGCCCCAAGGCTCCGTTAACAGCCTCAGAGACGGGATCTAACTTGCAGGGAGTGCGAGAACGAGCACCCCTAGATGTAGCTAATTAGGCGATGCCGTTTTTAGCCTTGAACTCCAAACGACGAGCGTGCAGAATCGGCTCAGTGTAACCAGCCGGCTGCTCCAGCCCCTTAAACACCAAATCCTTCGCAGCCTGGAAAGCCACAGACTCATCAAAGTTCGGCGCCATGTTCCGGTAGTTCGCATCACCAGCGTTCTGCTCATCCACCTTCGCAGCCATACGCTGCAAAGACTCCAAAACCTGCTCCTCAGTCACCACACCGTGCTTCAACCAGTTAGCCAAGTGCTGCGAGTTAATACGGCAAGTAGCGCGATCCTCCATCAGATCGATGTCGTGGATATCCGGAATCTTAGAGCAACCCACACCCTGCTCCACCCAGCGAACCACATAACCCAGGATGGACTGGGAGTTGTTATCAATTTCCTCGGCGATCTCCTCAGCAGACCAATCAGCAGACTCCGCCACCGGGATAGTCAGAATGTCGCCCAGGGTCTCACGGCGGCCCTCGGTACGCAGCTTGTCCTGCATCTCGAAGACATCCACCTCGTGGTAGTGGGTTGCGTGCAGCGTTGCACCCGTCGGGGACGGAACCCACGCGGTGGAGGCACCCTCCTTCGGCTGGCCAATCTTCTGCGCCAGCATGTCAGCCATCAGCTCAGTCTTGGCCCACATGCCCTT
>NZ_KV799287.1:0-5121 GCF_001809885.1 Corynebacterium sp. HMSC058E07
CCGACGTTTCACCGCCGCGCAGCTTCACCACTATGCAACATCGTCGCCGCTCGGAGCTTCGCAGCTGAGAACAACAGGCGTTAAGTCTAGTAAGGAAACCCCGCGCTCGCGCTTCATTCACTCCCCTCTGGCGATTCTCTTAGCCAGCGATTATCCTCCCGCTGGCATTATCCGTATCCTCCCGCTGGCAACCCCTGACCTCAGCTTGGCGGTTCCCCTGACCGCCAGTTGGCAGCTCCCATACCCTCTGGTTGGCGATGGTCTCAGCACCCTCTGCAGTTTCCCGCCCCAATGTCCCAAATCTTCGAGTTATTGAAAGTAGCGGGTCTACAGCAAAAAATCGGGAGCCTCTGACCTGCACAAACAGAATAGTTATATTCTAAGACGTGGAATTTGGGACAACCCCCTCCCCGCAAGCCCCCGAAAGGCCTGCTTTTGGGCAATTCCCGAATAAGAGGCTCAATTTCGCACCCCTACTTCAGGTATCCCCTACCCCTGTTTAGGCCGTCTATGAGCCTTACAGAGCCTCGACCTTGCGGCCACCCCAGCCGAAAAAGTGTGCGAACTTACGCTTGCGAACAGAATCAGCACATCTTCAGAGGAGCAATGTCCCAAATCTTCGAGTTATTGAAAGTAGCGGGTCTACAGCAAAAAATCGGGAGCCTCTGACCTGCACAAACAGAATAGTTATATTCTAAGACGTGGAATTTGGGACATCCCCCTCTGTCCGGTCGCGCCCAGCCAGGCCCCATCCCCGCCCATTCCCACTCCACCAAACCCCATCCCCGCCCATTCCCACTCGGCCACACCCATTGCGCGCCCCGCCACGACCCGAACCTACCCAGGCGCACCCCACTGTGTACCCCGGAGCCCCGCTGCACATACCAAAACCGCGCGCCGCCCCGGGATCTCATCCCGGACAGCACGCGGTAAAAACTTTGGCGGTGGCGGAGGGATTTGAACCCTCGGTTGCTTTTACACAACACTCGCTTTCGAGGCGAGTACCTTCGGCCGCTCGGACACGCCACCCTAGTCGGCGATTGCAGACTCGTATTAGGTTAACACCCCCACTTTTTCGCACCAAAACCCCACCCCGCGCCCCGTGCATGCGAAAGCCCGCCGCGAACCTTTACCAGTTCGCAGCGGGCTTACAATTCAGCGCATCAGCGCGCCGACAGTCTCGGAGGACTTACTTGTCGCCCTCGCCGAAGACCTTGTCCATGCCCTTGTTCAGGCCGTCCTTGGCCTTGTCAGCCTTGTCGCCGTCCAGCTTGCCGTCGATGACCTTGTTGGCGCCGTCCTGGATCTTGTCGCGGTGCTCGCCAGCCATTTCCTTTGCCTTGTTCAGGTCCATTGGTCTCTCCTTGGTATCGGTGTAGTAGCTAACTTTGTTGTAATTTGTGCGCCCCAGCCGCAGCATTCGTACGACCAGGACGCTCCATTCCCAAAGTAGGTTCGTTTCCGCCACCTCGCCACCGCCGCGCCCCCTTCTACGCCGTCAGCCAGCTTTTCCGATTGCAAATGCACTGTTCAGCGCCAGTCATTAAATTTCTGTAAAAGTTTTTGGACGCCCCACTCCAACTAGCACAAACCCCAGCGCAAGCGTTAGCGCACCTCTAGCTCGAGTCCAGCGCATCCGCTACCGCAGGCGGGCGAAGAACTGCCGCAGCAGTTCTTCGCATTCCCCCGCCAGCACACCTCCGCGGACCTCCGCCCAATGCAGCGGAGATTCCCGCGGCACGTCCCAGACGCTGCCGCAGGCGCCGGTGCGGGGCTCATAGGCTCCGAAGATGATGCTGCCGATCCGCGCCCCGACCAGTGCCCCCGCGCACATGGCGCAGGGTTCCAGGGTGACCACCAGCGTGCAGTTCTCCAGCCGCCACGCGTCCCCGAGCTCCCGCACGGCTTCCCGGATGGCGAGGACCTCCGCGTGCGCAGTGGGGTCGCTGTCGGCTTCGCGCCGGTTGACTCCCCGCCCAAGCTCCCGGCCGTCCGGGCCGAAAACCACAGCTCCGACGGGCACGTCACCGGCGGGAGTCTCCGCGGCGATGTCCAAGGCTCGGCGCATCAGCGCTTCCGCGCGCACGTCCCCCGCGGCCCGCGGCAACCCGCCACCAACGCACACGTCAGCGCCGCCCGAGCGCAGCGCGCCCGGCGCGCACACCTTGTCCCCACGCTCGCGCCGCTCCTGCGACTCCCGCCCCACCGGCTAAAACTCCAGCTCCACGCCAACCAAGTCCGCCAGTTCGTCGGCGAAGCCCAGCTCGTCCGCCACACGCAGAACCTGCTCCGCGCCGTACAAATCATCGTCGTAGAAGATGATGGACATAATCTGCTCGCTGGCGCCTAGATCCTCCAGCAGGTCGAAGTCGCCCTCGGGCCAAGGATCGTCGGAGGCGTCCGCCTCGTCCTCCGAAGGCGCATCAATATCGAGAGTGTCCAGCGCCTCGCTGGCAATGTCGTAGTCCAAGGCGGCGGTGGCGTCACTAAGAAGAATCCGCACACCTCCCGGCACCGGACGGAGCACAACGGACCAGTCGTCGTCAACGCAGAGCAGGCCGACGACGGGGCCTTCCGCGCGCGAGGCCCGCAGCTCCGCGATCAGGTCGGACAGGCTCTCGGTGGCGCGGGCGGGGAGTTCGCGCAGGTTCCACTGGCCGTCGGCGCGGATGGCGGACACGGCGAAGGTCAGGTCACTGTCGGTGCTCATGTCCACCAACGCTAGTCGGCTTTGTGGAACACTGGGTAGCGTGAGCCACGAAATTTCTTCCGATTACCGCCTGAGCACCCTCCCCGAGGATCGCCGTCCGCTGTGCATCCTGGGGCTGGGTCTGATCGGCGGGTCGCTGATGCGTGACGCGCAGGCCGCCGGCTGGCCGGTGTTCGGCTGGAATCGTTCGGAGAAAACCGTCACCCGCGCGCGCCGCGATGGCTACGACGTCTCGGGCGACCTCGAGGCCACGCTGCGCCGCGCCGAGGAAGCCGATGCGCTGCTGATCCTTGGGGTGCCGATGCCCGCACTGTCTTCTCTTCTGGACGCCATATCCCAGCACGCACCGACCTGCGGCTTCACGGACGTGACCAGCGTGAAGCAGGAAGTGCACGACCTCGTGGAGGCGAAGGGCATGTCCGATCGCTTCGTGGGTGGGCATCCGATGGCCGGCACCGCGAACTCGGGCTGGCAGGCGACGATGCACGGGCTGTTCAAGGGCGCGGTGTGGGTCGTGACGTACGACAACGCGCGGGAGCTTGCGGGGGCTGGCGCAAGCGCGGGCGGCGCAGGTTCCAGCGCGGCAGGCGGCGGCGCGACTTCGGGCGCAGCGGGCGCGGCTGCAGGCGCCGGCAGCGTGGCAGGCGCAGACGGCGCTGACAGCGCCGACGCGGTGAATAAGCGCTGGCTGGATACGTGGGTGCGTGTCGTCGGGCTGGCTGAGGAAGTCGGCGCAGCGGTCATCCCCGCCATCGCGCACCGGCACGACAACGCGGTCGGGCGCGTGAGCCACCTGCCGCACATCCTGGCCGAAGCACTTGCAGTTGCGGGCGATTACGGCGGGCCGCTAGCACTGAGCCTGGCTGCCTCAAGTTTCCGCGACGGCACCCGCGTGGCGGGCACCGACCCTGACCTGGTCCGCGCGATGGTGGAAAACAACCGCCCCGCGGTCCTGGACGCCCTCGATCAGACCATTGAGCTACTGCAAGGAGCGCGCGCGGACCTTGCCAACCCGGACCGCTCGCTGAAGACCCTGGCCGAGGAAGGCAACGCCGCCCGCGGTCGCTTCGAGGCCCGCGCCGGCCGCAACAAAGGGGACGCCTCCAACCGGCCGATTATCCGCGTCCGGCCGGGGGCTCCGGGCTGGCTGGATCAGCTCCGCTCGGCGGAGTCCATGGGCGCGCAGATCGGCATCTTCTAGCGGGCGCTAGCATGGCGCGGCACTGCGCGCCCGCTATACCCGCGCCCGCGCTAGCACTCCTCCTCCGCCTTCGCCGCCGGAGCCCCTTCCAGCAGTTCAGGCAGCTTCTTCCCCAGCGCATCCACGCCATCCCACGCAGTAGGTTCCAACCCATCGTTTGGAATCACCATAATCGCAACGGGGGTCATTTCCCCGTCCGCGCCCGGCACCAGCCCAAGCTGCCGGTAGATGAAACGCCCGTCCGGCTCCGGCCCCCAGCCGCCCTTAAACTGCGCGCCCTTAATCTTCGCCAGCCCGTACTTGTGCTCCGGGATGATGTGCCCCATGCGCGCCAGCACCTTTTCCGAGCCATTCATACACCGGAACCCGTCCATGAATTTCACCTGATCCGTCAGCTTCCACTTGATCGCGCCGAACCCAATGTAGGCCCCGTCTTCGAACTGCTTCGCCGCGTTCGTCGGGTCGCCTACGCGCCGCATGTAATCGCGCACTTTGTAGGCAGCGGTACGGTCCGCGCCGTCGCCGACATACATCCAGAGCCGAAACGCGGCGTCATTATCCGAGTAGTGAATCGCCGCGTCCATGTCGGCTTCCATCGCGGCGCGCGGGGCGGGCTGGCCGTGAGCTTCCGCGTGCCGCAGCTTCTCCTCGACCGCGCCTGCGATCGGCACCTTGATCGTCGACCAGGCGCCTTCCTCGTTGAGCTTGCCCGCGTGCAGAGGCCCATTCTCCCCCAGGATCGCCACCCCGACCTGCACATTGTTCTTCTTCGAGACCTCCGCCGCCAGCTTGTCCAGCTTCGCCTGCTGTTCCTCGTCGGTCGGCGGGGCCGCGTCCGCGCCGTCGCCGTCGCCGCCGTTGTCGCTGAGGGGCGTTGCGGCTTGTTGGGTCTGTTCGCCCTGTTCCTTCTGGACGCCACCCTCTCCCCCGTGCAACCCCATCACCAAACCGACCGTGATGGCGAGGACGGCGGCTCCCACCGCGACCATCGCGGCAATCCCGCCCTGCCCGCCGGCCTGCGCGCCAGCCCTTCTGGCCTGCCCCTCAAAAGGAGGGCGCGAAGCACCCTCTGGGCGCTCGTTGTTCGCCATTTTCCCTCCTTGACCAGGTCTTTCCTTCTTCTCGCACGCATCCCGCGCACGACTCCGCTACCCAGCTCCCGCCGTGCGGCTTCACCGCTGGCCGACGTTTCACCGCCGCGCAGCTTCAC
>NZ_KV799288.1:0-781 GCF_001809885.1 Corynebacterium sp. HMSC058E07
GGATGGGAGGTGGTGGTTGGTGTAGGTGGTGTCTTGGATGCCGCCTTCGGGGGTGATGATGCGCCAGACGTCGCCGGAGGCGGTGGCGCGGTAGACGGTGGGGCGGATGTCGCCGAGGAGGTCGTCGGTCAGCCAGTCGGTGGGGATGGTCCAGTTGGTGGTGGTGTCGCGGTTGGTGGTGCGGCCGCGGCCGGTCAGGCCTGCTTCGTCGAGTCCACCGTTGAGGAGGGCTTGGTAGAGGGGGAGGTGGTGGAGGCGGTCGAGGTAGGTGTCAACGACGCTGTCGCCGAGTTCCAGAGGGTCGCCGGTGAAGTCGCCGGCGGTTTCGATGAGTACGCAGACGGTGCCACCAAGTGGCGCGTCATCGCCGGTGTCGTCGCCCCAGTAGAGGATGTTGGGGACCATACCACCGGTGCCGACTTGGGCGGTGACACGTCCGTGGCCATCGTAGCGGTAGTGATACGCAGCACCATTTCGGCCGGTTGATTGGTTTCCAGGTTGTCGAGGAAGTAGCCGTTGGGCGTGTGCCCTGCTTGTTTTATGACGCCGACTGCCTCCTTGGACATGGTGTCCACGGAAGCGAATAAGGTGGTCACACCGTCGAGTTCTGCGAGGTGGAAGAAACCAGCTATAGGTACGAAGGGTACACTGACAAGCCTAGTCGAATAAAAGGACGGAATATATCCGGAAAAATCCTCGACTTTGGGAACTCAAAGTGGTAAGGAGACTTGCATTAAAGCGAGCTTAGCCGTAGTTCAATTTGATGAGGTGCTGGATTTCC
>NZ_KV799289.1:0-392 GCF_001809885.1 Corynebacterium sp. HMSC058E07
GGTGTGATGGATGAGGAGCGTCGTACCACCGCCAACCTGGATGCCTGCATCGCGCAGGTCAAGGAGCGCCTGGCGTTTATTAACACCGGCTTCCTGGATCGCACTGGTGACGAGATCCACACCTCTATGCTGGCTGGTCCGATGGTGCGTAAGGCAGACCTGCAGACCGCGCCGTGGAAGCTGGCTTACGAGGACAACAATGTGGATGCTGGCCTGGCGCACGGCCTGCCGGGTAAGTCGCAGATCGGTAAGGGCATGTGGGCCAAGACTGAGCTGATGGCGGACATGCTGGCGCAGAAGATCGGCCAGCCGAAGGAGGGCGCTTCCACTGCATGGGTTCCGTCCCCGACGGGTGCAACACTGCACGCAACCCACTACCACGAGGTGGATGT
>NZ_KV799289.1:492-9056 GCF_001809885.1 Corynebacterium sp. HMSC058E07
CAACCCACTACCACGAGGTGGATGTCTTCGAGGTACAGGACAAGCTGCGTACCGAGGGGCGTCGTGAGACCCTGGGCGACATTCTGACTATCCCGGTGGCGGAGTCTGCTGATTGGTCTGCTGAGGAGATCGCCGAGGAAATTGATAACAACTCCCAGTCCATCCTGGGTTATGTGGTTCGCTGGGTGGAGCAGGGTGTGGGTTGCTCTAAGATTCCGGATATCCACGACATCGATCTGATGGAGGATCGCGCTACTTGCCGTATTAACTCGCAGCACTTGGCTAACTGGCTGAAGCATGGTGTGGTGAACGAGGAGCAGGTTCTGGAGTCTTTGCAGCGTATGGCTGCGAAGGTGGATGAGCAGAACGCTGGTGATGCGAACTACCGGAACATGGCGCCGAACTTTGATGAGTCTGTGGCTTTCCAGGCTGCGAAGGATCTGGTGTTTAAGGGTCTGGAGCAGCCGGCTGGTTACACCGAGCCGATCCTGCACGCCCGTCGGTTGGAGTTCAAGGCTAAAAACGGCATCGCCTAAAGCGATACGGATCTAACCGCCGGTGTGAGCCCGCCTCACCCGGCGGTTTTCCTATGCCCACTTCCGTGCAGCTTTCTTGCACGGACAGTTGTCCTTCCCCTGGTTAGACTGGTGGGCACACGAACACGCACGTACGAACACACATGCACCAAGTCGCCCCGGAAGGAGCCCGACTTTGTCCGTCACCACCTTTGGCACCCCGCCCGCCCGATCTCTCTTTGATTTTGACGCCGTACTTTTCGACCTCGACGGCGTGATCACCCCGACCGCAGAGCTCCACCGCCAGGCGTGGGCACGGATGTTCAGTGCTTTCCTGGAGGCCAAGGGTGCCAAGCCCTACACCGAACAGGATTACTTCGACTACCTGGACGGCCGCCGTCGCGACGAGGGCGTGGCCGCCCTGCTGGCTAGCCGTGGTATTGAGGTTCCAGAGGGTAATGCGGACGATAGTGCGGATCAGGACACGATTCACGGTCTGGGGGCTCGCAAGAACGAGGACTTCCTGAAGTTGGTGGAGGAAGGCGTGCAGGCCTACGAGGGCTCCGTGCAGTTGCTGGATGCCATCCGGGACCGCGCCGCAGCGGGGGAGAAGTCGCCGCAGATCGCTATCGTCTCCTCCTCGAAGAACGCCCGCCCGGTGCTCAAGGCGGCGGGGCTGCTCGATCGGTTTGAGGTTGTAGTCGATGGGAAGGTGGCGTCCGAAAAGAATCTGCCGGGTAAGCCCGCACCAGATACGTACCTGTATGGCGCGCAGCAGCTCGGCGCCAGTGCGGAGAATGCTGTGGTGGTGGAGGATGCCACCAGTGGCGTGGCCAGCGGTAAGGCCGGAAAGTTTGGGCTGGTCATCGGCGTGGATCGCGGGGCCGGGGCGGAGGCGCTGCATGAGCACGGCGCGGACATCGTGGTCGATGACCTGGCGGACCTGCTGGGTTAGAGCGTGCGGCCAGGAGGCTGGCCGCAGGATTTTTAGACGAACGAACAGCTGGAAAAGCACAGAACGACTCGGGGAGACCGGAAACACTATGGGGATCAACGCCCAACGACAGACCAAGCGCAGTCCTGCCGACCAGCGGCTGAAGGACTTCCTGGCAACCCGCCGAGAGGGAGCGGAGCCGGGGTACAAGCGCCCGATCGACGGCGGCGACTTGCGCGCGGAGGGCTTCCGCGCGGACATGAAACACAGTGCGGTGAATCCTTTGGAGTCTGTGGACCGCGACAACAACCCGGTTGACGAATGGGCTCTGATTGAAACCCGCCCGAACTCCATGGACCTGGGAGTATCCGAGACCCTGTTCGCGCTGTCCAACGGCTACCTGGGGCTGCGCGGCAACCCAGAGGAAGGGCGCGATTCCCACACTCACGGCACGTTCATCAACGGCGTGCACGAAACCTGGGACATCGAGCACGCGGAGGATGCCTACGGCTTGGCGCGCACGGGGCAGAGTATCGTCTCGGTACCGGATGCGAAGGCTATGCGACTGTACATCGACGACGAGCCGTTGCGTCTGGGCAACGCGGAGGTCATGGAATACAACCGCAGCCTGGACTTCCGCGAGGGCGTGCTTCGTCGCAGCCTGGTCTGGCGCACTCCGGGCGGCAAGCACGTGCGCGTGACCTCCGAGCGCATGGTGAGTTTCCAGGAGCGCCATCTGGCGCTGCAGTCCCTGGAAGTCGAGCTGCTGGACGCGCCGGCCGCCGTTGTGGTCTCCTCCCAGCTGCTGAACCGCGAGGACGGCCAGGGCGAGTTCCCGGATAACAACGCCCGCGTGGCGGGCGAGGAAGGCTTCGACCCGCGCAAGGGCGAGCAGTTCCAGGACCGCGTGTTCATCCCGAAGTACCAGTCCAGCACCGAGCCGGAACGTGCCACGCTGGGTTACCAGATCAACCACTCGGGCATGACCGTGACAGTCTCCATGGACCACATCTTGGACATCGACAACCCCTCGGATGAGACGGACACGGGCGTGGACACCGGCGTGGAGGTCTCCACGGAGGTGGAAGAGGACGTCGCCCGCGTGACGTACCACCTGAACGGCAAGAAGGGAATGAAGATGCGCCTGGAGAAATTCACGGCGTACCACTCCTCCCGCCACGTCGCCCCGCAGGAGCTCGCATTCCGTTGCGCGCGCACCATCAACCGCGCGAAGCAGGTGGGCTTTAGCAACCTGATGGATAACCAGGCCGAGTGGCTGGCCCGCTTCTGGGAGCGCTCCGACGTGCGCATCGCCGGCCAGCCTGCGCTGCAGCAGGCGGTGCGCTGGAATATCTTCCAGCTGATCCAAGCTTCCGCCCGCGCGGAGACCAACGGTGTGCCGGCAAAGGGCATGACCGGATCCGGCTACGGCGGCCACTACTTCTGGGATACGGAGATCTATGTGATGCCGTTCCTGTGCTACACCAACCCCAACCTGGCTCGGAACGCCCTGCGCTTCCGCTACGACATGTTGCCCGCGGCCAAGCAGCGTGCGCTGGAGCTTTCGCACGACGGCGCCCTGTTCCCGTGGCGCACCATCAATGGCCAGGAATCCTCGGCCTACTACGCGGCGGGTACGGCGCAGTACCACATCGATGCCGACATTGCGTTTTCGCTGATGAAGTACGTTTACGCGACCGGCGACACGGAGTTCCTGCTACAGCAGGGAATCAGCCTGCTGGTGGAGACCGCACGGTTCTGGATGTCCATCGGCTTCTTCAACAGCAATCAGGACAAGTTCGAGATTCACTCCGTGACCGGCCCGGACGAGTACACGACCGTGGTGAACAACAACCTGTACACAAACGTCATGGCCCAGTACAACCTGGAGGTCGCGGCGGCCGTGGTGCGCCAAATGGAGGAAGAGCGCCCGGAGGAATACCGCAACTTGCAGCACCTGAAGCACGTCACGGAGGCCGAGGTCGACCTGTGGCGCAAGGCTGCCGACTGCATGTACATCCCTTACAACGAGGAACTGAAGGTCAACCCGCAGGACGACCAGTTCCTGCACCGCCGCATCTGGGACCTGGACGACCCGGAGGTCGGACCGAAGCGCCCGTTGCTGCTGCACTACCACCCGCTGACGATCTACCGCTACCAGATCTTGAAGCAGGCCGACGTGGTGCTGGCGCTATTCCTGCAGGGGCAGCGCTTCTCCACCGAGGTCAAGCGCGCGGACTACAACTACTACGACATTCTGACCACGGGCGATTCCACCCTCTCGGCCGTCGTGCAGTCCATCATCGCCGCGGAGCTCGGCTATAAGGAGAAGGCCGAGGAGTTCTTCTACCGCGGCCTGTTCGTGGACATGGGCGACCTGCACCACAACGCCTCGGATGGCGTGCACATCGCCTCGTGTGGCGGCGCGTGGACGGCGCTGACCAACGGCTTCGGCGGCTTCCGCGATTTCTACGGGCAGTTCACCATCGACCCGCGCCTGCCGGACGAGTGGGAGTCCCTGACGTACCACATCACCCTGTACGGCGAGCGCCTGCGCGTGGAGGTCCGCCCCGGCGAGGTAGAGCTGGTGCTGGAGGAGGGCGACCGCAAGGTCGGCCCGATCTGGGTCATGGGCGAGGAGGTCGTCGTCGGCCACGAGCCCGTCATTGTAAAGGGGCCGACGCTGCTCAGCGAGCATCGCGCCGACGGTGAAGATGGCGATGCGTCGCCCGTCGCTCCGGACCACCGGGTACGGTTATAAAAATATATCTTTATTGACGCCCACCGCCAGCGTGTGTCGTTACCCCCGTAACCCCTGCGAGGTAGGTAGTGAGCGGCAGGGGTGGGGAGGGTGGCGTCAATAAGAAAGCGACAAAGAGCGCCGCGAAAACCGTGTGACCAGTGTGACGCCGAGGGTTGACGGCCTCTCATCACATATTTAACAGTACGGCTGTACCGTTAGCTGTATTTTTGCAAGGTTTGTATTGCGGAAATGGCGTACCCCATAACGGGGTGTAGAACCGGGAACATGCAGGTACACAAGTAGTCCGAGGGGGGCTTTAGCACATACAGTGTCTATGACACTGGAGGTGCCATGACTGTTAAGTATGATGACCGTGAGGCAATCGCTCACGGAAAACTGAGAACTTCGAGCCTGCGCGAGAAGCCAGGCTTCCCTTCGTGGGCGATGAAGCTGACGATGGCCATCACGGGCATCATCTTCGCGCTGTTCGTCCTGGTTCACATGGTTGGAAACCTGAAGGTTTACATGGGGGCCGAATCCTTCAACACCTACGCCGACTTCCTGCGTGAATTCGGCTACCCGCTGCTGCCGCACGAGTCCTTCCTGTGGGTTGCTCGAATCGTGCTGCTGGTTTCCCTGATCCTGCACGTGTGGTGCGCATTCGCGTTGACCGGCCGTGCTCACCAGTCCCGTGGCCGCTACCGCCGCAAGGGCATGGTCAGCAGCTGGAACACCTTTACCGCCCGCAGCATGATCGTCACCGGCATCGTGCTGCTGCTGTTCATTATCTTCCACATCCTGGACCTGACGATGGGTGTAAAGCCCGTCGCCTCCGACGACTTCCAGGGTCCGGTTGATGGCGCACACGCTGCCTTCCAGAACCTGGTCGCATCCTTCGAGCGCCCGGCTGTGGCCATCTTCTACATCCTGGCGATGCTGATCCTGTTCATGCACCTGTCCCACGGCATCTGGACTGCCACCTCGGACCTGGGCATCACCGGCCACCGCACCCGCAAGGTCATGCTGTGGATCGCCTACCTGCTGCCTGCGATCGTGATGATCGGCAACATCTCCATCCCGCTGGCTGTGATGTTTGGGCTGGTTGATCAGGCCTCCTTCGTCCCGGTTGGGCATTAACGGCGAGTCTGGTTTCAAGGAGAAGAGAGTTAAATGAGCGAAGTAACTAACCACCCGCACAATCAGACCGCGGACTTCGACTACGACAAGGCCGTCGCCGCTTTCACGGCTCCGGAATCCGTCGTCGAGGGCGTGACCGTCGGTAAGGTCCTGAAGGACAACGCACCCCACGTGGTGAGCCAGGACAAGCAGTGGCAGTACGCCAAGGAGCACTTTGGCATGGTGTCTCCGCTGAACCGCAACAAGTTCCGCATCCTCATCGTCGGTACCGGCCTGGCCGGTGGCGCCGCAGCTGCCGCACTGGGCGAGCTGGGCTACGACGTGAAGGTGTTCACCTACCACGACTCCCCGCGTCGCGCGCACTCCATCGCTGCGCAGGGCGGTGTGAACTCCTCCCGCGGTAAGAAGCTGGATAACGACTCCACCTACCTGCACGCCAAGGACACCGTTAAGGGTGGCGACTACCGCTGCCGCGAGAACGACTGCTGGCGACTGGCTATGGAGTCCCCGAAGGTCATCGACCACATGAACGCTGTTGGCGCACCGTTCTCCCGCGAGTACGGCGGCACCCTGGCAACCCGTTCCTTCGGTGGCGTTCAGGTCTCCCGTACGTACTACACCCGTGGCCAAACGGGTCAGCAGCTGCAGCTGGCCACCACCTCCGCGCTGTACCGTCAGATCGGCGCTGGCCACGTGGAGATCTTCACCCACAACGACCTCGTTGACCTGATCGTCAAGGACGGCCGCTGTGAAGGCGTGATCATGCGCAACCTGCTGACCGGCGAGCTGAAGGCTCACACCGGCCACGCAACCGTGCTGGCCACCGGCGGTTACGGCAACGTGTACCACATGTCCACGCTGGCCAAGAACTCCAACGCCTCGGCCATCATGCGCGCCTACGAGCTGGGTGCCTACATGGCGTCTCCGTCCTTCGTGCAGTTCCACCCGACGGGCCTGCCGGTGAACTCCACCTGGCAGTCCAAGACGATCCTGATGTCCGAGTCGCTGCGTAACGACGGCCGCATCTGGACCCCGAAGAAGAAGGGTGACGACCGCAAGCCGAACGACATCCCGGAGGACGAGCGCGACTACTTCTTGGAGCGCCGCTACCCGGCCTTCGGCAACCTGGTTCCGCGTGACATCGCTTCCCGCGCCAACGCTCAGCAGATTAACGCTGGCTACGGCGTGGGTCCGATGAAGAACTCCGTGTACCTGGATCTGGGCGACGCTATCCAGCGCCTGGGCAAGGACACGATCCGCGAGCGCTACTCGAACCTGATTCAGATGTACGAAGAGGCCATCGGCGAGTCCGCCTACGAGACCCCGATGCGCATCGCCCCGACCTGCCACTACACCATGGGTGGCCTGTGGACCGACTTCAACGAGATGACGTCCATCGACGGTCTGTTCTGCTCCGGTGAGTCCTCCTGGATGTACCACGGCGCGAACCGCCTGGGTGCTAACTCCCTGCTGTCCTCCTCCGTGGAGGGCTGGTTCACCTTGCCGTTCACCATCCCGAACTACCTGGCACCGCACCTGGGTGAGGAAATCCCGGCCGCCGATTCCCCGGCTGCGCAGGAGGCTCTGCAGCGTGCAAAGGATCGCATCGAGCGTCTGACCACCATCAAGGGCGACAACCCGCACGGTCCGGAGTACTACCACCGCCAGCTGGGCGAGATCCTGTACTTCTCCTGCGGCGTGTCCCGCAATGTGAAGGACATGAAGGACGGCATCGAGAAGATCCGCGCACTGCGCAAGGACTTCTGGGCCAACGTCCACATCCCGGGCGGTACCGAGGAGATGAACCAGACCCTGGAGTACGCAACCCGCGTTGCCGACTACCTGGATCTGGGCGAGCTGATGTGCGTGGACGCTCTGGACCGCGACGAGTCCTGTGGTGCCCACTACCGCGATGACCACCTGTCCGAAGACGGCGAGGCAGAGCGTGACGATGACAACTGGTGCTTCGTCTCCGCCTGGGAGCCGAATGGCGAGAACAAGTTCATCCGCCACTCTGAGCCCCTGTACTTCGACCGTATCCCGCTGATGACAAGGAATTACAAGTAATGAAACTGCATCTTGAAATCTGGCGTCAGGCGGGCCCGAATGCCGAAGGCCACTTCGAGTCTGTTGACGTTGACGACGCTGCAGAGCAGATGTCCATCCTGGAGCTGCTCGACCACGTAAACAACAAGTACGTTGAAGCGGGCAAGGAGCCCTTCGCCTTCGCTTCCGACTGCCGCGAGGGCATCTGCGGTACCTGTGGCCTGATGGTCAACGACCGTCCGCACGGTCCGGACAAGAACAAGCCGGCCTGCCAGCAGCGCCTGCTGTCTTTCAACGACGGCGATACCATCAAGCTGGAGCCGCTGCGCTCTGCTGCGTACCCGGTGATCAAGGACATGGTCGTCGACCGTTCCGCACTGGATCGCGTGATGGAAAAGGGTGGCTTCGTGTCCGTCATGGCCGGCACCGCCCCGGATGCCGACTCTCTGTTGGTCAACCACTCCGACGCGGAGAAGGCTCTGGATCACGCAGCCTGCATCGGCTGCGGTGCATGTGTTGCTGCTTGCCCGAATGGTGCAGCCCACCTGTTCACCGGTGCGAAGCTGGTTCACCTGACGCTGTCTCCGCTGGGACGCGAGGAGCGCGGCAAGCGTGCTCGCAACATGGTTGACGAGGTCGAGGGTACCTTCGGTCCTTGCTCGCTGTACGGCGAGTGTGCTGACGTTTGCCCGGCGGGTATCCCGCTGACGGCTGTGGCAGCTATCACAAAGGAACGCACCCGTGCCGCTTTCCGCGGCAAGGATGACTAAGATCAACTCCAAGACAAGTTTCAGAAAGTAGGAGAGAACCATGGCACTCAGTGAGAACCTGCACATGGAGCGTTACTACGTTGATGGCTACCAGCCGTCCAGCTTTGATGCGCCGCACTCTTCGCTGCAGCGCTCCCTCACTTGGATCGGCATGGGCTTCTGGCTGCTGCTGATGCCGGGTCTGGGCACCATCGTGTTCGGTCTGGCTACCAACATGTCCGGTACTCAGGACAACGCCATGATGTACCTGATCACCGGTGTAGTAATTTCCGTGGTTTCTGTTGTTGCGGGCTCTGCGTGCATTCACGCAGGTCGCAAGAACTACCGCGACTACAAGGGCCGCTCTGGCCGCATCATCTAGTTGCTAGCTGATGGCTTTGGCTAGTACTGTTATGTCCATAGGGTTTTTGGACATGGAG
>NZ_KV799290.1:0-253 GCF_001809885.1 Corynebacterium sp. HMSC058E07
CGGTGATGGCGATGGTGCGGCCGGCGTTATCGCAGTCGATGTGGGTGGTGGCCCCATCGGGGGTGGTGATGCTGGCAGGGGTGATGCCGGTGACGCGGTAGTCGTAGGTGTAGGTGGTGGTGGCTCCGTCGGCGGTGGTGATGGCGGTGGTCATGCCGAAGGTGTCGACTTGGTAGTCGGTGGTGTGTCCGTCGCGGCCGGTGATGCGTACGGGCATGCCCCAGGTGCCGGGTTCGATGGTTGTGGTGGTCCC
>NZ_KV799291.1:0-273 GCF_001809885.1 Corynebacterium sp. HMSC058E07
GTGCTCCCCGCGCCAGCGGGGATGAGCCTAAGTCCACTGGTGTACCGCAGGGCGACAAGGCGTGCTCCCCGCGCCAGCGGGGATGAGCCCGTAGGTGGTGTGGCGCACGGACTCCGAGTTATGTGCTCCCCGCGCCAGCGGGGATGAGCCTCACCAACGACACCAAATACATCCGATAGGGCGGTGCTCCCCGCGCCAGCGGGGATGAGCCCCCGTTTTCGGTTTCATTTCCGACGCTTTTACTGTGCTCCCCGCGCCAGCGGGGATGAGCCG
>NZ_KV799291.1:373-820 GCF_001809885.1 Corynebacterium sp. HMSC058E07
AAACGGCTACACCACTACACCGGACTTGACCCTTCGCGGTGATCTAACACGGTGGCTTTTGGAGGTTTCACCAGGAGTGTTCGTGGGGCGCCCCAGCGCCCGAGTGCGTGACCAGGTTTGGGAGCGCACATGCGATCTGGTGAATGACGGTCGGGCAATCATGGTGTTTCAAGCAGCGAACGAGCAAGGATTTGATTTCAAGACCCACCGGCATAACTGGGTTCCGACTGACTTCGACGGAGTGAACCTGATTACGCGACCAAATAACCGAGCACCATCATCACGACGGCGTGGGTGGAGCAAAGCACGGCGAAGATAGATGCGTGGGATGCAGTTCGCGGGTCCAGCGGCTGGTAGTAAAAACAAGTTGAACTAGAATCGGCTTTAAGGCTCAAAGAACCACAGCTCAGAGAGTGTGCTCCCCGCGCCAGCGGGGATGAGCCTAAG
>NZ_KV799291.1:920-11238 GCF_001809885.1 Corynebacterium sp. HMSC058E07
CTGTGCTCCCCGCGCCAGCGGGGATGAGCCGTGTCCTTCAGCCACTGCCACGCCGTAGAAAAGGTGCTCCCCGCGCCAGCGGGGATGAGCCTAACTGGGATATTAACGCGAAAAATGGTACCCCGTGCTCCCCGCGCCAGCGGGGATGAGCCCGGCAATGCCGTCTTTGTGGCAGTTGTACCCATGTGCTCCCCGCGCCAGCGGGGATGAGCCCGCTTATTGAGTTAGATAGTGAGGGGCAGGCGTGTGCTCCCCGCGCCAGCGGGGATGAGCCTCTGTACACCCTGCTTAATGCCGGAGGCCATGCGTGCTCCCCGCGCCAGCGGGGATGAGCCTCGACTGATTCTGACTCCGCAACTTTTCCGCGTGTGCTCCCCGCGCCAGCGGGGATGAGCCGCCCCCCCGGAAACAGTCTTTAGGCGTGAGGAAGTGCTCCCCGCGCCAGCGGGGATGAGCCCACGCCGGCATTTCGGAGTTCGCGGAAGAGTTTGTGCTCCCCGCGCCAGCGGGGATGAGCCGGGGAACGACTTTGTACATGGCGACATGGAGCGGTGCTCCCCGCGCCAGCGGGGATGAGCCGTAGTGATTTTTGGTTCGGGGTCGTTGCTTTCGGTGCTCCCCGCGCCAGCGGGGATGAGCCTCAGTGGCATTAGATAAGCCACCTCCCCACCTGGTGCTCCCCGCGCCAGCGGGGATGAGCCCCATTTCAGGATTTGCTGGTAGTCCTCCGGGAAGTGCTCCCCGCGCCAGCGGGGATGAGCCGTTGCGGTCAGCGTCTTTGTACATTGGTTGGCCGTGCTCCCCGCGCCAGCGGGGATGAGCCTCAACATCGGAGAACGTCACCGAATCTGACTGCGTGCTCCCCGCGCCAGCGGGGATGAGCCCGGCGCGTGGGGCACGACTGCTGACCGCATGAACGTGCTCCCCGCGCCAGCGGGGATGAGCCCTTCCCCGACTTCACCGCAGCGACAAAACCAGCGTGCTCCCCGCGCCAGCGGGGATGAGCCTGACAAAGAAGAAGATCAAGGCCGATGTATCGGGTGCTCCCCGCGCCAGCGGGGATGAGCCTAAGCAACTGCAGGAAAACGATGAGGGTGGCGCGTGCTCCCCGCGCCAGCGGGGATGAGCCCGAACGAACGGAACTAACATGCCTAAAACGACTGTGCTCCCCGCGCCAGCGGGGATGAGCCGTCAGTGTTCCGGGGCCTAGTGTGTGCTTCTTAGTGCTCCCCGCGCCAGCGGGGATGAGCCTTTCTGCGGGCATGGCTATCGAGTACCTGAAAAGTGCTCCCCGCGCCAGCGGGGATGAGCCCCGGAAGCCTCCTCAGAGTCCTTGAACTCATGCGTGCTCCCCGCGCCAGCGGGGATGAGCCCTCGATGGGGTCCACGGTGACACGGCCTGTCACGTGCTCCCCGCGCCAGCGGGGATGAGCCCTCGATGGGGTCCACGGTGACACGGCCTGTCACGTGCTCCCCGCGCCAGCGGGGATAAGCCGGAGTCTATTGGCAAGATCGCGGTTGGCGTGGGGTGCTCCCCGCGCCAGCGGGGATGAGCCCTGCTGCACAGCACCCGTGACCTTATTGATGCCGTGCTCCCCGCGCCAGCGGGGATGAGCCGCCGGTATTTAATTGGATTGCCGATCAATTCGGGTGCTCCCCGCGCCAGCAGGGATGAGCCGGCGCAAGAGCTCTACACGCAGGCTGCGGACTAGTGCTCCCCGCGCCAGCGGGGATGCGCCTCGGATCCTAAGAATTTTCCGGGCACGGGTTGAGTGCTCCCCGCGCCAGCGGGGATGAGCCTGGCCTATTGAAGGCCGTTAAGGCTGTGACGAAGTGCTCCCCGCGCCAGCGGGGACGAGCCCGACGACACCGCACGCCGAGACGCAGCCTCCGTGTGCTCCCCGCGCCAGCGGGGGCATGCTTAGGCCCGTTCTAGCGACAATCTGGACGGCTCGCTGCAGGGGATCTACTTAACCGGAACCTCTTTTCGCAGGAATGCCAGCTGCTCCTCAATGATCTCCGGGAACAGCGGCTCCACGTAGGGGTCGAAGTGGCCGCCCTCGTGAATGTGAATCGTAGCGCGCTGGACCTTGCCAGCGGCTTTGAGGGCGACATTCGTTGGAGTGACGGCGTCATTAGACATCACCTGGAAAAGCGCCGGGCAGGAAACATTCCCGGCCGTCCGCGCCGGCGAATAGAAACCAATCAACGCCAGAATGCTGTTCGACGTGGCCGGTGCACCAACTCACGCGCCTATTCCTCCGCATCTATAGGTAGGGGAAATAGGCTCTGACGTGCCGTTTTCTGTGGGGCCAGCGGGGCTCGAACCCGCGACCAGCGGATTATGAGTCCGCGGCTCTAACCGACTGAGCTATAGCCCCAGTATGCGTCGCCACTCGATGGAGCGGCTTGCTAACAAAAGATTCAACCACACCGCCTTTGGCGGGTAGTCATATACCCCAGTTTCAACGAAAACAGCCCCCACAATAGGTGACCTGACCTGGCGATTTGTCTGTTTACACCCCAGGCATATAGAGTATGATTCCGTTGCACAGGGCAAGGGCTTACGCCTGAAGCTCAAACAACTTAATCCCCTATAGCTCAGTTGGCAGAGCATTCGACTGTTAATCGAAAGGTCACTGGTTCGAGCCCAGTTGGGGGAGCAACTAAAAGCCCCGATCGACTGCACTACATGCAGGTGGTCGGGGTTTTCGCGTTGGTGCCGCTACGTCACTTCTGAGCGATCTTAGAAATCTTAGGCTGAGACATAGACCCTTTGTTCGATTGCTAGGTGGCTTGTCCATTCCCCTCTCTACACTTACCTCCATTCTCAACCACCACAGTTGTTCACCTAAGCGAACGCAGAAGGGTAAGGTAATGGAACCATGACGACCACGAACCCCAGCAAGCGCCGGGCGTTCCTGACGGGAGTGGGCAGCATCCTCGATCTACAGGGCGCCGCGACGTACCGCCGCATGCAAAGCCTAATGCCACCCCCAGCGCCGAGGACTTCCCTCAACGCAGCATTGGTACGGGCATCAGCTCTGAGCAGCTCCGAAACGACCCCGTTCTCCTCGCCCAAATAACCGCCTACCTGGAAGAGAACCATCTGCATGTCCCGCTTCTTATGCCGGACATCGACAAGATGAGTGAATTGCGAAGTGAAACTCCCGAACTTTACTCGGCGTATGTGGAGGCATTGCGCTCACAAACCCGGGCCGACGAGCTAACGCGAACAGCGCCTTACATAGAGCCGGCCAAGGCCGCGAGAAGGGGGCAGATATTTGGCCTCACCCCAGTTCTCCCAGTTCTACTTCTATGTGGTTACTTGGCCTTTTTGGGATATGTGATTAGTGCAAGCATCATTGCAGGATTCGATCTGGTGGCCTTAGCAAGTGTATTTGCCAACGGTCGGCGAATAGAGAACGCCTGACCGCTTCCCACGTGCACGTCAACCCAAGGGCGATCACAATGGCGAAAACCACGGGCGAACCAATTTGTTGGGAACCCGCTACCGGTCGACCAGCAACCGAGTACTACTTGCAAGTACAAAGCTAGTCCACGGAAACAAAACACGATTCTTCCGCATTTTTACCTACAGCCGTGCATTTTGCCTACGGTGCATCGCCTTTACTCAGCCACAGAAAAATGTAGACAGATGAACTCGCCCAACAAGAATCCTCAAGACCGCCCTTCCCCAACACCAACCCCAGAGCCAACCTCTATACAGCCTCCGAAGAGCAAATCAAAAAGTCCCTGGAAGAGATCAAGCCGGACTGGAACAAGCAGGCAATTAAGTATGCCCGTCACCTCTCCGAACCCCTTGGAACCGATGATCGGGATACGATATACAACACCATGACTGAGGGCGTTGGCTTCACCCACGAACAAGCCGAGTACGGCATCAGCAACATGTAGCCCGCGCCCCCTTTCGCCCCCTCCCATCTCTCCCCTCCACCACTCTCAAAAGTCCAGACTCAAAGGAACTCCAATGGAAACCCCAACCTCGAACCCCTCACCTCAGAAACCTAATCCGTTCGAAGATCCGTCCAACAGGCCACCTGGCGCAGCCCAAGAGGATGCAAAGCAGACCAAACCCGGCGGCAAGAAGCTAGCCCTGATCGTAATCGGCGTGGTCGCTCTGATCGGCATCATCGGTGGCTCCGTCTGGTATTTCACTAGCGGTGACGATGAGTCTGGCAACGACCAGCAGCCCGCCGCTACCTCCGAAGACAAGGGCTCCGCCGAAGAATCCAACTCCAAAACCGACATGACCGCTATGGATGTCAGAGGTGACAACAACGGCGGGACTAACGCCCCGAATGGCAACCCAGCGGACTCCCCATCGGACTCCTCAGCGGACTCCCCGACCAGCACCCCCAACGCATCTGGCGTACCTGCACTGCCCGACCTTTCCGACCCTTCAAAGCCCAAGACCCAAGATGGTGCAAACAAGGCAGCCGCAACCGCCTACAACGTTTTCAAACTGTCCGAGAAAGGCATCCACGACAATCTGAAGATCCAGGGCTACTCCGAGGATCAGATCAACAAAGCCATCGAAAAGCTAAACCCCGATTGGAATAAGCAGGCCGTGGACATGGCCCGCCAACTCTCTAAGGGCGACTCACCGATGCCCAAGAATCAGCTCAAGGACATGCTCACTAGGAACCTTGGCTTCACCGACGAGCAGGCCCAGTACGCCCTGGACAACATGTAAGCCCACACCCCACCCCTAACCTGAGGATTAACCCAGGAAAGGGGTGGCTTTTCTTATCGTGTAGGTAGATTCGCCGACGGTTATTTAGTCTTTACGGAGTGTGCACAGAGCAAGCCTGCTCTGCCCTCCACTTTTGACAGACGACAAGGACTAGGCCAATGACCGCTCCCCAACCCGCTCCCTACGGCGATTCCTACGGTTACCCCTCCAGTGGTCCGGCACCTCAACAGTCGGACAACAAAGGAATGGGCAAGGGCAAGGTTGTGCTCATCTTCATCTTGGGCGTCGTCGGCACGCTTGTAGCGCTGGGCATCATCGGAACCATTTGGGGTGAGGAGGACTCGAGTGACAATGCATCCTCTTCCTCCAGCAGCGTTGTCACCGTGACCGAAACCGCACCGTCTGAAACCAGCGATAGTCCCAACCCAACCTCTCCGGAAGAAAATGCCACAGAAAGCACCGGCCAGGTTGCTGAGGTACAGAACTCTGACTCCGAGGAAGTAGAAGAACCAGCCGGTGATTCCAACGCTGCGGACGGCAATGCAACTCGCGAGCAGCGCAACGCGCTGCGCTCTGCCAACAACTACCTCAATCTGATGGCATTCTCAGACCCGGGGCTCCGTAAGCAACTCGACTATGAAGGTTTCCCGGCCGATGCCATCGAATACGCCATGCAGAACATCACGGTCGATTGGAACGCTCAGGCTGTCAAAATGGCTCAGCAATACGACCAGTCCGGCCTAGCAATGTCTAACGACGGACTCTACGACCAGCTAATCTACGAGGGCTTTACCCCAGAGCAGGCCCAGTACGGCGTGGACAACATGTAGTCCCCTGCCCCTGCACCCCTGCCCCTGCCTCCTTAACGAACCAGCCTCTTCACGGCCTGGGATACCTCCGCCAGTTTTTCCTCGGCTTCCTCTCCCCCGGCCTCCGCGGCGTGCCGCACGCAGTGGTTCATGTGGTCGTCCAACAACCCCAGCGCCACGCCCTTCAGCGCAGACTGCAGCGCGCTGACCTGCGTGAGGATGTCGATGCAATATTGCTCCTCATCCACCATCCGCTGCAGCCCGCGCACCTGCCCCTCGATCCGCTTCAGCCGCGCCAGGTAGCGCTCCTTGTCACTCAAGTACCCGTGCATTATTTGAATCCTTTCAACCGCAGGCTGTTGCTCACCACAAACACACTAGATAACGCCATCGCCGCCCCGGCCAGCATCGGGTTCAGCAGACCGAATGCGGCCAGCGGGATCGCCGCCACGTTGTAGGCAAACGCCCAGAACAAGTTCGCCTTGATCGTCCGCAGCGTCTTGCGCGCCAGCCGCAGCGCATCCGCCACTGCCAGCAAGTCGTCGCGCATGACGGTAATGTCCGCCGCCTCGATTGCGGCATCCGTCCCCGAGCCCATCGCAATGCCCAGATCCGCGCTCGCCAGCGCCGCCGCGTCGTTCACGCCGTCACCAACCATCGCCACATTCTCCAGCGAGCGAACGTGCGCTACCTTATCCTCCGGCATCACCCCGGCGATCACCTCGTCAATTCCCACCTCGCGCGCCACGGCGTCCGCCACCTGCTGATTATCACCGGTCAGCAGCACGGTCTTCAGGCCCATCTCGTGCATCTTCCGCACCGCTTCGGCACTGGTGGGCCGCACTGTATCGGCCACGCTGATGGTGCCGATCGCCTGCCCATCGGCGCTAATGCTGACTGTGGTTGCCTTATTTCTGGACGCCCCCTCGTCCCCCCGACCAACCCGAATCACCTGGCCGTCGACGGTTCCTTCCACGCCGTGTCCGGGCAGATTCCTAAAGCCGGTAACTTCCGGCAGGTCGCCGAACTCCGCCCGCCCGGCTTCTGCAATGGCTCGGCCGATGGGGTGCTCCGAGTACGCCTCGACCGCCGCCGCGGCGCGCAGAACCTCAGGGCGGTTGCCGCCTGTCGGGGTCACGTCGACTACCCGCATGGTGCCCGTCGTCACCGTGCCGGTCTTATCCATCACCACGGTGGTGATGGCGTGCGCGCCCTCCAAGACCTCGGGTCCGCGGATCAGAATGCCCTGCTCGGCCCCGCGACCTGTGCCGACAAGCAGGGCTGTGGGCGTCGCTAAACCAAGGGCGCAGGGGCACGCGATGATCAGCACCGCGACCGCATTGCTGAAGCCCGCGAACAGCAGCGTGAACAGCGCAATCACGATGACGACCGGAACGAAAATGCCGGAGACCTTGTCGGCCAGGCGCTGGACGTCGGCCTTGCCCGACTGAGCCTCGTCGATCAGCTTGGCCATCTGCGCGAGCTTCGTCTGCTCGCCAACGCGGGTGGCCTCCACGACCAGGCGCCCGGAGGTGTTGATGGTCGCACCCGTGACCTCGTCGCCGGGGCCGACGTCGACGGGCACAGACTCGCCGGTGAGCATCGACTGGTCAACCGCGGACAAGCCATCCACGATGCGGCCGTCCGTGGCGATCTTTTCGCCAGGGCGAGCCAGGAAGTGGTCGCCGATCTGCAGCTGCTCGATGGGTAGCAACGTTTCCCCGCCATCTCGCAGCACCGTGACCTGCTTGGCGCCCAGGTCAGTCAGCGCGCGGATGGCATCCCCGGCGCGCTGCTTCGCGCGCTTCTCGAAGTACCGGCCCGCCAACACGAACGTCACCACTCCCGCGGCAACCTCGAAGTAGATGTCCCCCATCGGGTCGCCTGCGTGGTTCAGGATAGACCAGCCGTGGCGCATACCCGGCTCGCCCGCGTGGCCAAAGAACAGGGCGTACAGCGACCACAGATAAGCCGCCGAAGTGCCGACGGTGATGAGGGTATCCATCGTCGCCGCGCCGTGCTTCAGGTTCACCCACGTGGCCTTGTGGAAAGGCCAACCCGCCCACAGAATCACCGGGGTCGCCAGGGCGAAGCTGATCCACTGCCAGTAATCGAACTGCAGCGGCGGGATCATCGCCAGCAGGATCACCGGGGTGGCCAACGCGATGGCGACCACTAGGCGGCGCTTCAGGCCGCGCAGCTCCTTGGCGGCCGGGTCGTCGGCGGGTGCTACCGGCGCGGGCACGCTACCGCCGTAGCCGAGCTTCTCCACAATGGCGATGTAGGCGTTCGCGTCAGTGGCCGCCCCCTCTCCCGTTTCAATGTGCGCCTTTTCCGTGGCGTAGTTGACGGTGGCGGTCACGCCCTCCTGCTTGTTTAGCTTCTTCTCAATGCGATTCGCACAGGAAGCGCAGGTCATGCCTGTGATGTCAAGATCTATTATAGCCATGCCCCCATTATACCCCTAGGGGGTATCAGTATCCACGTTCGATGTACTCCTCGATGCGCGCAGCCTCAGCGCCTACCGTGGTGCTATCACCGTGGCCGGGGTACACCTTCATATCGTGCGGCAGCTTAAACACCGTCGACTGCAGCGATTCGATGATCGTCGGGAAGCTGGAGTATTTGCGTCCCGTTGCTCCCGGCCCACCGTTGAACAGCGTGTCGCCGGATAGCAGCGCGTTGCGCCCCGGAACTTCTACGACAATGCAGCCCGGCGAATGCCCCGGGGTGTGGAACAGGCGCACGCCCCAATTCGCCCAGCGCGGGTCCGCTACGTCGATTGGGGTGAAGGGGGCATCACCATTGGATTCCTCCCACAGCATCTGGTCGTTCGGGTGCAGGTAGACCTCTACGCCCCACTTCTGCGCCAGCTCCGGGGCCAGCTCGCAGTGGTCGTTGTGCGCATGGGTCAACAGAATCGCTTCCACGGTGCGGTCGCCTACGTGGTCGATCACCGCCTGCGCGTCGTGTGCCGGATCCACCACGATGCAACGGTCACCCTCGGCCAGCAGGTACACGTTGTTATCCACGTCCCACTCGCCGCCGTCTAGCCGGAACTTCCCGGAGGTCACAAACTGCTCGATCTGCGGGTTTTCAAACTTCTGCTCGCTCATGTCTTACCTCTCTTGGTCTCTGACTCTGCGTCGTGCGCGGCTTACTTGAACTCCACTACGGAACGCAGAACCTCGCCCTGCTTCATCTTCTCGAAGGCCTCTTCCACCCCTTCAATGCCAATGCGCTCATCCACGAAGCGATCCAGCGGGAAACGCCCCTCCTGGTACAGGTCCACATACATAGGGAAGTCGCGCTCGGGCAGGCAGTCGCCATACCAAGAGGACTTCAGCGCACCACCGTGGCTGAACACGTCCAGGAACGGCAGCTCCAGAGTCATCTCCGGAGTCGGCACGCCCACCAGCACCACACGGCCAGCCAGGTCTCGCAGGTAGAACGCCTGCTTAAACGTCTGCGGCACGCCCACGGCGTCCACCACCACGTCCACGCCGAATCCCCCGTTGATCTCCTGGACCTTCGCCACCAGCTCTTCGTCCGAAAGCTCCGAGCTGTTGATCGTGTGGGTTGCACCGAACTCCTCAACGGCACGGGCGAGTTTGGCGTCCGAAATATCGATAGCAATGATCTTCGTCGCACCTGCAACGGCTGCACCGGCGATCGCGGCCATGCCCACGCCACCTACACCGATGACGGCGATGGATTCGCCGCGCTTGACCTCACCGGTGTTCACTGCGGCACCGAGACCGGCCATGACGCCACATCCCAGCAGACCCGCAACGGCAGGATCGGCATCCGGATTCACCTTGGTGCACTGTCCTTCGTGAACCAGCGTCTTTTCAGCGAAAGCTCCAATACCCAGGGCGGCCTCTAGCTCCGTGCCATCGGCCAGGGTCATCTTCTTCGAGGCATTGTGGGTATCGAAGCAGTACTTCGGCTCGCCCTTCTTGCAGGCGCGACACTGGCCGCACACGGCGCGCCAGTTCAGCACCACATAGTCGCCGACCTCCACGTGGGTCACGCGGTCACCGACCTGCTCAACCACGCCGGCGGCCTCATGCCCCAGCAAGAATGGGTAGTCGTCGGTGATGCCGCCATCGCGGTAGGCCAGGTCGGTGTGGCACACGCCGCAGGCCTGGATGCGCACGATCACGTCGTTATCGCCCGGGTCGGGAATCACAATGTCGGTCAGTTCGACGGGTTCGTTTTTCGCGCGGGAAATTACCGCTCTAACAGTTGTAGTCATGTCACCCACTGTACAAGCTTCTGTGCCTTTGGTGGGTTCGCGTAAGCTTGAGCTATTAGCTAACGCAACCAACGCAAACCTCCAAGGAGCCAACATGATCCAGCTCGTCGTCGGCGCCGCCGCGGGTTACTTGATGGGCACGAAGGCCGGTCGCCGTCGCTACGAACAGATCCGCCGTGGCTATCAGACCGCAGTGAACTCGGACATCACGAAGGCCGTTGTACGTTCCGGCCGCAAGGCGCTGGCCAACCGCCTGGATCCGGAGCCGCGCATGCACGAGGTGCGCGACCTGAACCGCTCCACCCGTAATTCGCTGGGCGAGGGCCAGACCATCGTCGAGGCCGATGACGTGCATCCAAATGACCGCATTGAATCGTCCAAGAAGGTGCCAAAGAACCCCTTTAAGTGAACATCGGAACACTCGCGCTCGCGACGTGAGTGAAGCGTCCTGGGTTTAGTCCCCTTCCTTACCTGAGATAGGAACTAACCCCAGGACGCTTCACCACTGCAAACCAAAAGGTTAAACTGGCGAAA